>CAYFQV010000127.1:0-9128 GCA_964345195.1 uncultured Spirochaetaceae bacterium
TCGCCCAAGTAGACCTTTCGAGCAATCTCGTTCTGCATCACGTCTTCACGGGAGCCCGCTACGACGATCTTCCCATCCTTAATGATGTAGGACCGATCGGTGATCTCGAGCGTGTCGCGAACGTTGTGGTCGGTCAGAAGGACGCCGATTCCTTTCTTTGAGAGATCCGCGATAATGGTTTTGATATCGTAGACGGCAATTGGATCGATACCCGCGAAGGGCTCGTCCAGGAGAAGGAACTTCGGCTCTATTGCAAGGGATCGTGCAATCTCGGTCCTCCGACGTTCGCCACCGGAGAGCGTGTAGGCCTTTTGTTTCCGATTGGAGAGAACCCCCAGCTCTTCGAGAAGCTCATCCAGTTTCGCACGCTTTTCTCGCCCAGACAGATCCGAGCGGGTTTCCAGGATAGCCCAGACATTTTGCTCAACCGTGAGCTTGCGGAACACCGACGCTTCCTGAGGGAGATAAGAGATTCCGAGACGAGCCCGACGGTACATGGGAAACCGCGTGACATCCGTGCCGTCGAGGTAGATCCGCCCCTGATTAGGGCTAATGAAGCCGACAATCATGTAAAAGACCGTTGTCTTTCCGGCACCGTTGGGGCCGAGAAAGCCGACCACCTCGCCTCGGTGCATGTTGAAGCCGACGCCGTTTACGACGGTCCGTCGCCCAAAGCGTTTCTCGAGCTCGCGAACCGCGAGCCCGTCGGCGACGCCCTCTTCTTTTTCACTCACCTCCGTCACCCCGCTCAGTCTCTTCCGAGTCGGCTTCCTGCTCCTGCGTCGTCACCGAGCCGCGGACTTCGCCTTGAAGGGAGATATCCTCGGTGTCAATATTCATGACGATGCGCGAGGCGCGGTACTCATCCCCCTTCCAGAAGACCACCGGAAGCCCGGAAAGCTCGAGCTCCTGGGTTTCTCGCTGGTATCGGGCAAACTCTCCTCGGGCCGTAAGATCCTCGCCGAGTATGCGCACTCCGACCTGAACGGTGCTCAGCTCTTCCTCCGTGCGGTGCTCAATAACATCTCCCTTCACAACGAGCTCGTTGTCCAGGTCTTCCATCACGGCGGACCCCTCGGCGCGGAGGATATCCGCCTCTCGGTCAAAAAAAAGAGTACGGCTCTCGAGCCGGATCCCGCGGTCCAGGTCCTCAACGCGCACGGTGCCTTCGGCCGTGGCGTAGCGAAAGTCTTCACCGAAGATTTCGATCGTTTCCGCTTCGATCACCGTCCGGTCGGAGACCACCCGCGCGTTGCCGGAGAGCACCGTGCGTTCCCGGCCTTCGGCGAAAACGATGGAGGTTCGATCACTTGAAAACTCGAAGGTCTCACCGGCGACCGGCGCCACAGCAACGAAAAGTAGAACCACGTACAACAGCAGTGCCACCGCTTCTCGTCCGGCGGCGGGGAGAATGAAACGCCCTCCGAAACGAGAGCGACGTACTCGCCGTTCATTCATTGCGGGCGCTACTCGTATCGAGGTTTTCCGTGGTGGAATTTTCCGTGGTGGAGGGGTTTGAGTCAAAGCCCTTCGAAGAATCGCCGTCATCCGTCACGAGGCGGCCGGAAACATCTCCGGAAAAGGAGACTTCCTTCAAGCGTGTATCCGCGACGAAGCCCAAGCCGGTGATCCGAGATCCGGAGTCGCGAATCACCGTTACCCGTTGGGACTCGCGGCTGCTCAAGCTGCTATCTTCGTCACTCCAGTAGAGGTACTCAGCCTCCACCTCGGCGCCCTCCGCCTCGGAGCGGAACCGAATGTCGCCGTCGAGGCGGACATCATCGGACTCGCCGAAGTACTCAGCCTCGTTGGCTTGACCGGAGCTGAGTGTTTTTCCGGCGTCATTGCGCTCTTCGAAGGCAACACCGTACAGAAGCTGCGTGTTTCGTTCCGGGTAGCTCTCTACCCGCTCCGCGGTGAACTGCAGGACGCGGTTATTGCTGCGCTCAATGGTGTAAGAGGATTCGTAGAGTATGGTCTCGGGCAGGTCTTCGGGACGTTCTTGGGCAATACGCCCGGCCTCATAATCAAGGCTGCATGCCGCGAACAGTGTAAGGAAGGCGCTTATCAATGGGATGCCGCGAATCCATCCGGTCCCCGGCGCGTAGATACCTCGCGACATGATCACCCCTATCTTCCGTGTCCCACGAGTGAGGGGTGACGGCTTGCTCCGTCATCAGCCTGTGCCCCGCGGCGGCCGGCGTGATCGACCGCGGCAGCTACAAAGCTGCGAAAGAGCGGATGCGCCGCTATGGGCTTTGATTTGAACTCCGGGTGAAACTGTACGCCGAGTCCCCAATCATGCCCCGCCCACTCTACCGATTCGACAAGCGCATCGTCCTCGGTGACCGCCGCCACACGGAGTCCCGTTTCATCAAGCTGACGTCGATACTGGTTGGAGACCTCGTAGCGGTGACGGTGACGCTCGGAAATCACTTCCGCGCCGTAGATGTCGCGAATACGGGCATCCGCCAGAAGACGGGAGTTGTTAGCCCCTAAGCGCATGGTCCCCCCGTAGTTCTTCACGTTTACTTGCTCCTCCAGCAGGCTCACGACCGGCGCGGGGCTATCCGGAATGAACTCGGTACTATTCGCCTCGGCGAGGCCCATACGGTGCCGGGCGTGTTCGATGACCATAACCTGCATACCCAAACAAATGCCGAAATAGGGCACTCCATGGGTGCGCGCGTACTCCGCCGTACGGATCATACCTTCGATTCCGCGACTGCCGAACCCTCCCGGCACGAGGACGGCATCGACATCTGCAAGGACAGCTCCGATATCCTCCAAGCGCTCGAGCCGCTCGGAGTCCAGTTTAACGAGCTCCACCACCGTCTCGTTGGCAATGCCGCCGTGAAACAGCGCCTCGTCCACCGACTTGTACGAGTCATTAAGCTCAATATACTTCCCCACGACGGCAATGCGAACACGGGATTCAGCACTTCCGATCACGTCGGAAACGTGTTGCCACTCATCCAACTCGGCGTTTCCGGCTTCCAAATGCAGAAGATCCATGACGATGGTATCCAAGCCTTGGTGGTAGAAGGCCATGGGGATCTCGTAAATACTTGTTTTAACGTCGTACGCCGATATCACGGCTTCGTAGGGGACGTTCGTGAAAAGCGCGATCTTTCGACGCAAGTCATCCGAGAGCATCTGGGGAACGCGACACAGCAGAACGTCCGACTGGATGCCGATCTCCCGAAGCTCCTTCACCGAGTGCTGGGTCGGTTTGGTCTTGAGCTCTCCCCCCGCCACCTCCGGAATCAGCGTGACGTGGACGGAGATGACATGGTTGTGCCCGATCTCGTGAATCATTTGGCGCACGGCTTCCAGAAAAGGAAACGACTCAATGTCGCCGACGGTGCCTCCGATCTCCACAATGGTTACATCCACATCCGGCTGCTCGCCGACCGACAGAATGCGTTGCTTAATGCGATCAGTGATGTGAGGAATGACCTGCACCGTACGGCCCAGGTAGCGTCCCTCACGCTCACGCTGGATAACTTCTTGATAGATCTGACCGGTGGTTATGGAGCTTTCTTTCGCGATCGGCGCGTTCGTGAACCTGGCGTAGTTTCCGAGATCGAGGTCCGTCTCCGCGCCGTCATCCGTCACGTAGACTTCCCCATGTTGATACGGGCTCATGGTTCCCGCATCTACATTGATGTACGGGTCGATCTTTACCATGCGGACGCGCAAGCCCCGACACTCCATCAAACTGCCGATGGAGGCCGCGGCGATCCCCTTGCCGAGACTGGAGCACACGCCGCCGGTAACGAAGATATAGTTCTTCATGCTCGAGAATTATCCTGGTGCCGGAAGGACATGTCAACGAAACCGGGAAAAACAACGGACGCCGACCTGAATGCGCGTGTTATGCGGCAGAATTGTGTCGTTCCGTGGCCTAATAATGTGTGCTTGGTGAACAAGCGAGTAGTTCGGCGTATCCATTACCGACGGTAACTAGCGGTGGTCGTTTCCGAAAGACGGGGGTGCGAAGAACATTTCTGAGCTCGACACGTCCGCGTCTTTCAGAGCCACACTCAAGCTTCGGGCGACGCCTCGGCGCATGTACACCGGCACGCCCACCTTGGCTGCGAGCGCCAGCCCCCGACCGGCGGACAGATCGAGCCGCCGCGCATCTCCGTAGGTAAACCCGGCTACGAGATCACCTGCCTGAGAGCGATCGATCTCCAGATGTTGCGGGGAGAGCCCCTCCGCGGCGATCAGTTGCGATACCACATCATAGGCCGTGTCGGCCGGAACATCCGGGTCGAGGGCTTCGAGGACCGCTTGGGCTTCGTGCATTCCCACAGGTATCATGACCACGCGCTGCTCGGCCGCTATCCCCAACAGCACGTGCGGTGCTTGAGAAGCTCGCACAAAGCTCAAACCTTTTAGTTCGACAGTGTCCCATCCAGGCTTCATACTTCTGTCAAATATAGCACTCAGTGCAGCGAAAACCGAATACCTCCGATTCTATCGGAACAATTCTTGACAGCGCCGTTTCGAACGGCCTAGATTGGAGCACGTTTCGCGCCTCCCGGAGTGGGAATGTCGAATTTCTTGGATGATACGCATTTTCAAAAGTTTCGTGACCTCATTTACGAGGCAAGCGGTATTCACTTCTCAAGCTCGAACCGGTCGATTCTCGAAAGTCGGCTACGGGAACGACTGCGCGTCGCCGGTGTGGATACGCTTGCGGAGTATTACAGCCGCATCCGCAAGGATAATGAGGAGCTCAAGGTACTCCTGGACTCCGTTACTACGAATCTCACCCGCTTTTTCCGTAACGCCTCGCACATTGAGACTTTTGAGAAGTTCGTCGTTCCCGAGATAGTGAGTCGCAAGCGCGGCGGAGGAGATCGCACATTCCGTCTATGGAGCGCAGGGTGCTCTACCGGAGAGGAAGCGTACACGGTCGCCATGGTTGCACTGGAACAACTCCCTCCCGGTCTCACTTTAGAAATCGTCGCCTCGGACATCAGTCTGAAGTCGCTGATGATCGCCAAGGAAGGCTACTACCCGGAAACCCGGATGCAGGGCGTGCCGCAGCATTTTCTCGACAAGTACTTCATCCCGCGCAATGGAGGCTATCAGGCATCGGACCAACTCAAACAGGTCATCCGCTTCGATTACCACAATTTGAAGAATGATAGCGGACTCCGTGGTTTGGACGTAGTTTTCTGTCGGAACGTGCTTATCTACTTCGACGAACCGGCTCAAAAGGCGGCTGTCAGTCGCTTCTGGGACGCAATGAGCTCGCACTCGTATCTATTTATTGGACACTCCGAGTCCCTCTTCGGCATGAATACCGGCTTCGAGTTCTTCCGGACGGATTGGGGCTCCATATACAGAAAGAAGGTTGGCTGACCGTGGCGAAATCACCGATTCGAGTTCTCATAGTCGATGACTCGGCGCTCATGCGCAATCTCGTCTCACGAATGCTCAACGCTGAATCCGACATTACCGTCGTCGGTACGGCCATGAATGGACGTTTTGCGCTGCAGAAACTGCAGAAGCTGCAGCCGGACATTATTGTCCTCGATATTGAGATGCCGGAAATGAACGGTCTCGAATTTCTGGAGGAGCGCCGAAAACAACACATTGATGTGCCCGTCGTGATTCTCTCATCCGTTGCGGAGCGCGGAGCCAAGGTGACTATGGACGCTCTCTCCCTTGGTGCTTCGGACTTCATTCTGAAGCCGTCGGGCTCGGTTTCCGTGGACGTGCACAAGGTCGGCGCCCATCTGATCGAGACCGTGCGCGGACACGGCCGCAAGCACCGAAGCCGAAGCGGCGGCGCACTTCCACCGCGCCCCGTCGCGCCGGAAGACGTCGGCGTTGAGCATGCACAGGAAAGCGCTCAATCCCACGGACATGCAACCGCCACCCCAACCCACACCAATGCACATAGCCCGGCGCAACCCGAAGCCGCAACGGGGGAAATTCAGCTAATCGCTCTCGGAATATCGACCGGCGGACCGAACGCTCTGCGGAAGATATTCGCACAGGTGGAACCGAGCATCGGCGTGCCGATTGTAGTGGTGCAACACATGCCCGCCGGCTTCACCGCCGAGTTTGCCAAGAGTCTCGATCGCATCTGTCCGCTCGACGTAAAGGAAGCAGAGGACGGCGATCTCCTGCAACCCGACCGCGTGCTAATTGCACCGGGAGATCATCACCT
This sequence comes from uncultured Spirochaetaceae bacterium, assembly GCA_964345195.1. Classification (GTDB taxonomy): domain Bacteria; phylum Spirochaetota; class Spirochaetia; order DSM-27196; family PWMO01; genus CAYFQV01. Next base: position 6,191 of record CAYFQV010000127.1, read on the forward strand.
CACCGTGGAACGACGCTCCCTATCGGGACTCGTACATGTGGGACAAGATCCGCCGCGAAATGGACACCGGCCGTCGGTGGACGTGCTCTTCGAGTCGGTGGCGTCCGCCTACGGGAACCACAGTCTGGCCGTCATTATGACGGGGATGGGCCGTGACGGCGCCGCCGAGATCGGCGCTATCCGCAAACGCGGAGGCGCAACCATTGGGCAGGATGAGTCGAGCAGCGTCGTCTACGGAATGCCGAAGGTAGCCTATCAAATGGGCCACATTCAGTATCAGCTTCCACTTCACGAGATCGCATCTAAGATGGCAGAAATCGTTCGAGCGCAGAAGGGCTAGGCCCGCGGAGTGCACTCGCTTGCCGTGGGAGCGGTGAGAGCTGTACGAGCTCAGCTCCGGCCGGGGTTGAGGTTCGGCACCGTCGTTGTGCGGGCGGCAATACCCACCACTTCCGGCATATCTTTTCCCTTGCGGAGTTGGTGATAGCCATAGCTCATGGCGAAACCGACGCCCAGAGCACCGAGACCAATAAGCATGGCCGCCACCTCGCGGCCGGTTCCCAGGACCTGTTCGCCCAGGAAGTACCCGAGCGCGAAGAGGATGAGCGGCATGATCAGGACCGTGAAGCCGGCCCAGATCGCCTTTCCGGGATGCACGAACACATCCACCAGCTGGTTCGGGCTAAGGGAAACGCCTTTCGAGTTATTCGCCGTAAACTCTCGAACCCTCGGGCTGCAGAACGCCTGAGAGGCTGGACAAGCCTCACACGCGCTATCATCACAGGCAAGTACAACCTGGTCGCCGTCAACTCGCAGGACGCGGGCTCTCTCTATCATTCTCAGGCTCCTCACAAGGTACCGCAACGCGCTCAATACTCCGCGCCGCCGCACCTTCACCGATATCCACAATTACCCCGTTCAACATCAAGTTCTTCCAGGCCTCTTGCGAGCGTTCCGGTATTTGCGTGATGTGCTTCTGGATCTCTACAGCGGAGTCCAGGCCGGCCACGCCGTCCATACTACCCGTACGACCCGCGTCACAGATCGTCGCGGTACCGCGATCACGCACCGTTTCGTCGGCGGTCGCGACACGTTGCCCAGTTCCGAGCAGCGCCGTTACGAGACCGTCGGCCAGGTGAAACATGCTGTTCTTCTCCGCGGTGGTAAGCGCATGGAAGTCCACCAACACCGTGTCGGTTTCCTTTCGCGCACGGTCCACCAGTTCCGGAAGAAATGTAAACGGATTGCTTAAGTGTACCCTACTAAAGCCGGACTGTCCAAGGAGGGAGATAACCGCTAGTTTGCGCTCGCCGATCGTGAAGGTCCGCCATCCGCGTCCAGGGTTTCCCGGCGGAAAGTTGGCCGGCCGCAGGATGTAGGACGCGTGGGCAATATGGTCCACCATATCCTTCTTGTAGTAGATCTGATCACCGCCGGTAATGACGTCTACGCCGAGCTTCCGGAGGTAGATAGAGTGGTTTTTCCCAATTCCGAAGCCGTTTGTCGCGCCGTCTCCGTTCGCGACCACGAAGTCGATGGCGTGCTGCTTTCGGAAACTCGACAGGAGAGTCTTAACGCAGTAGATACCCGCTTTGCCGACGATTTCTCCAATAAATAAAACGCGCATGTGGATCTCGTGGCGCGCAGTATAGCAGGAAGGACGATGCATGACACCCGGGCCGAAACTGGGTCGAAACGACCCGGAGAATCGTGCAATACGTCACGAATTGGGGCGGCGGCGCCGTGACGCCGCCCCAAGGGCCTCCGCGAGCGGGCTGAACGCCTCGTTGCGGCGCCGTGGAACCCCGGAGAACCCGTCGCCTGGTGCGAATCTCTTCCATCGCAAAGCACTACATTTAAACAATTTAAATATTAGCGGGCGACACGGGCCGTTTTCGATAGGACGCCTGGCACATCGTTTGCTATACTGGGACTAGGCGGTCGACAGACGCCTCACCGGCGGCGTTGCCTCGGTGCCGTGTCGCTGCAACGCAGGGCACACGAAGAATTGGAGCGTATGCTCAAGGAGTTGTTCTATGAAACAGCGTGATTTTGACAGTCTCGGCCGGATGATGGATCAGATTTTTTCCGCCGCCGAAGATCTCGGTGCCGTATTCGGTGAGAAGACGGGCTTCGACCCCCGGGAGAAGGGATTCAACTGGGATGCTCAGTGGGACTTCTATCCCTCGTATTCCTACCCACCGGTCAACATCTACATGTCGGATGACAAGACAATGGTTTTCCAGTTCGCGCTGGCGGGTTTTCGAGAGAGTGACATTGATCTGCAGTTCAAAGGCGATTACATGATGCTTTCAGCGACGCCGCCTCCCGAGATGGAGCCGGACGAGAACGTCCACTTCCTCAAGCGCCGATTGAAGGTTAAACCCTTTCACGATCAGCGCTACTACGTTCCGGAAGATAAGTTCGACCGAGAGGCTTCCGAAGCAGTCTTCAAAAACGGTATCCTCCGCGTAACGGTTCCACCCAAGGATCGGCCGAACGAGGGAGAGGGCTACAAGATCTCCATCAACAAGGAGGAGACGGAATGATTTTCTGGATCATCGTGGGCATTGCCCTTGGCTACTTCTTCAAGCCACAAATCGACAAGGGTATCAAAAAGGTCGCCGGCATGATCGGCGACAACCGACGCGACGACGATCGGTTCTAAGCGCTCGGGTCGGGCGCGTCCGAGTCGGCTACGTGGGCAGCGGCTCGGGCGTGTTCATGTCGGCTGTGAACGCGCCCGAGCGGCGTGTAACCGGGCGCCGATCGGCCGAAGAGCCGGTGGGCCGGCAGGGGGACGGTGCGCCTTGACTGCCCTCATCCACTGCGCTATTCTTAGCGACGCTCAAGCCCGAGTGGCGGAATTGGTAGACGCGCTAGGTTCAGGGTCTAGTGCCCTTACGGGTGTGGGAGTTCGAGTCTCCCCTCGGGCATT
>CAYFQV010000128.1:0-3424 GCA_964345195.1 uncultured Spirochaetaceae bacterium
GTGACGGATGCCTTCGCCGTTGATGTCGGCGAACAGCTAGCCGTCGAGTTCGCCGAGAACTCGCTCCATACACATGTTACGAACCGGTCATCAAAAAACCACGAGGATTCATGATGAAGAGTTTTGAAGAACGCTTGCAACGATTGGAGGAGTTGGTCTCTCGGATTCGCGACGGAGACATCAGCCTGGATGAGGCGGTGGGCGCCTTCGAAGAGGGTATCAAACTGGCCAAGACGCTTGAAAAGGACTTGTCGAAGGTGGAACGCCGGATCGAGGTCCTTGTGAATGAGCCGGAAGGCGACAATGAGAAGCCGACGCTCGAGCTCTTTCCCGAGCTGGAGGAGCTGCGGAACAACGCATCTGGGGGCGCACATTCCGGAGAGGAGAGATAACACAAACGGCGGGTCTATTACGGTTTGCAGGCGGGTGGGCCGGCGAGTGGACCGCCGGCTCTAGTACCGGCCGGCGAGCGAAGGGGTAAGGACACTACAAGCCGAGACGTGTTTTAACTCTTAGCGACGCCGGCTTTCCGCGCTAAGTCCCGCCGGCAGTGTTACGCGGTCGCCGGCTCTTACGCCGTTGGCAGCCGGCTCGCCCTGATTGACCTCCAAGGCGTACTTCGCGGCTCCCCACGACGGCACCGACTCTTCGGAGTACGGAGTCATCCGGTGAATGCTGACAATCACGCCGTCGGCATCAATATATATGATGGAGAGTGGAATGGAGGTATTGCGCATCCAGAAGCTCCGGGGTTCTTCGTCGGGGAAGACGAAGAGCATGCCCCGATTCGGTGGAAGCGATTCGCGCTGCATAAGCCCCCGGCGCCGTGCCTCGGGCGTGTCCGCTACTTCGGCGCTTACGGTATAGGATCCGATCCGAATCGTAACATCCGCGCGGTCGTTGCTGCAGCCGGGTAGTACGGCGGCGGTACCGACGAAGAGCGCCAGGAACAGCCCTATCCATCGTGCCAGCGAGTGTCGACCTTCGTTACAGGTCGCCAAGAAAACTGTCACGGGTAACCTCCCGGATGGAGCGCTGAACTTGAGCCTCTTCACGGAGCGCCTCGAAGACCGGACGATCCAGATATTTGACCGTCAACGGCCGCTCGAGGCTCAGGCGTACGTCCTCCCATTCCCAGCTTATTTCCCGTGGTCCTACGAAATCCGCCTCGCCGTAACGTTCGCTTAAGGTCTGATAGACCGTATAATGATCCATCCGGGCCCGGCTCAATTGAAGGATGATGATGTAGAGGGCGTTGTCGCTGAACTGAAAGAAGGCACGATCAACGAAGGTCCGGCCTTCCGTCTCAATAACGCTACGATTCGTGCTCGGCAACATGCTCACATCGGGATCACCGCGGTAGAGGAAGTAACTGCTTCCTTGAAGCCGACTCTGGACAAGCTCGCGATCGAGTCCGAGCCGTATGTCTGCGAAGCCACTCGGCACGTCTGCGGCGCCGGGTGATTCCGAAGCTTGGGCGGCCTCTTGCGGAAACAGCGGACTACAAACAAGCACGAGTAACGCGGCCCCGCTTATAACTCGAGCAACGCGTTGCTGTATACCGAGCCCTCCCGGAAAGCTGCCTTTCCGTCGACAATGTTCCGTTTTCCCTAATCGACACGGTTCATGCATAGGCACCTACAATCTGACGTAGATCACGGCCATGATCACGAAAAACACCCCGAGAAGCGCCATGACGAGCCAGTAGATCCACGGCGGCGCCCCGGTGGCACGTCGGCGGCTCGCCGCCGGTCCCAACCGGTCTATCTGATCGAGATCATACACCTCGACTCCGTCGCTACGTCCGCGGCCCGAACCGCCGTCGCTGCTTCCACCATAGCCACAACTGGGACATCCGAACACGAACAGTTTGCTATCGCCCGTGAAGCCGCACGAGGGACAGCGGACATCAGAAAAGAAACGGCCGCAATGCGGGCACACCTTCGCGTTGGCCCGAACCTGACCGCCGCAGTTCTCGCAGTAGAAGCGGCTCGGTTTACTCACATCCCGGCTCCTCGCCGCGGCACGTCCCGCAGGAAGATCGTGGTCTGGAAGAACTCTTCGAAGCGATTCGGGAAGTGATACGCCGTCGAGACATCTATCGATGCCGTCGCTGAATCAAGCGCGCTTGTCGCCATTGGAAGCTCGCTCAGGAATACCCGCGCCTCCACGAGAAGCCCCGCCCGCGCGAAATCCCCGACAACACGGGGGGCATCCCGATCGGGCTCCCAAAGCAATACGGTGTTGGTCTTCGCGGCGAAGGGCACTTCGAGGGTGAAATCCGCTCGCGGTGCATCCCGATCGGCGTATGCGTACACAAAGATTGAGGTGTTTTCCCCGAACTCTCGTGTGGCCGAGGCAAGGAGGTAAAGGGCGGCATCTCCCACTGCCGTCTTCAGGGTATCCAGCTCCGTCCCTACCTTCGGCCAGGAGAGCGCCTCCGCCAGTGGAGGTTCTTCCTGGCCTTCAGGGAGCCGTCGGAAAAAGGTCTGCGGGGCGGTTGCCTCGGAAAACTCGGCAATCGCCGAGACGCGTTCCCAATCTACGTAGCGATTGTCAATGCGAATCGGCGTGCTCGGAAGGCGGATATCGAGGGCTTGAACGGATGCAAATCGCGCCTCCCCTTCCGGCTGCGGGTGCACTTCAGGCGTTCGGGGATCGATCGGATGAAACGAAACCTCGTATTCCGCCGCTCCCGGGGTCACGTGCAACACAACGAGTGTCCCGCCTTCCGCCGGTACGGAGACGGCGGGTCGGGCAGCACCGGGCGCAATGTAGCGCATCCGGAACATGTTCCGCTGCACGTAGTTCTCGAGCTCCCGCTGATCCGCTATCTCGACGCTGATATCCCGTGGCGCCAGCTCAGACACGAAGAAGTATTGGACGCTCGATCCCGGATTGACCACGGTCATGGCTACCGCCGAGGCGGAGAACAACAGGGTGAGCACTATTACGAGTACACTGCAACGTTTCATACTTCCTTTATCGACCGTCACGGAGCGCGGCTTCACTGCTTACGAACGGCCAGCAGCGTCAAGTCGTCCTCCTGTTCGTCTTCCCTAATATGCGAGAAATAGCGGTATTCCGGCAGGTCCTCGATCTCGAGCGGATGGTGGAAGTACGCGTCGTACTGCAGGAAGTAGCGTCGGAGAAAGCGGTCAATTTTGGTATCAACCCTCACCCGGTCGTCTCGTCCCGCCTCCGGATGGCGGTAAAGGCGGAATATCTTCTCTACCGCGAAGAGCCCGAGCACCACGTTTTCCGGCGTCGGTTCACAACCACGAAAATCGAAGACCAAGTCCAAGCCGTCCGGATCATACAGACGCTCGAGACGGTACTCAATCTGCTTTTGAACGGCTTCCACTACCTCATAGATCCGATAGGTTCCGAACTCCTCCCGCTCCTGTCCGACATCGATCTTATT
>CAYFQV010000128.1:3524-9119 GCA_964345195.1 uncultured Spirochaetaceae bacterium
CGTCCGCTGGTACCATCCAGAACGTCTATCAGGTTGTCGCCGGCGTTGCAGATCGTCATTTCACCCGTCTGAGTATCCAGCAGTCCGAGGGTAAAAGCCGCGAAGCGGCCCTTGAAGGACATGCTTTCAATGATGTCGTTGATCTGTACCACCAGGTCGGTCAGGCTTTGACTCTTTCGTCTCGAGGACCACTCCCGAAAGAACGAGGTGTAGAGGGTGGCAACTTGTACCATGATAAGTGCGGCGGCAACGCCGTGACCGGAGATATCGCATTTGATGACGGCGTAGTAGCGATCGTCAAGCTTGTCATACCGGAAATAGTCACCTGATACCGCCGATGCGCCCTCGTAGTACCCGGCCAGCTCGATTCCGTCCTCGGCCTGGTTCACGGTTGTCATCTTACGTCCGTTTTGGTCCTCTTCAAGCGGTATGAACATCTTCTGGACTTCCTTTCCGACCGTCAGCTCCTTGGTAGTAGCCGCGGCTCGAACCAGTCCTTGCGTCATCGAGTTCACCGTTTCGGCGAGCACGGACAGTTCATCCCTCGTGCGGACGTTGATCGTGTGCTCTCCGAGCTCCTCCTTGTCTTCCGTGTCTCGAATCAACTCGACACCGCGTACAAGGCGATTTATCGGAATAACGACGATCGTCGCCAACACGAGCGCACCAACGATGCCGGCCGCAACGGCCACCGCCGCGACGATACCAGTACTGATCAACAACTCCCGCTGAGCAACCGCGATTTCATCGAGAATCAGCTCGGTGGAAACGCCCATCCGTACCGTACCACGATAGTAGCGCGCAACTTCCGGGTCCTCATTTGTGTTCCACGCCATGATCGGCGTATAGAACACGAACCGTGTCTGGTCCTCGGGAAGATCCTGGGCATTGAGCTCCGGCGTGCTCCGAACAACACTCCCGATCTCATTCAACGTTTGGTTGAGCTGCAACTCGAGCTCGCGCCGCGTGTTGTCCAGATTCCGCAATTCAGGATCGTCCTCCGCGGCTCCCTGCAAGACCAGTTGAGTCAATTCCTGGTTCAGTTCCTGGATGTTACGCGGCGTTTCGCCGAGCGCCTGCCGCGCCTGCTCGTTGAGATCCTCGAAGAGCGTCGAGATTTCATCAGAAGCGGGGTCCTGCAGCCGCGATTCTCCGGGGACGTAATTGGCGGTATCGAGCTCTCGCGGTACGTTCTCTTCCAGCTCCTCCGCCCTTCTCTCTTCCGGATTCACCGCCGGGTCGTTACTTGCCCACACATAGTTTGTGCCCGACCCGTTCACATTCGGTCCGGTAAACGTGACGTAGAGGATCTCATCCATAACGTTACTCTGGTTTGTGAGTAACTGCAGATCCAAGCGATTCTCGTTGGGGTTGAGCATTGCATTCTCCGCACGACTCGCGACGCTGCGCAGCAGCACCTCGATTCGTTGCTCCAGCCCGCGTCCAAGAGTAGCCTGTTGCCGCTCCAGGGATGCGTTACTCAGTACCACCGCCACACCAACGACGACCGACACGACGAGGACAACCACGAAGAGCGCGAACTTCACGCGGAGTCCGATACCTGTTCGTCTCATCTGTTCTAACCTCTGACGCTTCTTCTCGAGGGACAGCTGTTCGCCTTCGAGAAGCGCCTGAACGTTTTGCTGTAATTGCCGACTATCCCGAACCACACCGACGAGTCTTAATGACGCCAATACCGCAATCGCGGTCATGATGGCGACGACGCCCCATACGAGGAGCCACGAGCCTTGAAACACGTACAACGCCCGGGATCGTAGACTGAACTCAGGAGCGTAGCGCACGGTATAATCACCGAAGGTGATAACGCCGCTTTCCCGTAGCGAGAGCCGGCGGGGCGGGAAGTAGATCCCCCGCTCCGTATGGTCGAGACCGAGACGATAGCTGCCGGTATCTACGTCGTCGACCACCAAGCCCGCAATCTCTCGATTGCTTGTCACACGATAATCCGCGTCGGCCTCGAAGACATAGTCGTATGGCTCGACACCATCGACATCGAGCACCAAGCGATCGATCGTCCCGTTCGCCGTAAACCCGCGCCCGGTAACGCTCAGCCGATAGCGACCGAGCATATCGCGCTCACTCGCAATGCGGAAAACCTGGGTATTCGGAATGTACTTATTCAACCGCACGGCGACGGATTGAGCCTCACCGACGTTTCCCACCTCATCCACCGCTGCGACGCTGAGCCGCCACAGACCATCGTCGGCGTTCGTTCGCGAAAGACTCGTTGCAGTGGTCAAGACTCGCTGAGGCAACTGTGGAGGTTCGAGTGAAACCGTGCGTGGCGCGACGGATTCCCCGGCAACGCGATCAAAGGACACCGTGTAACCCGCGAGGTCCGGGGCTTCCGGTGGTCGCCAAGAGAGCGAAAAGGTATTCGATGCGAGAAAGCCCTCTTCGTCCACTGGCGGTCGTTCGAAGGTCACCGGCGGCGGCGGGCTTGTGTCCCGGAAGAACTCCCGTGTCGTCGGCTCGGACCAGTTCCCGGCGCGATCGAGCGCGGCAATCCGGAAGTACCACGGACCATCTTCGGTCGCCGCAAAGCTCTCGCGCGTCTGCTGGGAAGAGTAGTTCAGCTCCCGCGGAACCGACGCGTCCGGGTCTCGAGACCACAGGTAGTTATACCCGCGGATGCCGGAAGGGTCATCCGGTGGTGTCCACTGGTACACGGCCTCCGTATCCCCGGACCGTCTGCCCGCCACGTAGTTTACCGGTTGTGGTTGCGGGGCGGCGGCGCGTTGGTCGGGCTCGAGATAGCTGATACGCGCCGGCTCACCGGGTGGCTCGTATTGCCAAAAGACATGGAGTCGTCCATTGGCCACCAAGGGGCGGGCGAATGCGGAGACGCCCGCTTGCGGACTGATCCGCGTCGACAACCAGAGCCCGTTTGATCGAGCGGCCAAGGTGATGTTTGCGTTCGCTCGCGGATTGGTGAACCACACGACGTAAGTCTCGTTCTGAAAGCGAAGCATTCGTGGAAAGTTGGCAACGTTGGTCGATAAACTCGCCCGCTCCGGAGTTGTCCGGAAACGACCCTCCGCATTCAGCTCGCCGTAGAAAACCGCCGGACGTCCACCACGGCGCCGACGTTCCCAAACGAGGGCGAGCGTCTCGTTGAACGACGCCAAATCCGGACGTTGGTTGTCGTACGCCAAGTAGTCTTCAACCTCTTCAGCAATAACGAAGTCGGTAATGAGTTGCGCCTCGGTCCAGGTTCGTCCACCGTCCCGGCTCACCTTCGAGTAAAGCTGGTAGTTCGTCGACTCGTTCGGATTGAAGCTCTGAAACACCACGTAGTCACGACCGTCGTGACTTGCATGGTCCGGAAGGAAGTTGAAGGGCAGATCTTCAGCTTCGACAAGAGGCTCGAAGGACGTCCACTCATCACCATTCGCCGAATAGGACGAGAGTACGGTCTGCCGCAATCCGACATTCTGGTTGACGAAGAGTAGAATACCTCCGTCGGATGCGACGAACAGTCGGGGCGACACACTCGTAGCTTCCGTTGCGAGCTCGGCAACGGAGGCAAAGCTACGGCCTCGATCAGTTGAGCGATAGACTCGCGTCGTTGTTGCCGACTCAGCAACCACGACGAAGATGTCGCCGCTGGGTCCCACGACCGAGGCGAACACGAGAGGCGCCGTCTCCCCACGGAGCGGAATAGGTCCAACGATCCTACGAGGCTCCGTCCAGTTTCGTCCGGTCTCGGAAGTTTGTAGCGATATGTAGATGCGACCCGACTCCGGACCCTCCCGGATAACCTCTTGATAGACAAGCACAATGAAATCGCTTCCGGCCTTCACTTCCGGGAAGCGTGCAGTCTCGGGAACTAAGTCTCGTGGCGGCTCAAAGAAGAGCTCCCGCTCGCTCAGAGATAACTCTTGCGCCGCGGAAGCACCGACAACTATAGCGAAGAGTGCAAGGGCGAGTGCGACGATCCGGCACGTGCGGCTTCTCCTACGCCGCAGTGCCGGTGGATCTTTCTGTATGCCGAGCGTCCGTGGATATCTCACGTTCGTTAAATACCGAGCCGGGCCGTGATACGCCGCTCCAGTTCCAACAGCGGGGCGTACAACTGGTTGTTTTCATTCTGCAGCAAGCGTTGAACAATCGCATATGCCTGCGCCACCTGATTCTGAACGAAGAGCCGCTGCGCTCGCCTGAAGAGCTGCTCGTCCTCGGACGATAGAGCAATCGTTGCCCGGCCGCCAAGCCCAATGCGTAACTCGTCGAGGAGGATCTTCGCCTGATCGTTCTCCGGATTGAGTGACAGCGCTTCCTCCAAGAGAGAAATCGCGGCCTGCTGCTGTGCCTGTCCCCCCTCTTGCACCAGCGACTGAGCTTCCTGGTAGAGCTCGTTGGACCGCGCGAGTTGGGCTTGGGTCACCGGATCGGGCCGGATTCCCAGCTCTATCTCGAGATCAACAATCGCATTTTGAAGCCCCGGGTAATCCGGGTTGAGCGCTGCTAAAGTTTCGAGGGCTGTGAGAGCTTCTTCCGGATTCTCGTCCCGCTGGTCGAGGGCATCTTCGTAACGCCGCTGAAAGATCTCATCGAAGTTCTCTGCACTCTGAAGCTGGAGAATCCGCAGCTTTAGGACGCGAGCTTCCCAGTTGAGCGGCCGAACCGCCGTAACATTCGTCAGATTCTCGTCGGCGCGAACCAGTCGTTGGTCGGCTGCCCGGGATCTTCCGTCATCGATGAGCTCTTGAGCCTCCGCGTAATCCTCCCGGGCTACGAACAGGTAATTGCTGAGCACCGGATAGAGGGGTTCGGTCTCGGTCAACTCGCGACTACCCGCGAGACTGAGCGCAGCGTTGACATATCGAAGAAGGCTCTGGACCTCAGGGTTTGGATCATTAGCATGTGTGCGCCCCCAGGTTTCCTCGGCGCGGGCAAGGACGTCGAATGCCTGCTGGTAACGCTCGTTATCGTAGAGTTCCTCAGCCTGCTGGACGAGTTGCCGTGTCCGCCGCACGACAATGCGGTTCTCCGCCTCGAGAATCTCATCACCGAGCTGTTGTATCAACTGGTCGCTGTTGCGCCGGGCTGCAACATCTTGTTGCAGATCCCAAGCCTCGAAGAAACGGTCCCGCGCCCGCTCCACCAACGAGCGAGCCTCTTCGATCTCTTCCTGTTGAACCGCTTGTCGCGCTTCGGCGATCAGATCATTTGCCTCGTCCCGGAAGTTCCGGGAGCGAGCTATCTGGTTCTCCGCCTCAACAACCAACTCAGCTAATCGACTATCGGTGCTCCGTACTTGCGTAAGAAGGTCTTGGGCGCTGGAAAGGTGCGCCTGTACCGGCTCGGATCGTCCTATGTACTCGGGCTCATCTTCGAAGTCCGCAATGAATGACTCGAGATCTTCCTGTAAGGCCACAGCCCGCTGAGCGGCGTCCTGGAACAGATTCAAGCTCGCGTCGGGAAACCTGTAGCTTACCTGCACGTTTTCATCACTTTGAGAGCCTTCACTTTGAGAGCCGCCTTGCTCGGCACCGGCTTGCGTGTCGGCGTTTCGGTCGGAGCCGTCACCGTCGTCCGCACCACCGCCGTTCGCATTCGTGACGAACGCGA
>CAYFQV010000129.1:0-9017 GCA_964345195.1 uncultured Spirochaetaceae bacterium
GGTGAGCGCTTCCTCTCCACTCCGGGCGACCGCGATTTCGTATCCATCCACATCCAGCTCCTCCGTCGCCGTTCGGAGGTTCTCCGAGTCCGTATCCACAACTAAGATCTGCCGCTGTCCCATACTTTTTTTGCTCCTTCATGACGGCTAAAGAGTGCAATACGCGATATCATTTTGTCCAGACCTTTACCCGCCGGTCTTATACGACGGGAGGGCGTCGACCGCCCAGGTTGAAGCTCTCTGAGATGAGCTCCGCCGCCCGAATCAGTGATGCTTCACCGTAGGGCTTTCCAAACAGCGTAATGGAGTCGGGCATGTCGTTCTCGGTGAAGCCGATTGGTAGGGTTATGGAGGGGTGACCGGTGGCCGTGGTGAGCACCAAGACATTGCCCTTGTCCGCATAGGCCGGCGCCATGAGCATGTCCACCGAGGAGAAGATCTCCTCGAGAATACCGAGACACTCCCGACGGAAGCGTTGAAGTTGTAGGTATTCCACTGCCGTGATGAAATGTGCCCCGCGAAAGATGTTCGGCCAGCCGTCGGGGTCCTGTCTCGAGAGTAGGTCGTCGCGGTCGGTGAGGGTGAGCTCTTCGAAAACGGCTGCGGCATCCGCCAGGAGAAGGTACGAGAGGTCGCGATAGGGAAGATCGGGCAGCTCGATCTCATGGAGGGAAAAGGCTTGGCTGCTCGAGCAGTAGTTCAGCAGCTCGCGCTTTGTAGGGCTTTCCCCTTCCGGCGTGTCCTGATCGCCGTCGAACCAGCGCGGCAGATAGCCGATCCGGAAGCCGACCTCCGGCACGTTCAAGATGCCCACGTCACCGCGAGTTGGGAAGTGGTTCGGGACGCTGTCCGGGTCACCGGGGTCAGCCCCCGCAATGGCGGATAGCACCAGCGCGGCATCCCGGGGTGAACGCGTGAGGGAACCGATCTTGTCGAAACTCCATGAGAGTGGCATGGCGCCGGTTCGGGCGACCCGCCCGAAGCTGGGCCGGAGACCCACAACGCCACAGCGCATTGCCGGTGTGATAATCGAGCCGGAGGTCTCAGTTCCTAAGGCAAAGGATACCGCTCCGGTTGCCACGGCCGCGGCGGAACCTGCGCTCGAGCCACCCGCTCCCTGCTCAGGATCCCATGGATTGTTGGTTCTCCCGCCGAACCACATGTCGCCCATGGCCAACTCACCAAGACTGAGCTTGGCGGTAAGTACGGCGCCGGCGTCGCGACATTTGGCGATCACCGCTGCGTCCTCCCGGGGTTGACGCTCTCTGTAGGGTTCCGCTCCAAAGGTGGTCGTCACATCCGTGGTATCGAACAAGTCCTTTGCCCCATAGGCTATCCCCCAGAGAAGGGCATCCCGTCCCCGGTCGGGACCAGCGGCGAGTGCCCGCGCCTCCCGTCGCGCCCGGTCGAAACGTTCGGTCACAATAAGATGGAGTAGTGGTTCGACCGCCTCGAGTCGGCGCACGGCGGCATCCACAAGATCCCGAGGGCGAACGAGACCACGGTGGATGAGATGCAGTTGCTGCGTGAGTGGTGCAAACAGTAGCTCCTGCTCCTCCGCACCTAAGCGGGATCCATGAAGAATCTCCAGCGGATCCGCGGCTTGGCCCTCCGGCGGGCCGAATGGTCGGTAGATGAGGGCCGGCGCAAGAGTCATGGCCGGCTGAAAGGCCTCTCTGCGACGACGGAGGGCGGCGAGAGCCTCATTGACGAAACCCTCGGCTTGTACCGCTTCATCCGCTGTCAGTGACAGGCCGAAAATGCTGCCGGCACGGCGGAGCGTCTCGGCCTCGATAGTGTTGTTTTCCGGGGTGTCCTTTTGCCTGTCTGTGCGCGGGTTCTGTTGATTGTTCGGCGTCTGTTCCATGGCGTAAGCCTAATCCTCGTTGCACCGGGCTACAAGTGAGAGGCGCTCGCAGAGCGGGCGCTTTCTGCTACGATTGCCCCATGCACCTCAATACGCAACAGCAACAGCAACAGCAGCAAACCTTGGTATTTGCGCACCGCGGCGGCGCCGGACTGCGCCCGGAGAATACAATCGGCGCGTTTCGCCACGCGTTGGACCTCGGTGTGGACGGCTTAGAGTTGGATGTCCATTTCACGGTGGATGACACACTCGTGGTTTGCCACGACCCCACTATCGATCGCACCACCGACGGTATGGGCGAGATTCGCGGCTACACCGTCGAAGAGCTGAAACGATTCGATGCCGGATGCCGGTGGACTATGGACGGAAATGTCTTCCCCTTCGCAGGCCGGGGATACGTCATCCCTAGTTTGCGTCAGGTTCTCGAGGAGCTAAAATCGGCAGACCCGACGGGGACTGTGACGCTCTCAATAGATATCAAGGATCACCGGCCCCGCGCGGTGGATGCCCTGATCCACCTGCTCGGAGAGTTCGAGCGGCTGTCGACGACGATCGTCGGGTCATTCAGTGCTCGCTGTGTGCGTCGCTATCGAAGTCGCGTTTCGACTGCGCCGACCGCGTTCACCCGGCCGGAGACGATTCGTCTGCTTCTCGGTGTGACCCGTCCGCCCGCCCGGGCTACTCACCTCATGGCACCGCTTCGATACCACGGTGTCACGGTGCTCACACCTAGACGCGTCGCCGGGCTTCGCGCACGGGGTGTTACGGTCGGCGCATGGACAATCAACGAGCTTGCGCTCATGGAGCGTCTACGCAGTTGGGGTCTCGACATACTCATTACCGACCGTCCGGATCGCGCGGTTTCCGAGCTGCCCTAATCCCGCGGCTGCGTGAAGATGAGCTTGTTGGCTGTCCGGCTTTTCGGTAGGATGCGGCAATCATGACGCTATTGCTGCTGCTCAACAGCGCCTTTGTGTTGGCCGGACTGCTGCTCTTGTACCTGGGCGGGCATTTTTTGGTTTCGGGTGCGGCCGCATTGGCGCGGCGGTTCAAGGTGCCGGTCATTGTGGTCGGCTTGACCGTGGTTGCTTTCGGCACCTCCGCCCCGGAGCTGTTCGTCAGTTTGATATCGGCGTTCAAGGGGCTCATGTCTGTCTCCGTCGGCAACGTTGTCGGCAGCAACATCATTAACGTTGCCGTGATCCTTGGCCTCACATCTATGGTGCACCCCATGACCACCTCACGAAAGACCGCTCTCGTGGATACGCCGATCATGCTCACCACCTTCGGCGTTCTCGCGCTCATGGCCATGAACTACCGCTCGGAGGTCGACTTTATTTCCGGCGGCGCCATCTTTCGTTGGGAAGGAATGGTCATGATCGCGCTTCTTGGGGCCTATCTCTACACGCTGTACAGATACGCCCGGGGCCATAGCATAGAAGAGCTCGAAGAGATCGATCTCAACGAAGTGCCGACCGAGCCTCAGGGGCGGCTTCTTGTTCTTCTCGTGAAAGTCATCGCCGGTGTTGCGGGTCTTGCCGTCGGCGGACAGCTCCTGGTTGACGGGGCGTCGTGGATCGCGGACAACGTGTTCGGAGCGTCCGAGCGCTTTATCGGTATCACGATCGTTGCCCTGGGGACGAGTCTGCCGGAGCTCATCACTTCCATGGTGGCGGTTGTCCGCGGTGAAATGGACATCTCCCTCGGAAACATCATTGGGAGTAACATCTTCAATTCCCTCATGGTGTTGGGGGCCACGGCAATCGTTCGGACGATCCACATTGGAGATACCAACTTCGTAACGGACTTCGCCTATATGGTCGGCGTGAGTGTCGCGCTGTTTGTTCTGCTTGCCGTCTTTCGGCGACTGCCGAGATGGGGCGGCGTCATGCTCGTGGCCTCGTACGGCGTCTACTTCGTCTACTTGATTGAGACCCGCACCGTTTAGGCGCGGCCGTAACGTTTCGCGCTAATGGAGGTCCGTATTATGGAACAAGACCGCTGGTCTACAACGAAATCACTTCTGGATGCGTCGCCGACGGCGTTTCATGCGGGGGCCGAGATCGCGGCACGCCTGGAGACTGCAGGCTTTCAGGAGCTGGAAGAGGGGCAGCGGTGGCATCTGCAGCCCGGTGGAACCTACTTCCTGCGACGCGCCTTCGGAGCCGTCGTGGCGTTTCGCGTCGGTACGGAGGACCCGGCGGAGCTCGGCGCCGTTATTGCCGCGGCTCACACCGACAGCCCGGCGCTCAAGCTGAAGCTGGAGTCCGAGCGCGTAATCGACGGGCTTCTGACCGTAAACACGGAGGTCTACGGCGGTGCTATTGTCTCGAGCTGGCTCGACCGCGACCTGGAGATTGCCGGCGTCGCGGTCGTACGGGACGGCGCGAAAATGGCGCGTCATCTTGTGCGTTTGCGGAGCGTGGGAGCGGTGATCCCCAACGCTGCAATCCACTTGAATCGCAAGGCGAATGAGGGGTTCCAGTACAGTCGGCAAGATCACTTGCGCTGCATCATCGGTACCGAGGAGGATACGGCCGACAAATCGGACGGCGGATCCGACGGGGAGTCCGAGCGGGATGGAGGCCGACTGCGGCGATTGCTTGCCGCGGAGCTGGATATAGATCCGGGGCTCATACTCGGATTGGATCTCTTCCTGGCCGACCGAACGAAGGCCGCCCGCCTCGGTCGTGCATCCGCGCGGGATCAACGAGTCGAGGAGGGCGGTGATCTCTACGCGTCCCGCCACATTGACAATCTGGTGGGATGCTCGACCACGCTGGACGGCTTTTTGGCTTCATCGGCCGCAGGCCATACGCAGATTGCGGGCTTCTTTGACAACGAGGAGATCGGGAGCCGCTCCTTCTCAGGCGCCCAATCGGGCATGCTCGACCGGGTGATGGAGCGTATCGTGCTATCGAGAGGAGGGACGGTGGAGGACGGGCACCGCTTTCGGGTACGTTCGTATCTTCTCTCCAACGACGGAGCTCACGGGGCACACCCAAACTTCCACGATAAGTACGATCCTGCGTATTTGCCGAGGCTTGGCGGCGGGCCGGTCGTGAAGTCGCACGCCGGCATGAGCTACACGAGCGTGGCGGATACGGCGGCCCACTTTCGCGCGGTCTGCGCCGCGGCGAACGTTCCGGTTCAGAGCTTTGCCAACCGCTCGGATGCTCGTAGCGGTTCTACCATTGGGCCGGTGCTGCAGACGCGCTCGGACATCCGGAGTGTAGATGTGGGGATTCCCATGCTTGCCATGCATAGCGTTCGTGAAACAGCGAGCATTCGAGACATAGATTTCATGACGCGAGCTGTTACCGCGCTCTACGATCGCGGAGCCATGTAACACGGACTGGTGTTGAGATTCTTGATTCCCGCTGGACGCGGTCTGCCACTGATCCACCGGGGAGTGGGCTGACAGGTCGGTTGCGGCCGTGCATACTGCCGGGACCATGGACACGGAGCTACCCGACTTCGACGTGCTCGCACCGCAAGCGATTCTCGAGGCGGTTGAGGGTGCCTTCGACCTCAGTCTCGACGGTACGCTGCAGCAGTATCCGAGTTACATAAACCGCGTCTACGGTGTGCGCACCGACGAGGGCGCTGAGTATGTCGTGAAGTTCTATCGGCCTGCGCGGTGGTCGGAGGCCGCCATTCAGGAGGAACACGCCTTTCTTGCCGACTGCGGGCGGGCGGAGATTCCCGTAGTGCCGCCGATCCCGGATTCGACGCAAGAAACGCTCGAGGAGGTGGAGATCGTCGACGGTGAGCGGCGGATGAGCTATCCGTTTAGTCTTTTTCCGAAGCGCGGCGGGCGGAACTTTGATGCGGAAGGCGACGACGAGTGGTTTCG
Organism: uncultured Spirochaetaceae bacterium; assembly: GCA_964345195.1. Taxonomy (GTDB): domain Bacteria; phylum Spirochaetota; class Spirochaetia; order DSM-27196; family PWMO01; genus CAYFQV01. The sequence goes on from CAYFQV010000129.1 coordinate 5,724, forward strand.
TTTGGGCAGCCTGGTGGGGCGGCTTCACACCGTGGCTCGCAGCCGTTCGGCAGACCATCGGCATATCTGTCATCCCAAGGACTGGGTGCGGCCCTTATGGCGGCAGCTCATAGATACGGACCTGGTACATCCGGAGCTCGCGGCGGAGCTCGATACGCTGGTTACGACTGTGTTGGATGAGATCGCACCGCTGTTCGAGGATGTCGCGCAGCATCGGATCCATGGGGATTGTCATCGTGGGAACCTTCTGGAGCGGCCCGGAGAGGGGCTCCTTCTTATCGATTTCGACGACATGATGCTTGGACCGGCGGTGCAAGATCTCTGGCTCCTGCTGCCGGGATACCGTGCGGAGGTCGGCCGCGAGCTTAGCATGTTGCTTGACGGCTACGAGACTTTCAGCGAGTTCGACCGTCGGGAGCTGAGCTTGATTGAGCCGCTGCGTTTCATGCGCATGGTTCACTTTCTCGGTTGGCAAGCGCGGCAGCGCCACGATCGGGACTTCCAGCAGCGCTTTCCTTGGTGGGGGACCCGGGAGTTCTGGGTCCGCGAGCTCGAGGACTTACGCGTGCAGGCGACGGTGCTGCACGACGATCTGGACACCGGCGGCTGAGTCAGCCCTCGGAGAGGGCATCCAGGTAGTCGTTCTCAACGATCTGCGCAATACGAAGCAATCGATCGATCTTGTCATTGCCGTACTGATCGGCAAGCCCCCGCACCTCTTCGATAACCTGGATTACGTAGTCTACTGCGGCAATACGGTCTTGATTAGCCGTGCTCTTCTTGAGATCGGCGAGAATATCACTCGTCGCGTCCATTAGTTTGCGGCGCTTCCCATGCTCCACGACGTGGCGCACTTGCGTTACCAGGCTTCGTGCTTTTTTCATTGGAAGTGCGGCGTAGGCGCTGCACACTTCGTCGCTCCTTAGCGGTGGCCATGACTCGTTCGCCTCCTGAGCCGCGTCGGGGTCGCCGGGGCGGCCCTCCCGCTGTATGCGTTCCCGGAGCGTCTCCACGAGCCGGTCTTCGAGCTCGGTGGATATGTGATAGGCATGGAGGACATCCCGCCCGGCCTTCACGGCTTCGGGGAAGAGAAAACCGTACTTCAGGGCAATGCGCGGAACCGAGGGAAAGAATGAAACGAGGTTGCTCGGATCCGTGAGCATCCCGCTAAGTGTTCGCAGGGAGTGGTCGCGACGCTCGCGCTCATCCAGGGGCGGATACATGACTTTTCGAAAGAAGTGCTTAATGGTATCCAGGTCCTCTTGCGTGATACCCTCAAGTACTTGTTCCTGTTGGAGCTCGGATTTTTCGTGGAGTTGCGCCAGCCGGTACCGGGCGTCGATCTCTTGGTGGAAGAAAGAGACGGTGGCTCCGCGAAGTGCCGTGTCGAGGGGGTCGTCGTGCTTCATGATGTACCTCTGCCCGTGAATGTACGAATCTCGGCGCTCGGGGTGAACCCGCTCCGCATCCGCACCGGCATCCGACCCGGATCGCTGCGGTGCAGCCTCGCACTCTACTTGCCATCCGATCGCTCCGCCGTATAGCTTGCGAAATGCTCGTGCTGCTTTTAGGGAGGATGCCATGTGGATGACAAAGACGACGGGCATGCTGCGCCGTGCCGTGGCCGTGGCTGTCGCAATGATAGTGATGAGCGCAGCGCTCCCGGCGCAAACCGATAGCGAAAGTGGAGAGGAGAAAGCGGGTCTGATAGAGCGTTTTCGCAACTGGCGGGAGGAGCGGATAGCCGTGACGGATACGTATACCCTGTCGGCTAGCGGCGCCGGCTACGCCGCAATCCAGGATACGCGGATGGCACCGCGGATCTACCGCGCTCCGGGCTTCGTGGCGGTCAATCAGGATCGCACGTATCGACCGCAGGAGATCGTGCTCAGGACGCTATTCTTCCAGTTTGCCTATCCACTGACCAACAAGACGATCGCGCTCGATGCAAGCTACATCAACCCCCGGGGTACGATAGATTTCGCGTATCTGCGGCGAATTGGTCCCGAAGCGCTTTCCGTCGGCGGAAGTCTCTCCACGACCGGTAACCTCCGCGTCTTCGATGCCTTGGGCAATAGCAGCCTGAACTTCGACATTATTTCGTCGTTGAACGCCGGCCTTAGATGGGAAGACCGCTTCAGTCTCTTTGGCCGACCGACCCGCTGGTACGCGCAGCTTACAACGCCGGTCGTCTCCTATGTGGTGCGAAATCCGGCGTATAGTTTGTCCTTCCAAGAATCGGCCCGAGGTTTTGCGGCCCCGTGGGATCTGTATCGCGCGCGTCTCAACCTCGGGCTTAGCCGGCTCTTGGAACACAGCAATGAAAATCGTTTCAGCATTGATTACTTCTACGATATCTACGGCAGTTATGACGCTTCTACGGACCACCGGCTCGTGCTCGGTAATCACACCATCACCTTCGGCTACTCTCTGAAGAGCATGTGACCGGAGCATCTGGAGGACCATGATGACCTGCAACACAACTCGACGAAGCGCGGCCGGCACGGCAAAGTTGGCGGCGATCGCCGTCCTGATCGCAACTCTGAGCTCCTGTGAGGAGCTGCTGTTCGAGCGGCCTCCCGAGGTCACACCGCAGAGCATCTTCGACCAGACCTGGAACTTCGTCGACCGAGAGTACAGCTTCTTCGCCTATAAAGAGGTTTTCAACCAGAAATCCTGGGAAGACGTACGGACGCACTACAGAGCTAAAGTCTCAGCCGATATGAGCGACCAAGAGCTTTTCGACCTTCTTGCGGATATGCTCTACGAGCTCGAAGATGGTCATGTCAATCTGCGCAGCGACTTCGACCGCTCTCGAAACTGGCAGTGGTTTCTGCAGGATCCGCCGAACTACGACTTTTCGGTTTTGCAGCGCTACTACTTCACCGACGGCGGCTTTGAGACCGTCGGCCGAAGCGTGCAGCAGTACGTGGGCAACGCCTTCATCCTCATGGACTTCGGCGACGTCGGCTACATCCACTACCGAAGCTTTGCGAACAGCGTGCGCGAGAAAGACATGGACTACGTTATCGAGCGCTTCGGCGGGGACGGCTACAAAGGTTTGATTATTGATCTGCGGAACAACGGCGGTGGCGCACTTGGCAACGTGACCACAATTGGGAACCGCTTGGTCAAGAGCAAGACGAAGGTTGCCGAAGAGCGCGTGAAGATCGGCCCCGGCCGTGAGGCCTTCAGTGAGTTCGACCCCCTGTACTTCGCGCCGCCGGAGGATCGGCCCAGCTACACCGAGAAGCCCGTTGTGGTGCTGACCAATCAGATGTCCTACAGCGCGAC
>CAYFQV010000130.1:0-1853 GCA_964345195.1 uncultured Spirochaetaceae bacterium
TGCTGACCATCAAGTCGGACGACATGAACGGCCGGGCGAAGATATACGAAAGCATTGTGAAGGGAGAACCGTCGACCTCGGCGGGTGTTCCGGAATCCTTTAACGTTCTGCTGCAGGAGCTGCGGGGCTTGGCGCTGGATATATCTATCTATGACTCTCGGGGAAAACAAATCGCGCTTACCGAGCGTGATGAAGAGCTCATCAATCGGCAAGGCACGAATTTTTAGGAGACTTGGAAAGACCCCGAAAGAACTGTGTGTCGGTGCCGCAGTGCGGCGCCGGGCTCACGGCGGCTGACAGCCGTTCCATGTTGCGGAACGACGGAGCGTCGGCCAATGATTCAACGCCCCGGTACGGGGAAACGCCCCAGGAGGAGGCCGTATGAGAGACATTCAAGACTTTGACAGTATAACTATTCAACTTGCCGCACCGGATCAGGTGCGGGCATGGAGTTACGGCGAGGTCAAGAAACCCGAGACCATCAATTATCGGACTCTGCGCCCCGAGAAAGATGGGCTTTTCTGTGAGCGTATTTTCGGTACTACAAAAGAGTGGGAGTGTTATTGCGGAAAGTTTAAGTCCATCCGATACAAGGGTGTGATTTGTGACCGTTGTGGCGTCGAAGTCACGCACTTCAAGGTGCGCCGAGAGCGTATGGGGCATATTGAGTTGGCGTCTCCGGTCTCTCACATCTGGTATTACCGTTCCGTGCCGTCTCGTATGGGACTGCTGTTGGACCTCTCCATTGGGAGTCTCCGTTCCATCCTCTACTACGAGAAGTACATTGTCGTCGATCCGGGCGATACCGACCTGAAAAAGATGGATCTTCTCACCGAGGAAGAGTATCTCGAAGCGAGAGAACGTTACGGGATGTCCTTCTCCGCGGGTATCGGCGCCGAAGCGGTACGAGCCCTGCTTGAGGAGCTGGATCTGGACGCACTGTCCAGCGAGCTCCGGTCGAAGATGATCGAGAAAGGACCAAAGGCGGACAAGCGACTCCTGAAGCGGATCGAGATCGTCGAAAACTTCAGAGACTCCAACAACCGCCCGGAGTGGATGATCCTCCACGTCATTCCGGTCATTCCGCCGGAGCTCCGTCCCATGGTGCAACTCGATGGCGGCCGCTTCGCGACCAGTGATCTCAACGATTTGTATCGCCGCGTCATTAACCGAAATAATCGCCTGAAAAGGCTTATGTCCCTGAATGCTCCGGACATCATTATTCGGAACGAAAAGCGAATGCTGCAGGAGGCTGTGGACGCGCTGTTCGACAACTCGAAGAAGAAACGTGTGGTTAAGGGCGCGTCGAACCGGCCGCTGAAGTCGCTGTCAGACATGCTTAAGGGTAAGCAGGGGCGCTTCCGGCAAAACCTTCTCGGAAAGCGTGTTGATTACTCCGGCCGTTCCGTCATCGTTGTCGGACCCGAGCTGCAAATGCATCAGTGTGGCCTCCCGACCAAGATGGCTCTGGAGCTGTATAAGCCCTTCATCATGAAGAAGCTTGTTGAGAAAGATGTTGTGTACAACATCAAGAAAGCCAAGACACTGGTTGAGCAGGAAACGCCTGAAGTCTGGGCGGTGCTGGATGAAGTTGTAAAGGAGCACCCGGTAATGCTCAATCGTGCGCCGACACTGCATCGTTTGGGCATTCAGTCCTTCGAGCCGGTTCTGGTCGGCGGGAAGGCGATCAAGCTCCACCCCTTGGTTTGTCATGCATTTAACGCGGACTTCGACGGCGATCAGATGGCGGTGCACGTCCCGCTGACACAGGCAGCCCAGATAGAAAGCTGGACGCTGATGCTCAGTTCTCGAAACCTTCTGGATCCCGCCAACGGCCAGCCCATCGTGTTTCC
>CAYFQV010000130.1:1953-4868 GCA_964345195.1 uncultured Spirochaetaceae bacterium
CTCATCCCTGAGGACAAAGGGGAGCGTATCAACTCCGCCAACCAGGAGGTCGAATCGATTCAGGGCCAGTACCTCCAGGGGCATATCACCAACGAGGAACGCTACAATCGCGTTGTAGAGGTGTGGAGTAAGACCAACGAGGATCTCACCAACGAGATGATGCAGCACCTCAAGTCCAACCAGAGCGGCTTCAATCCGGTGTATATGATGGCGGACTCCGGTGCACGGGGTAGTCGAAGTCAGATCCGGCAGCTTGCCGGCATGCGTGGCCTCATGGCGAAGCCTTCGGGTGATATCATTGAGTTGCCCATTCGGTCAAACTTCAAGGAGGGCCTGTCGGTTATCGAGTTCTTCATCTCGACCAACGGCGCGCGAAAGGGCCTAGCCGATACGGCGCTGAAGACCGCGGACGCGGGCTACCTCACTCGGCGTCTCGTCGACATTGCGCAGGATGTTGTCGTGAATGAAGACGACTGCGGCACTATCAATGGGATAGATATGAGTGCCCTGAAAGATGGTGAAGAGGTGGTTGAGAGCCTCGCCGACCGTATTCAAGGGCGGTTCACGCTGGAGCGGGTCAAGCATCCCATTACCGGAGAGGTCCTGGTCGATGTAAACGAGGAAATCTCCGATCAGCTCGCGCAGGACATCGAGTCGGCCGGCATCGAAACCGTGCGGATTCGGACCGTTTTGACCTGTGAGGCGAAATATGGAGTGTGCCGGAAGTGCTATGGGCGCAACCTCGGGGACAACCGTACCGTAAACATCGGCGAAGCAGTGGGCATTGTCGCGGCGCAGTCCATCGGGCAGCCCGGTACTCAGCTTACCATGAGAACTTTCCATATCGGCGGCGCCGCTACCAAGACCTCGGAAGAGAACCGCACGTACGTGCGCTATCCGGCGGTAGTCAGGGAGCTTACGGGTAACATCGTGCAGGTGCCCGACGGCAGCTACCTATTCACGCGAAAAGGACATATCCACGTGTCCCGGATTATTGGGACCTATGAGCGCCAGAAAGGAACGAAGGTTCTGGTTGAAGACGATCAGAAGATCGTGAAGGGGCAGGCCGTCCTCAAGAAGGGCAAAGAAGAGATTACAGCCCCGGATAACGCCTACAGTTTGGTCCGGAAGGACAAAGTTCTGCTGGTCACCCAAGAGCAGCGTCTCGAGATTCGCAGCGGCGCGGAAGTGCTCGTCGAGCCGGGGCAGATCCTAGAGGCGAACGAGCCGATAGCGAGCTTCGATCCGTTCAGCGAACCAATTATCGCCGAGGTCGGCGGTACGGTACGTTTCCAGGACATTGTGAAGGGTACTACGCTGAAGGAAGAGGTCAACGAGGATACCGGTAATATTGAGCAAAAGATTAATGAGGTGTCCCTCGAGACCCTGCAGCCTCGCATTGTGATCGAGGGGGAGGACGGCGAGGATCTCGCGACCTACCACTTGCCGGGAGCGGCGTATCTGAGCGTATCCGACGGTGAAAAGATCGATTCGGGTTATACCGTGGCGAAGATTCTCAAGGAGAGCGTCAAGACTCGTGACATAACAGGTGGTTTGCCGCGTGTCGGGGAGCTCTTTGAAGCGCGGCGGCCCAAGAACGCCGCGGTGCTCGCGCAGATCAGCGGTACCGTGCGCTTCAAGGCGATCCAAAAGGGAAAGCGTGTCATTGTCGTGGAGGACGCATGGGGCAAGGAGTATAAGCACTCTGTTTCAATGGGCAGTCATCTTCTTGTGCGAGAGGACGACGAGGTCGAAGCCGGCGAAACACTTTCGGACGGACAGATCGATCCTCACGATGTACTGCAAATCCTCGGGGAGAACGCCTTGCAGCGATACCTTGTGAACGAGGTTCAGGAGGTGTACCGACTGCAGGGTGTCAACATCAACGACAAGCACATTGGGGTTATTATTCGTCAGATGATGCGGAAGGTTGAGATCCTTCAGGTCGGAGATACGAACTTTATCTTCGGCCAACAGATCGACAAGTACAAGTTCCATTCGGAGAACCGGAAGGTCATCCGCGAAGGTGGTCAACCCGCCGTTGGACGTCCGCTTTTGTTGGGGATCACACGTGCATCGTTGAACATCGACTCTTTCATTTCCGCGGCGTCGTTCCAGGAAACAACACGCGTGCTGACCAACGCCGCAATTGCCGGCTCCACGGATAGCCTGCGCGGCTTGAAGGAGAACGTGATCATTGGACATTTGATCCCGGCGGGTACCGGTATGCGCTCATACAAGAACATTCGACTCTTCGACGAGCATCGAGACGACCTTGACGAGCACATGCGTGAGATCCTCGAGGCTCGGGCTCAGGAGCGTGATGAGGAAGAGGAAAGTGAAGAGCCCCGGGAAGAGGCGGAAGTTCTGTGACGCGCAGAGCCGCCGTGCGCTGCCGGTCATGGCCGGCAGCTGTTGGGGGATGGCTTATTCCAACGAGCGCGCATCAAACGACTTGACATTCTCGTAACGATTGGATAGTTTGCGGGTCTGCGCTTGAAGAACTAAGTCGCGAAAGCAAAAAGAGATACACGCAGAGAGTGGAGTTGAATGCCGACAATAAACCAATTGATCCGTAAGGGACGAAAACGACAGCTTAGTAAGACAAAGTCACCGGCGCTGCAGGGTTCACCGCAAAAGCGCGGTGTGTGCACGCGGGTTATGACGGTCACGCCGAAAAAGCCGAACTCGGCGCTTCGGAAAGTTGCACGTGTGCGGCTGGTAAACGGAATGGAAGCCACGGCTTACATTCCGGGAATCGGTCACAACCTGCAAGAGCACTCCGTCGTGCTGCTGCGGGGCGGTCGTGTGAAGGATCTTCCGGGCGTGCGGTACCACATTGTGCGTGGTGCTCGTGACACCTTGGGAGTGGAGGATCGGAAGAAGGCGCGTTCCAAGTATGGAACAAAGCGGCC
>CAYFQV010000130.1:4968-7581 GCA_964345195.1 uncultured Spirochaetaceae bacterium
AAGGCTGCTCGTGACCGCTCGGGAAAGTCGATGGCGGACAAGCTCGGCGCGGAGCTAATGGACGCGTTCAACGGCGCCGGGTCGGCGTTCAAGAAAAAGGAAGACACTCACCGAATGGCTGAGGCGAATAAGGCCTTCGCCCATTATCGGTGGTAACAAGGTTATGAATCGGCAGGTGCACCGGTAATGTAGAGTTGCCGATCCGGTATGGTGCCTGCTTCTGTTGCGGGGTGTCGTGTCGCGTGCGCGTTGAGTGGGCGGCAAACGGACCCCGGTGCAGCCAAACCGATCGTCCGGCGGAAGGCCGGGATCCGGGTTCGTGCCGGGTGAAGCGATTAGGTGGTTGGTATCGCTCAGGATATCTCGTCTGTCTGAGCGGTGAAAAGTCTGAGTGTGTGCGCCGGGATTGACACAAACCTGGCCGTTCCATAGACTGCCAATCTCCAAAATTCATTTAGCACGACTATACTGAACGTTACGGCAAGCACCCTGTGGTAGACGCCAGGTTTGGGTCGAGGCAGGAAGTGATAATGTCTTGTTGGCTTCAGATCTTTCAAGGAGGGCGTGATGGCCAAAGCAAAGTTCGAGAGGAGCAAGCCTCATATCAACGTAGGGACGATCGGTCACGTCGACCACGGGAAGACCACGTTGACGGCGGCACTCACCATGCGGACGGCTGCTCAAACGAGCGGCGGCAGGGTGATGAAGTATGAAGAGATCGATAACGCGCCGGAGGAAAAGGCGCGCGGCATTACGATCAACACTCGACACGTCGAGTACGAGTCGCCGGGCCGTCACTATGCTCATGTTGACTGCCCTGGGCATGCGGACTACATCAAGAACATGATTACCGGCGCCGCCCAGATGGACGGTTCGGTTCTGGTTGTGTCGGCAACGGATGGTGCCATGTCTCAGACCAAGGAGCACCTGCTTTTGGCGCGGCAAGTAGGGGTGCCCGCCATCATTGTCTTTATCAACAAGACGGATCAGGTCGATGACCCCGACTTGATTGAGCTCGTTGAGGAAGAGATGCGCGACATCTTGAAGTCGTACGACTTCCCCGGGGATGAGATTCCGATCATCAAGGGAAGTGCCTACGAGGCCATGATGAACCCTGAGGACGACGAGAAGATGAAGGTTGTCGACGATCTTTTGGAGGCTATGGACAGCTACTTTCCGCTGCCCGAGCGCGCCAAGGACAAAGACTTCCTGATGCCGATCGAGGATATCTTCTCGATTCAAGGTCGCGGCACTGTTGTTACGGGACGTGTGGAGCGTGGCGTCATTAAGCTCAATGACAAGGTGCAGATCATCGGTATTCGAGATACAAAGGATACCACGGCAACCGGAATCGAGATGTTCAACAAGCTTCTGGATCAAGGTGAAGCCGGTGACAACGTCGGCGTTCTGCTTCGTGGTATCGATAAGAAGGACGTTGAACGCGGTCAGGTCCTGGCGAAGCCCGGATCCATCACGCCGCACCGGAAGTTCAAGGGCACGATCTATGCCTTGAGCAAGGAAGAGGGTGGTCGTCACAATCCGTTCTTTACCGGATATCGTCCGCAGTTCTACTTCCGGACCACGGATATCACCGGCACGGTGACCCTTCCCGAGGGGAAAGAAATGATCATGCCGGGTGATAACACCGAGATCGAAGCGGAGCTGATTCACCCGATTGCCATGGAGAAGGGGCTTCGCTTCGCCATTCGCGAGGGTGGGCGCACCGTAGCGTCCGGTCAGGTAATCGAGATCGTCGAGTAAACGACGTGCTGTGACGGAACTCCCGCCTCGTCCGCGAGGCGGGGTTCTTCCTGGAGGATCTATGGCAAGCGAGAAAATTCGCGTTCGGCTACGGGGCTTTGACATCGAATTGATTGATCAGAGTGCGCGCTCAATTGTTCAAACGGTGCAGAAGGCCGGCGCGACGGTGTCCGGCCCGATCCCTCTTCCGACACGGGTGAACAAGTACACAGTGTTGCGTTCACCTCACGTGAATAAGAAGGCGCGAGAGCAATTCGAGATGCGAACGCATAAGCGGTTGATCGATATTATTCAGCCCACATCCGCCGTTATGGACTCGCTTATGAAGCTCGAGTTGCCGGCGGGAGTGGACGTCGAGATCAAGCAATAGCGTCGAGGGTAATTGTTCCCTGGGACAAGGTCGTCCGCTTTGGATGCAGATGAGGATGCCGGGCTTCGAAGCAAGAGGTTGCGTGAGATGGTAAGTCTAATTGGTCAGAAAGTTGGAATGACGCAGGTGTTCGACGAGACAGGAGTTCTTACGCCGGTCACGGTCATTCGCGTCGATCCAAACGTTGTAGTTGAGCAGCGGACCGAGCCGCGTGACGGTTACGAGGCGGTCGTGCTTGGCGCGGACGAGGCGAAGCCGTCACGATTGACGAAGCCTGTGCGTGGGCAATTCGAAAAGGCGGGGGTCGCGCCCCGGAAAGTGCTCATGGAGTTCCGAAACTTCAGTCATGACTGTGCTGTTGGGGATTCCTTATACGTCGACCTGTTGGAGGACGCCTCTTTCGTCGACGTTTCGGGGACCACCAAGGGTAAGGGCTATCAGGGTGTAATGCGGCGACACGGGTTCTCGGGCGGCGAGAAGAC
>CAYFQV010000130.1:7681-9001 GCA_964345195.1 uncultured Spirochaetaceae bacterium
TGCTCCTTCCGGACGAAGATTCCGTCATGGTTAAGCGCGCGGCTCGGAATGTGCCGTGGCTGAAGCATGCCTCTTACAAGCGGATGAGCGTCAAAGAGCTTTTCTATAGTCGGCGCATCGTTATAACCGAGTCCGCCGCGAAAGCGCTCGGTCGGATGTACGATCAAGCTGAGGTTTAATCAAGGGAGTTCTGTATGGACGCGGATAAAGTAATTATGGAGCCGGTGCTGACGGAAAAAACCAATTTGCAGCGGGAGTCCGCACAGTACGTGTTCCGTGTCGATCCCCGGGCGAACAAGATCGATGTCATGAGCGCCATGCGGACGCTTTTCGAAGTTCATCCGGTCAAATGCAACATTTCGCGGGTGAAGGGTAAGCCGAAGAGAGTTCGGTATCGGCGCGGGCGCACGTCGTCTTGGAAGAAGGCGGTTGTGACGTTGCGACCAGGTGAGACAATCAGCATTTTCGAAGGCGCGTAGGCTGAGAGGCGTTGAGCATGGCAGTGAAGAAGTTTAAACCGATCACGCCCGGGCAGAGATACATGACCGGGCTTACATTTGAGGCTCTCGATCGTCATCAGGAGCCGAACAAGAGCTTGACAAAGGGCAGGAAGTCCCGCGGTGGTCGCGACGCGGCAGGCCGGATTGCGGTGCGTCGCAAGGGCGGGCGCAACAAGCGCAAGTATCGGATGATCGACTTTCGCCGAGACAAGAAAAACGTACCGGGAATAGTGGCTGCGATCGAGTATGATCCGAATCGTAGTGCAAACATTGCGCTGATCAAGTATGCCGATGGTGAAATGCGCTACATCTTGGCCCCGCGTGGTTTGAAGACGGGAGCAAAGGTTTTGGCGGGCGATCAAGCGGCTGTAACACCGGGGAACGCCTTGCCTTTGGAAAGCGTACCTTTGGGTACCACAGTGCACAACGTGGAGTTGAAGCATGGGCAAGGCGGGCAGCTGGCCCGCGCGGCCGGTGCCGGCGCAGTTGTTGTCGCCAAAGAGGGAGATTACGTGACAGTTCGGCTGCCTTCAGGCGAAACGCGGATGGTTTTCAAACGCTGTATCGCCACGGTTGGTGCCGTGGGTAACGAGGATCATATGAATGTGGCTCTCGGCAAGGCGGGTAGATCGAGGTGGCTTGGGCGTCGTCCGAAGGTCCGAGGTATCGCCATGAATCCCGTTGATCATCCTCACGGAGGTGGTGAGGGTAGCACTGCCGGAGGGCGTCATCCCGTGAGCCCCGGGGGTACGCCGACGAAGGGCTATAAGACCCGGAAGAAGCACAAGCATTCGGATAGGTTTATTGTAAAGCGCCGGGG
>CAYFQV010000131.1:0-3774 GCA_964345195.1 uncultured Spirochaetaceae bacterium
CGCGGCACCGGGGCGTATGCCGGAACACTGTAGATACCCCAGTGCACAAAGATGCCGAACTTGGCCCCATGATACCATGCCGGGACTGTGTGATTTGCCAGCGAAGATGCTGTGGCTTCGAATCGCATGCTGTGAGCTCCTTCCGCTCGATCTCCGTCATAGTAACGTCTATATATTTGAAGCGCAAAGACCTAAACAGACTTGACGGCTTCATAGGGAATTGATATGGTTTTTGTCGATATTTCGGATTTCGTGACTGCCTTTCTGTGCTTTCCTTCAGTGGTTCAAGTCAGATAAAGCTTTTCGCGTTCCGGATCAATTATTTCGTATCTGCCTTGAGCAGAAGGAGAGTTTCACATGGCCAGCAAACTGTATGTCGGCAACCTCAACTACCAGACGCAGGAGCATGAGCTCCGCGACCTCTTCGCCCAACACGGTGAAGTGGTTTCTTCCAACATCATCACCGACCGTGACACCGGACGTTCTCGGGGTTTCGGTTTCATTGAGATGGCTAGCGAGGAAGAAGCACGCGCCGCGGAGAACGCCCTGAACGGTCAGGAGTTCGACGGCCGACAGCTGAAGGTCAATGAGGCGAAGCCTCGGAACAACGATCGCCGCTGGTAATTGACCCACTGCACGGCGCTTTCCGGTTTTTTACGGCTAAGCGATTCGGCAAACGTTAGAGGGGCCGCCCAATTAGCTGGGCGGCCTTTTTTATGACCGGGGCCGGAATTGACCGGAGCCGGAATTGTTGATCAGCGGAACATGCGGCCACGGCGCCTGATCAGCGGCGCTTGATCAGCCGGCCGAAAAACCGGTGGTCCATCCTTCAGTGCGACTCGGCTCACTCCGGCGTGTGAGCGGGGACTATAGTTACCACCGCCTCACGTCTGCGCCTCGGGCCGTCGAACTCGCAAAAGAAGATGTTTTGCCAGGTTGACAGGCCCAGTTCCCCGGCCATGATTGGAATCCCTTCACTGGGCCCTACAATGCCAGACTTCAAATGGGCGTCGGCGTTACCGTCCTGTCGGTCGTGCACCCAGACACCTTGGGGCGCCAGCCGGCGGAGCAGGGTCAGCACATCCGTCTGTACGCTGTCATCCCAATTCTCCTGTATCATGATCGCCGCCGTGGCGCCGCGAGCGTAGACACTGCAGAGCCCTTGTGTGACGCCGCTGTCCGCAACAATCCGCGCAACTCGGTCGGTAATATCGATCAGTTCTTCTCTTTGTTGCGTCGCGAAGTGGATCACTTCCTGCATGACTTTTAACTCCTCCGACCGGGATCTGTTATGGCGGCACCGTACAAGCTCAGTATACTGCGCTGCCTCAAGTGGTCACTCCAATCATACGGAGCGTTGTGGAGTCGGGCTTCCCGTCGTAAAAGGTGTCCAGTGCCTCCCGGAAGATGCCCGGGGCCTCAGGGATACGACTGAAAAGGGTCAGACACGAGCGAAACTTCAAGTAATCCGGATACCCGAATATTGATTCTGCGGAGCTCCCGCTATGGGATAACGCGAGGCGCGTCCATTCGATCAGGCGCGGTCCCAAGACCGGATGAGCGAGGTAGGCCTCGGCTTCCGCAAGAGATTTCAGCCCGTAGTGCTGTGCGGTCGTACTATGGCCGAGTCCGCGAAGTTGCGGAAAGACGAACCACATCCAGTGACTGCGTTTCCGCCCCGCCTCGAGCTCCTTCGTGACGGTCTCAGCAACTCGGTTTTGAGCGGTGAGGAAGCGTTCCAGATCGAAGTTTTCGCCCATAGCAGCCTCCATTCGCGCCGTTCATCTGCCTTTTAGCCGTCCTTCACAAGCGGACCAGGGTATTCGTGCCCGCCGGTAGAATAACAAGCGAACGAAAGCAAAAAAAGGGACCGACGGGAATGCCCCGACGGTCCGGTAGTATAGGCCAATTCAGATCAAGCGAGAGCTGTAAGCAACAGCTCTAGCTACAGCTGCAGCGTGAAGTTCCACTCGGTTTTATGGCCGTCCACGTGGAAACGTTCTCTTTCGTCGTTCGAGCGGCCGGCGGAACGGGATCAGGACTCACTCCGGGGGGCGGACGATTGGTCGGTCGATGCCTCCGGCCTATCTTCGTTGTCCCTGGGCTCGTCTGCCGATTCGAACTCGAGCGTCGGCGCTTCTGCGGCGTTGTAGCCGAGCTCCTCGATCGAACGGCCGTTGAAGCGAAAGATCGTTTGTCTCGTCCCTCGGTCGGGGGCGCGGTACTCGACGTTGCCGAAGCTTACCGCCGCGCCTTTGTAGACCTCGTCCTCGACCACGACCAGACTGCTACGGCGGGCCTCGAGCCGTTCGCGCATGTCACGGTAGCGACCGCGCAACTCCTTGAGCTCTTGGGCGATGCCTGTGGCTTCGCCGGCGAGTTGTTCTCGCGCTCGTCTGAGCTTCTGTGCCGTGTGGCCCTCTTCGATCGCGTGTTCGATCTGCTGCAGCTTCTCCTGCACGGCCGCGAGCCTATCTTCCCGGTCGGCGAGGTACGCTTCGAGCTTTCGATAATCACTCAGAAAGTCGGGTAAGATTCCAACGGCAACGTGAACCGGCGCCTCGGCAACACTGCCGAGCTTTTTGCACCACAGTGTACCGCCTACAGTTACCGTGGAACCGATAATCTCCGCACGCCGACCGTTCAGGACACAGTGCTTCCAGGCAGAGAGCCTGCTGTGCATGATCGCCTCTTCAATGAAAACGTGCGACTTACAGACCACCGTGCTGTTTTCTACGAACTTCGCAAAGAGGTTTCCCTCACATTCCACAAGGCCTGCGCCGCCGCCGCTTACGCCACGCTTGAAGAGAACGTGTCCACCGGCGCGCACCGTCGCCCGGCCGACACCTTCACCGACCTGAACATCTCCGCCGGCCTCTACAACAAAGCGGTCCGCAATGTATTTGTCGACGACAACGCTACCGTCGAAGTGGATGTTTCCCGTTTCGTAGTCCACGCGTTCCACCTGTACAACCGGCTCGACCATGACCCGACCGTCCGACAGTTTCACGTTGCCGTCGGCGGCGGCGTACAAGGTGCCGCCGTCGTCGCTGAGTACGGTATTCTCTCCCGGAGCTAAGCTCACATCTTTAGTCTCGGTTCGTGCGGAAACCGGAACGTTTGTCACGGTACGTCCGTGTTCCGGGCTGACCGGCGGGATGAGGGTGGCCAGAACGTCACCTTCGTAGCGGTTTTCAATGAAGTTGAGCTCGCGAAGGTCAATGCGCCCGAAGTCCAGTTCGAGGTAGGGTTTGCCGCGGTTCGGATTAAAGTAGTACTCAATGTGCGCAGACTCTGCGTCGACCGGGTCTTTTCCGAGAGCCGCCGTTACCCGTTCGTCGTAGCGACGATTCCGCAGAAGTTCGGTAATGGCTTCATCGTCTATTCCGAAGTTGATCCCTGCGTTCGCGAGAGCGTTACGAATCGCCTGCTGCGTCGGTGGCGCCGCGCCCTTCTTTGGGGCGGTAACAGTCACCGCCGCGCTCATCTCGTCCTCGGAGATCGACACGGTGATCCGTGAGGCCAGACGCTCGCCTTCGGGCCAGCGTACCAGCTTGACCGGCACGCCGCTAGCGGCCTCCGCGATCTCTCGGATACGGGCCGGATCGACGTGGGGAACCCCGAGCAGCTTCATGCGGTTGCGAATATCATCCTGGTATACGGGCGCTCCTCTCTTGCCCGGCGGGTGCACGGCCAAATAGGCCCATCCGTCACGATAGAAGAGATCGAAGTATCCATCCGACGATGATCTCGTACGCGCCATGATCGCCGCGT
>CAYFQV010000131.1:3874-8985 GCA_964345195.1 uncultured Spirochaetaceae bacterium
CATCTACCGCCGTCCAAGAACCGCTCGACGCAGCGGAGCGCTGAACGGCGTCCATTACCAGCTGCGCGCGCAATCCATCACGAATGCCCGGCTCGGGAGTGCGACCTTCAGCGATCGCCTGGAGGAATCGATATTGGCTTTCCGCATGGAAGCGCGACCATCCGACCGGGGCCCGACCCGGGGGCGCGCTCGATTCCGGGTACTGTGCCACGGTATCGAGGCGCTGCCACCCCCGCTCTCCGCCGAAACCGCCGCTCGGGCGGGTATCATCATAGTAGAACAGAAAACTCGGATTCATGAGATCGAAGTGCAGGGCGCCGTGTTGTCCGTAAATCCAGATCCGCAGATCGTCCAGCGTGCCCGTAGCAAAACGGGATGCCTCGAGGGTCCCTAGCGCACCGTTGTGCATCCGAGCACGTATCCACGCGACGTCGTCTACCGTGACAGGCTCTCGGATGTCGCTACCTTTGCCGGTCGGGCGCTCGGGAATGAAGGTCTCGAGATGCCCTTGTACGGATTGAAACTCGCCGACCAGGTAGCGGACGAGGTCTATAATGTGGGAGCCGAGATCGCCGAGGGCACCCGAACCACCTTCTTCCCGTTTCAGTCTCCAGGACATGGGGCGCTCAGGGTCTTGATATCCCGCGTGGAGATACTCCGCCCGGTAGGTGAAGAGGCGTCCAAGCGCTCCCGCCGCAATGATCTCCCGCGCACGCTGGATGGCCGGAGAGAAGCGGTACTGAAAGACCATACCGACCGGCGTGCCGCTAGCCTCAGCGCGATCTGCAATTCGTCGCGCCTCTTCCACGCTGTGTGCAAGAGGCTTTTCGCAGTAGACCGGCTTGCCTTCTTCAAGCGCCGCTATCACAACATCCGCATGGAGGTGGTTCGGAAGCGTAACGTCGAGAACGTCAACATCGTCGGCGTGGGCCAGTGCGAGAACGCTGTCTTCCGTATTCGCAAAGCCGGCTTCCAGCTGCGCGCGACGCGCGGTCTCGCGGCGAGAGGTCGCCACTCGGGACAACACCGGCTCGGGAACGGTGTTCGGATAGATGATCGGCAAACTGCGGTAACCGAGGGCGTGTACGCGGCCAATCCCGCCGTATCCGGCCATTCCGATCCTCACGCGTGAAAGAGCTTTCCGTGCTGCCATGATTCACCTCTTTGATCGCAGTTTATGAGTGTCGCGCTCGGGATTTATTAGTACTCTTCCCTGATGGGTCGTGTAAGAGTTACCATGCCCACAGCAGAATCCTCCGCGCCGAAAAATCACAGCGTCCAGGGTAGCACGGCAAGCGGTCATGCGCGAAGCGCATATGAAAGCAATGAAGCCGGCCCTCGAGCGCGACTGCGCGCGGCGCGCCAACGACTCCACAGCTTTACTCATAAACATCCCTCAGTTGTCGCCCTTGTTGTTGCCTTGGTCGTCACAACGGCGTTGCTCTCTGTCTACCATGTCATGCTGCGTGGTCCCTCGGGTCGCAGTGAAGCCGAGATAGGCGAGCTTGTCCAGCAGACATTGGAGGAGCAACCGGCCCCGGTACCGCTCGCTCGGGCGGCGCACAATGTAATCGGGGCGTCTGTTGTTCGTGTCCGCCAATTATCGGTCGATCGCGAGGCTCCGACGGAACAAGGTGTCGGTACCGGCGTCGTGATAGATGCCTCAGGGCAAATTCTGACGAGTCTACACGTCGTGGCCGGCGCCGAGCGCATTGGGGTTCGGTACGCGGACGGGACCGAGTCGGATGCGGAGATCGTCGGTGCACAGCCTGAGAACGACCTCGCCGTCCTGCGTGCGGCGGCGGTGCCTGAAGCCGTGCCGCCCGCAACTATTGCGTCGAGTGACGGTCTCCACCTCGGTGACGACGTAGTTGCCGTGGGAAACCCCTTCGGAATCGGCCACTCCGTATCCGCCGGCGTGATTTCGGGTCTTGAGCGCGGCCACAGCACGCCGGACGGCGAGACGGTCCTCTCCAATTTGATCCAATTTGATGCCGCGGTGAATCCGGGTAACTCCGGCGGCCCCCTCGTCAATACGCGCGGTGAAGTCGTTGGTATTGTAACGGCGATCTTTAATCCGACGGAAGACCGTGTTTTCGTGGGTATCGGCTTCGCGGTGCCCATCGAAACCGCCGCAGCGGCCGCCGGACCATCTCCATTCTGAGAGGAGCTGCAATGGAACAGGAAACTAACAGCGCAAGCCTCATGGAGCGCGTGCTGTACGAGGTTAAACGGGTCGTTGTGGGGCAGGACCACTTCCTCGAACGCGTCCTCGTTGCGGTCTTGGCTCGGGGCCACCTTTTGGTTGAGGGGGTTCCCGGTCTTGCAAAGACGATGACCGTCAAGACTTTGGCAAAAACCGTACGGGGCGATTTCGCGCGCGTTCAGTTCACTCCCGATCTTGTTCCGGCGGACCTCGTGGGAACGCGCATTTACAACCAGAAGACCGGCGAGTTCAATACGGCCTTGGGGCCGGTATTTACGAACCTCCTGCTTGCGGACGAGATCAATAGGGCTCCCGCTAAGGTGCAGAGTGCACTCCTGGAGGTCATGCAGGAACAGCAGGTTACCATCGGCGGTCACAGCTATCCGGTGCCCGAACCCTTCGTGGTTATGGCAACCCAGAACCCCATTGAAACGGAAGGGACCTATCCACTGCCGGAGGCGCAGATCGACCGGTTCATGATGAAGGTTGTCATTGGCTATCCGACCGAGGAAGAGGAGTTTGTCATTGTGCAGCGGGTGACGGGAGCGCTCCAAGAGGCGGGGGCCGTCACTTCGACCGAGGATCTTCGGGCGCTCCAGCGGCGAGTGAGAGATGTCTACGTCGACCCGTCACTCGTGCAGTACGTCGTGAAACTGGTCGGCGCAACGCGAAACCCGGCAACGCTCGGTCTCGACGATTTGTCGCCCTACATCATGTTCGGCGCCAGCCCGCGTGCGGCCATCCACCATATCGAGGCAGCCCGGGCCTTGGCCTTCCTCCGAGACCGAAGCTACGTGCTTCCTCAAGATGTGACGGACGTCGCCCTGGATGTGCTTCGGCATCGACTCGTGCTCTCCTACCAAGCGTTCGCCGAAAACCTGAGCAGCGACGACGTGCTTACCCGGATTCTGGCTCACCTGACGGTCCCGGATACGCCTCTGGAGCACCATGCAGAAGTCACACAGCAGTCCTGATACACGACTTCGCCGGATCGAGTGGACCGTGCTTCGGCGGCTCGACGGAGTGTTGCACGGTGACTACCGGACCTTCTTCCGCGGGATCGGTATGGACCTCGCGGAGCTCCGTGAATACCAGTTCGAGGACGATGTTCGCCACATCGATTGGAACGTTACGGCTCGCACCAACACTCCTTATGTCCGGGAATACAACGAAGATCGTGAGCTTACGGTGTGGTTCCTCCTCGACTTGAGTGGCTCGGTGGACTTTGGAAGCGGCGACCGAAACAAGCGGGAGACAGTTTCCGAGGTGGTGGCATTACTCGCTCGCATATTCACCCGCCAGGGGAACCGTGTCGGGGCTTTGCTGTTCGACGGTGGCAATGTTGATGTAGTGGAGGCCGGGAGCGGGCGACTTCAGGCCCTCCATCTCCTGCATGAGATCGATGCATACACAGCCCCCGAGAACCAGGGGCCCACGCGGCTGCATGTGTTGTTTGAAGCCGGCAGGCGACTGATCCGGCGCCGTTCGCTCATCTTCGTGCTGTCGGACTTCGTCAGCGAAACAAGCTGGAGCGAGACGCTCGGCGCTCTGAATCAGAGACATGAGCTACTTGCCGTGCGCGTCTACGACCCGGCGGAAGAGGAGTTGCCGAATGTCGGACTGGTCTACGTTCAAGACGCCGAAACCGGCGAGCAGATTCTCGTAGATGCCGGCGACCGGCGTTTTCGTGAGCGCTTCGCGGAGGGTGTACGGCGTCAGGTCGCCGCAACGCGCAGCGGGCTTCGTGAGGCCGGGGTAGCCGGGATCGAGCTCTCGAGTGACGACGATGTCGTCGAAGCGATTGTGCGGTTTTCCGAGGCGCGGAAACGCTACGCCCGCTTCGTGCCGTCCGTGGAAGGGGGAAGGATATGATCTTCTTGTGGCCGCGTATGCTCTGGCTTTTGACCCTGGTACCCATTCTCATTGGGCTCTACCTGCTGTCGCTTGGACGTCGAAAGAACGCCGTTCACTACTCGAGCCTCAGTGTTGTGAAAGAGGCTGTCGGCCGAGGTGTCGGCGTAAAACGACACCTTCCGGCAATATTGCTGCTCTCGGCGATCTCGTTGATGCTCTTCGCCATATCCAGGCCGGCTACGACGGTTCTCCTTCCCTCGCAACGGGGGACGGTCATCCTGGCAATGGATGTGTCGGGTAGCATGCGCGCCGACGACGTCGAGCCCAATCGCCTCCGGGCCGCCCAGGCCGCAGCCGTCGAGTTCGTGAACAAGCAGCCACGAAATGTGCATATCGGTGTCGTTGCCTTCGCCGGAAGCGCGGCCCTCGTGCAGACCCCGACGCTCGATCGGAATGAAGTGCTGACCGCCATCGACCGTTTCCAGACGCAGTTCGGCACCGCGATCGGTAGCGGAGTGCTGGCGTCTCTCGGGGCGGTTTTCGAGGAAACGGAACTCGGAGCCCGGCTGATGCAGATGGAGCAAGAGGCGCAGGGCGATCGGCGCGGCGGGAGCAGCTTCTTCGGGAGCGGCATGAGCGATTTGGAAGGGCTCGACATTGAGCCGGTGGAACCGGGAAGCTACGGATCGGCCGCCGTGATTCTCCTCACCGACGGCCAGGCAACCCACGGACCGGACCCGGAGCAGGCCGCACAGCTTGCCGCCGACCTCGGGGTTCGCGTCTATACGGTTGGGCTCGGTACGAGGGAAGGCACCATCTTGCGCTTCATGGGACGGGCCATGCGCGTCCGACTGGATGAAGAGACGCTGCAGACAATCGCGGACCGCACGAGGGGCGAGTACTTCCGCGCTGAGAATCAGGCCGAGTTGAACGAGATCTACGGCACCCTCGGCTCACGCTTCATTACCGAAGAGGAAGAAACCGAAGTGACTGCGCTGGTCACCGCCTTGGCCGCACTGTTCGGGATGTTGGGGGCGGGCCTCTCAATCCT
>CAYFQV010000132.1:0-8927 GCA_964345195.1 uncultured Spirochaetaceae bacterium
CGGCGATCGCAGCGCAAGCACGGGGAATTCTGGGTGAAACGCGTATGGATTGAAGTGACGGATATAATCTCGGTATGCTCAGCCCATGACAAGCACAACAATTCAGTTTCCCAATGAACAGGGAGACCTTCTTTCCGCAAAGATCGACGCACCAGACGGCCCGGTACGGCAGTACGCGGTCTTCGCCCACTGCTTCACTTGCACCAAGAACATCAACGCCGTTCGACGGATCTCCCGCGCGCTCACCGATAGCGGTATTGGGGTATTGAGCTTTGATTTCACTGGTCTCGGTCGGAGTGAAGGGGAGTTCTCGACCGCCGGCTTCAGCTCCCAGGCGTCGGACTTGGTTGCGGCGGCCCGCTACTTAGAAACCGAGCTCGGCCACGCGCCGGCCATTCTCGTGGGTCACTCTCTCGGAGGTACGGCGAGCCTCTACGCCGCTCGGCGGCTCGAGTCGGTGCAGGGAGTCGCGACCATTGGCTCGCCGGCGGACCCCGGGCACGTAACCAAGCTGTTTGAGACCGACGTCGCAGACTTAGAGCAGCGCGGCCAGGCGGACGTGAACATTGGCGGGCGCTCCTTTTGTATCCGTAAGGAGTTTGTCGACGATCTGCGCAAGCATCCTCCCGAGCAGTGGCTTCCGGAGTTGCGCAAGAATCTCCTCATTTTCCACTCTCCGGTGGACACCACCGTCGGCATTGCCAATGCCGAGCGCATCTTCACGGCGGTCAAGCATCCCAAGAGCTTTGTGAGTTTGGACCACGCGGATCACCTGCTATCGAAGGCGGATGACGCCGCCTACGTTGCGGGCATGATCGGCTCCTGGGCGACAAGCCTTTCCGGTGCCGACGCTGAGTCCGGGGCGGCAAGCCCCGGTGTCGAGGAGTCGCATGCGCCGGCCCTGGATGCCGAATACACGGTTGCCGCCGCCATCGGCACCGAGAAATGGACGGTGCGGATGACAAACGGCCGCCATCAGGTGATGGGAGATGAACCGGAAAGTGTCCAGGGACAGGACACGGGCGGCAATCCCTTTGACTACCTGCTCTGGGCCTTAGCGTCGTGCACGGTCATGACCGTGAAGATGTACGCGGAGCGCAAGGGCTGGGCTCTCGAGGCTGCGGAGGCGCAGCTTCGGCACCGGAAGGTGAAGCCGGAAGAAATTGATGCAGATGTGGATGCCACCAAGGCCGCCGGAGGCCGGGCGGACCACATTGAGATCCTACTGAGCATCCGCGGTGATCTCTCCGAAGAGCAGCGTGAGCGTCTGGTGGAGATCGCGCACAAGTGTCCCGTTCATCGGACCCTGATCTCGCCCACGAAAGTGGAAATCACAAGGGCGTGACGCGGCGGGTTGCTGCAGGGTGCGCGTATAGATTACTATTTTGATCAGAAATCGTACTGGTTAGTACGCAGAAATTCAGCTGCAGTCGTCCGATCGGCCACGCCGGGTCGCTGCACTTCAACATATACGCGGAGGTTTCACTCCTATGATCAATATGGACAAGCACGTTGCCGACTTGGTGCAAGAGCGCCCGTCGCGGGCGCGCGTTTTCGAGGCATTGGGAATCAACTACTGTTGCGGCGGCGCCGTCCCGTTCCGGGAGGCGGTTTCCGCCCGCGGCTACGACCCTGAGGCGATCGCGCAGACCATGTCCGCATCCGAGGGGACGGAGGGGGATCACTCACAGGAGGATATCTCCGGCATGTCGACGGCTGATCTGCTCGACCACATCAGCAAGAACCATCATGAGCCGCTGCGGCAAGAGCTGCCGCGTCTCCGCGAGATGGTCACGAAGGTCGCCGACGGCCACGGCGACGAGGACCCTCGCCTTATTGCCCTCCGGGACGCCTACTATGCGTTCGAGGAAGAGATCCTCGCCCATCTGCAGGCCGAAGAGGGAAAGCTATTTCCGCTGCTTCGAAGTGACGCTCAGGCCGATCCCGAGTCGGTACGGGCCTTAATCAACGAGCTCGAAGATGATCACGAGCGGAGCGCCAAGGCTCTCGCAGTCATGCGCAACGTAACCGACGGCTTCACTGTGTATGAGGGTGCCTGCAATACCACCCGGGCAACTCTTCACGCCTTCTCGGAGCTCGAAGGGGAAATGGCCCGCCACATCCATACGGAGAACCGCGTCCTATTCCCACGCTTCCAGCCGGCGACCGCGTGAGTGGGGCGGTGGCGGCCTATTGCCGCCACCGCGGGCGTTTACATTTACGATTACGACGATTACTACGATTCCACGGACGATTGTTGCCACATTAGCGCGAAAGCCGCGCCTCGACGTGCTGCCCGGGTTCCAGCGAGTGCACGCTGCCGTCTAAGTGGACCTCCACCGGCTGTGGGCAGCTGCCGTCGCAGGAGACCCGGACGTAGTCTCGGTACGCGGAAATGGTAAAGAAGGCGCTGCGGAAGCGCATGATGAAGCCAATGTGGTCCCAACTCTCCGGAAGATCCGGCTCGAGATAGAGTGTGTTCGGCTCAACGGCCACGCCGGCGAACTCATCCACGATAATGCTCAAGGCGGCGGCCATTACGCCGGAGTGGATGCCCTCGAGGGTGGTGCCCCCCTGGGTATCGTAGATATCGCTCTTCAGGGATTCCATGAACCAGCGCCACTCTTCCTCTTCGTGACCGGACATGTAGGTCATAATGGCACCGTGGACAATGTAGCTCAATGTTGAGCCATGGCTCGTCCGCGGTAGATAGTAGTCGTAGTTGCGCTTGATCAGCGCGTAGGGGTCCTCGAGGGAGTAACCCATCTTGCCGAGAACTTCAGTTACTTCCTGCGGGCTGAGGACATACCAGAGCATGAGAACATCCGCCTGCTTCGAGACCTGGTAGTAGTCCGGGGAGTCGTTCTCGGCTTTCAGGATTCGGTCCATCCGGCGCACGTTGCCGTGCTTCTCCTGGTAGTAGTCCCAGTCGATCTCCTTTAGGCCTCGGTAACCGTCGAACTGGCTAATGATGCCGTCTTCATCCATCACGACGGCGAGCTTAGCGACAATGTCGTGCCACCGTTCGAGCTCCTCCTCCTTAAAGTCGATGTTTTCAACCAGGCGCTCGCGGAGCTCGGGTTGCATCTGGCGGTACTCGGTGCCTACACGATCGAGGAGCCAGGCGACCATGATGTTTGTATAGGCGTTGTCCTTGAAGCCGCCTTCCTCGGGGGTGGCGGCGGCCCCGGGGTACTTCTCGTGGAACTCGTCGGGACCCATGACCTTGCTAATGTGATAGCGCCCGTCGGCTTCATCGAAGTGGGCAATACTCGCCCAAAAGCGCGCAATCTCGAGGAGCATCTCCATTCCGTACTGGTCCATGAACTCGTGGTCACCACTACTGTAGTGATACTCCCATATATTATGCGCGATAGCTATGGAGATGTGACGCTGCAGCTTGCTGAGGTCGGGGTCCCAGTCGCCGGAGACCGGGTTGTAGTGGAGCTGCTGGGACTCCCGTCCGCCGCTGTCGGCGCTCTGCCAGGGATAGAGTGCGCCTTCGAAGCCTTCGTCCCGGGCGATCTTCCGCGCCGCATCCAGTCGGCGGTAGCGATACATGAGGTGTGCGCGGGTGACGGCGGGAAAGTTCCGGTTGTAGAACGGAGTCTCGAAGATCTCGTCCCAGAAGATATGCCCGCGGTAGGCCTCGCCGTGGATGCCCCGGGCGGGAAGGCCGATATCCATTTGCGGGTAGTGATCCGGGGAAGCGCTGGTCAACAGGTGGTAAATGTGAAGCCGTACGGTTCGTTGGGTGAAGCGATCTCCGTCGACGCGCATATCCGCGGTGTCCCACAGCTCCTTCCACTTCGCCGCATGCCCCCGGTGAAGCTCGTCGAAGTCGAGCTCGGACAGCTCGGGCCGTTCCTCTCGCTCGATCGGCCATTCCCGGTCGCTTCCAATCCATACAAGCTTGTCGATGCTTACCGGCGTGCCCCGTCTATCCGGCCCGCCGGGCAGGCGGATGCGCTCGGCTATGGTGGAGTCGCCCTGAACGACTTCGCGCTCGACGGTGGCCGCCGCGGCGGTCTTGATGCGGTGCTGCGCCTGCATGCTCACCGTGATCTTACTCTCGTTGGTCCGGCTCTCCAGGCGAATGTCGTGGCCGACCCGGCTGGTCTCGGCCGCTTCGAGGTGGGTGCCTTCCAGCTTTCGGTAGCGTTCCACGCCGTAGTTGACCACACGGCCGTCGAGCATGGACTCCAACGTAATGGGCTCGTCGTGGTTCAGCGGGGTTACGGTGTAACGCAGGCAGGCAAGATGAGCATGCTCCATACTCACGAAGCGTGACGTCTCGATTCGCGTCTGTCTGGCTGCATCGTCCTCTAATGTAATGTCGTGATGTGTCGTGGCGTCGCGGAAGTCGGTCCAGTGCCGCCAACCGACGACCGTGTGTGTCCGGGGGCGCAGCGGCTCGCCGTCACCGACGCGGATATCTGCGCGAATCCAGTTGGGAATGTTGACGAAGTCGTTATTGTAGACGGTCCGGTCTTCGACCTGTGTGCCGCGGTTGTTGAAGAGACCGGCCAGGTAGCTGCCCGGATAGTGGACATTGTCGTCAATGGCGGTGCCCACGTAGGCTCCGCGGCTTCCCAGGTAGCCGTTGCCCACGGTGGTCAGAGCTTCCCGAAGGCGTTCTTGCTCGGGGTCGAATCCGTAGTACTCCAAGCGCCAGGAGCTGTCGTGAACGCCCTGCGCAAACCAGTCCTCTAGGCGTTGCCAGTCGATCTCCTCGAGGTCCGGCACAACAATATCCGCGCCCCGGGCGTACAGGCCTTCAGGACCGCCTTCTCGGTTCACTCCGAGGACCAGCGCAAAGTTGCCGTTCTTCCCGGCGGCGACGCCGGCGTAGGCGTCCTCCACCATGACGCATTCCTTGGGCTTCAGGCCCATGCGCTCGGCGGCGACTACAAAGATATCCGGCGCCGGTTTGCCGTTGAGACCGAGTTCGGCTGAGACCACGCCGTCGACAACGGTTTCGAAGAGATCACTCAAACCGACCGTCTCGAGGACGAAGCCGGTGTTCTTGCTGGATGAGGCAACGCCGACTCGAACGCCCCGCGCCTTCAGGTCCTTAACGAGTCGGAGGGTGGAGTCGTAGAGGTCGACACCGTCCTCTTCCACGGTTTTGCGGAAGGCGCTGTTCTTTTTGTTGCCGACCGCGCAGACGGTTTCGTTGCCGGGCTCGTCGGAGGGGTCACCCCAGGGAAGCTCAATACGCCGGGCACGCAGAAAGCCGTCCACCCCGTCGTAACGAGGCCTGCCGTCTACGTACGGAATGTAGTCGTCTTCGTAGGTGAATGTCGGCTCGGGATCGTGGCCGGTCTCCTTGAGGAAGCCTTCGAAGGTAGCTTTCCAGGCCAAGAAATGGGAGCGCGCCGTCGCGGTAATGACTCCGTCCAGATCGAAAATGGCACCCTTCAGCTCGAACGTCCCGGGCGCGCGAAACCCGGTGGCTTGATTACCTGCCGCGCTCGCTTCCGCGTTCTCTCCGACGTGATTCCGGCTCATGCTTCATCCCCTTGTGTAACTAGGTCGAGTCCCGCCACCAGGACATCCGGTGTCGAAACGAAGTGTGCGTCGGCGCCGGTTTCACGAACGGCCTTCTGCAGGTCGCTGTCCGTCGTCACGAAGACTGTCGACACCTGCGCCCCGGACGCTATCGCTCGTTGTACCATGGGCAGGTCAGATGCGGTATCCCCGCATACCAGAAGCTCCGTCCCCGAAAGCCTGCGGCCGAGTCGCTCGGTGAGGAAGGCAATGCCGTCTCCCTTATCAAAGTGTCGTGCCTGAGCGGTGCTTGTGCCGGCTTGGCCTCCGGAATCCTCCGAGCGACTCTCGCTCTCGTCGCTCGGTGCGCCCAGTATGATCTCGATATCCTTTCCGGTGTCATCAATCTGAAAGGTCGCGCCGTCGGACTCGCTGCGACCCGACTCGTTGAGGTCCGCCACAATCTCTTCAACCTCTTGGCGGAACCGCTCCGACTCCTCTTCGGGAATGGAGCCGTTCATATCCTGACGCGCGATCGTGGTCTCGCCGTGCTTCTTCTGCAGGCTGGAGCCGATGAAGCCGAACACGCGGTTCTCCGAGCGTTCGAGCAGGTCCTCGAGGCGGCGGTTGAGCTCCTCGATCAGGCGCTGTTCCCCCTCGGCAAGCTCATACGCCCGGCGCTCTCCGCTAATGTCCCGGTACTCTCGGCCCTTTGATCCGGCGAGTACGTAGGTGTTGTCCGGCATGACGGAGAGGTCGACTATGCCGATCTCTTGCAGCGGCGCGGAGGTAAGGATGATCGGCCGCTCTTGCAAGCTGCTCGCGAAGCGGCTGAGAAAGACCGCGTTGTAGCCGGACTGTACCGAGGAGCGGTAGCGGGCGCAGTAGTTGTTCACCGTACCGTCGCGGTCGGTAATGAAGGTTTTGAAGCTGTGCGGCTGCGGCGCCGAAGTCCTCGAGCGCAAGAAATCCACGAGCTCTTTGGTCTCTTCTCCGAAACGCGGATGGATGGAGCCCAGGTAAGAGGCAAAGGCCGCCTCGCCCTCGCCGAAAAAGGTAAGGTCTTTGTCCAGCTCCAGGAGCTCGTAGTCGGCATTGACGGGGACGCTGCGCCCGTTGTCGTCTGTGAGCAGCAATCTGCCCTGCTTGTCGCTCGGCGCCTCGTCCAATTGGCTCCGAGCTTTCCGCAGCGCTTCCAATCTGCTGGGCTTTGCAACGTCAATGAGATAGTAATTAACAAGGTCGCGCCGAATGGTGGCGGTTGATGCCATGAGGGTGTAGAAATCTGCCAGCTTTTCCATAAGCCAATCCTTTGTACAAGATATGTAGAGCTCAGCAGCGCCGGCAAACCGCGGCGGGGTGCCTCAGTGGTCATGCGTGGAACACGACCCGCCGGGTGTGCTACCGTGCGTCGATGGTACTGCTGGGCCTACATGATGTTTCCTACAGCATTGGCGGCGACGTTCTCTTAGATTCAGTTTCCCTGTACGTACATCCCGGGGAGCGCATCACCCTGGTCGGCCGAAACGGCGCCGGGAAGTCGACGCTGTTGCGGATGGGGGCTGGGGAGTGGACCCCGGACCATGGACGGGTGAGCCTTCGCAGCGGCACTCGGCTTGCGTACCTCGACCAGCAGATCCCGGACGGCGTGACGGGTACGGCTCTCGACTACGCCGCTGCGGGACGTCTCGCGGATGCTTTCACCGACGCCCAGGATCCCGACGAGGCCGCGGCACGTCGTTTGGAAAGCGAACAGTTTCTGACACGCCTCGGGGTGGACCCACAGCTGCAGCTAGAGACCGCCTCGGGCGGAGCGCTCCGGCGAGTGCTCTTGGCCCGCACTCTGGCGGCCGGCGCCGATCTGCTGCTTCTCGATGAGCCGACGAACCACCTGGACATCGACACCGTGATCTGGCTCGAGGACTATCTCATGCGACTATCGACGGTGGAAAAGCGGGCGATTGTGATGGTGAGCCATGACCGCGCGCTTGCTCGGCGTTTCACGACGCGGGTGGCGGAGTTGGATCGGGGTGCGCTGCACGTGGCCGAAACCGACTGGGACAGTTTCGTGGCCCGGCGGAACCGGGAGCTGGAGACCGAGCAGGCTCAGCGCAAGGAGTTCGACCGCAAGCTCGCCGAAGAAGAGGCGTGGCTCCACAAGGGCGTAAAGGCCCGCCGTACCCGCAACGAAGGACGGGTCCGTCGGCTGGAGCAGATGCGGGAGGAGCATCGCCGGCGTCGGGACCGGGCGGGCACCGCCAAGCTCGCTATTGAAGGCGCCGAGCGGTCCGGGAAGCTTGTCATAGAGACCAAGGATTTGACCTTTAGCTATCCCGCTCCCGGCAAAGCGCAAACGATTGTTTCCGGGTTGACAACGCACATTGCTCGGCAGGACCGGGTCGGCATTGTCGGTCCGAACGGTAGCGGCAAGACCACTCTCGTGCGCCTGCTCCTCGGCGAGCTCGAGCCGGACGGCGGTCGGCTTCGCCACGGGACCAACCTGCAGGTCGTGTACTTCGATCAAATGCGCCGCGGTATTGATCCGGATGCCACGATCTATGAGAACGTCGGCGGCGGCTACGACCGCGTCCGTCACGCAGGGCGCGAGCGACATCTCATGGGCTACCTCAAGGATCTCCTCTTCACCGTCGAGGAGATGAACAAGCCCGCCCGGGGCCTCTCCGGGGGCGAGGCCAACCGCCTTCTTCTTGCCAAGCTCTTCGCCCGCCCCTCCAATCTCATGGTCCTCGACGAGCCCACCAACGACCTGGACGCCGAGACCCTCGATCTTCTGGAGCAGCAACTCCTCGACTACGACGGCACCATCCTCTTGGTCAGCCACGACCGGGAGTTCCTCGACAACGTCGTGACATCTACCCTGGTCCTGCCCGGCGACGGTCGCGTCATTGAATATTCCGGTGGATACTCCGACTGGCGGGCCTCCGAGGATCGCCGCCGGCAGGAGAACGATGTGTCTACCGGAGCCGCCGGCGGTTCCGCCGAGTCCGTCGCCACGGCCGGCCGAGACGGTGGACGTAAGAAGCCCCGCACGGCCAAGCCCGGCAAGCTCAGCTACAAGCAGCAGAAAGAGCTGGACGCCCTACCGGACCGGATTGCCGCTCTCGAACAAGAGCATGCGGGGCTGCAGGAGACCCTGGCCGACCCCGCGCTCTACCGCGAGAGTGACGGGTCAGAGGTCAAGCGTCACACCGCACGACTCGAGGAGCTCGATCGGGAGCTGTCGAGCGCCTACGAACGCTGGGAGCAGTTGGAGGCCCTTCGGGAGCAGGCTGCGCAGGGCAGTCGCGAGGACGGCTGACCCGCCGCCCCGAGCAGGGCGGCGGCGCGAAAGAACTGCCGTTATTCCCCGCCCAACAAAAGGGCTATCGGCTGCTTGGATCCGAGGCGAGACGAAGGTACTCGCGGTGTATCTCCAG
>CAYFQV010000133.1:0-8886 GCA_964345195.1 uncultured Spirochaetaceae bacterium
AGCGCACCGTGGTGCTCGTGGGGTCGCGGTAGGGCGTATCGGTGATCTCCTGGCGCGCGCCGAAGCTGCCGTCGGCCCGGTTGAGCCAGTACTCCACCCGAGACACGCCGACGCGTACCAGGTCGCCCAGGCCGTCGCCGTTCAGATCCCGGAGCTCGACCCACTGCAGGTCGGTGAGCGTGGGAGCGCTCTGCATCACCTCCGGTGCATCGAAGCGGCCGCCGCCGGCTTGGGGCCAGTACACCACCGAGCCCTCGCGCACGTAGGCCACGTCCACCAGCCCGTCGCCATTCATGTCCGACAGCTTCACGTGTGCGGCATCGGAGAAGCGCACCTCCATGGACGGGTCGATCTCGGGCAGGACCCGCCCGTCGGCAAAGCTGGCTCCTCCGAGGTTGTCGTAGACGATCAGCTCTCCGGGCGCCGTGCGCACCACGTCGGCGTGGCCGTCACCGGTGACGTCGAGCAGCCGAACATCTGGGTCCTCGAAGTCGAAGCCCGGGTCGTTGGCCAGCGAAACCGATCCATCGAAGCCGGTGCCGCCATCCGCCAACGCGGGAAAGTAGCGAAAATCACCCGATCCGGGGCCCAGCCGCGCGAGCAGGTCGATGCGACCGTCACCGTCCACGTCGGCGAGCTGCACCCCGTTTTGCGAAAGCTCCACCGACGGGCTCAGCGGCAGCGACTCGCGTGCCAGCCAGCCGGTCCCCCCGTCGTTCACGTAGCATTCGAAGCTCCCCGAACTGGTGAGCAGCAGGTCCGGGAAGCTGTCGCCGTTGAGATCGGCCAGGGCGTTGTCGGGCAGCTCGGGAGACACCCCCGGGGGCGTGGTCATGGTGACCACCTCACCCTGCGCGGGATCGAACGCGTAGTACTCGAGATCGAGCGGTGGTAGCCCCGTCTCCCCATCGGTACCCACCATGGTCACGCGGCTCAGCCGCGACAGATGACTCGTCGAGCTGTAGGTCAGGTCATAACGTGCCAGGAGCTGCCCACCGACAGTGCTCTCGATCCGGGACAGCCGGCGGTTGTAAGTAGTCCGAAACCCTGTGCGGAAGCTGGACAGCACGTCTGGTCGGTTCTCGTAGGTGAAGGTGACCTCTGCCACCACCTCCGGTGAGAAATCGTTGTAGCGGATTTGCTTTAGGTGTGGACGCCCGTCGATCTTTTCATAGCGGTACTCGATCCGGTTGCCGAGGGTGTCGAGCTGCTCGGTGAGCAACCAGGAAAAGACCTGACCGTCCCTTTCGAGCCGGGATTCGGACGTCTGGCCGAAGCGGTAGACCTTGCCGGACTTGTCGCGCACCTCCCACAGCGTTTCGCCCTTTTGTGCCCGAATGTAGGCCCCTTCAATCTCTAGCCGGTAGTACCCATTGCCAACCGGTACGAGCTCCCCAGAGCCAACTCCGGAGATCGTATAGATGTCGGTGCCGTCGTAGCGTGGCAGCCCCTTCTCCGTGCGAATAGCGATTCGGGGAACACCCAGAGACCAGCCGAATCCCACTTCGCTGTTACTGCCTCCGGAGGAGTACGACAGCGCTAGCGAAGGCGTTAGCTTGCCTACCCCCGACGGCACCTTGATCGGCACCTGGTAGGTCATCGAGCCCGTGTTCAGGTCGGGCTTGAACGACTCGCCCAGCCCGCTCACCGACCCGGGGCCCTTGGGTAGGGAAATCACTCCAGGAGTGATGCCGGATTTCTCCGCCTGAGCCCGAGCAGCAGGTGCGAGATCAAGGTAAACCTGGCAGACGAGAGTGCCGACCACCAGCACGAAGCCGACCAGAGCTCGTTTCATGATAAGGCAACTCATGTACGTAAGGAGTTCTTGTCTGTTGGGAATTCTTCGGGAGAAACAGTAACCGTCGCTCAGAAGGGAGTGAAGACGTCGACGCAGCTCGCTTGTGACCCGCTACAAGGAGCAAAGAGGAGACTCGCGTTGTTGGTTATGGTCAAGTTGCTCGGGTCGTTGGCCACTCGGAACCGTGCGTGGCCCGCTGCACCTCCGCCTCCACCCGCCGAGTAGCCAGATGAACTGCCACATAGTCCTGTTGTCCCATTGCCTCCACCCAAGGAAGTCTGCCTATTATCTGAATAACCCCCGTCGCCACCATTCGCATGGCCCCCGCCGGACGGATCGCACCCATTACCCGTGTCATACCCATCAGAACCTGCTCCATCCTGATCCCCGCATGCGCCTCCACCTCCAACGGCGCGAAGCAGCCCATCAACCTCGATGATTGGGGCCTCGAGAAAAACGCTGCCTCCAGCACCTCCACCTGTGCCGCGGTTTTGTCCGCCACCACCCGAGACGTCAATCCGACCAAAGAGGGACCAGCTGGGAAAGGATGTGATCTCGATACCGTTTTTCGCCGTGATAATCAGTACACCCCCTCCAGCCCCGGCATTTGAATCGTATGGTGCAGTACCTCCACCGCAACCGCCTCCCAGCAGTTCCTGCATTTGGGTGCTACCAATGATTGCGCCGCCGGCGCCACCCAATACAGTGTCACCACCTGTGTACGTACTACCGCCCGATCCACCAGCACCAGAATGAGCGCCACCTCCACCACTTGGCCTTTGCTGCTCGCAAACGCTGGCATTCAGTGCGGGTCCACCTAGTCCGTCTGGTGGTCCTCCACTACCACCCCAGGCGGCGCTGAATGCGTGTCTACCACCTGCGCCGGCAGTTGGGCCATGCCCGGAAGCGTCGATAATACCGCCGAGCTGAATGGACACTCTGCCTGAGGCAACCAGGGCCAACCCCTTATCACCAACTACGCGAACGACTTGAGGACTCGTGATTGTAACATCGTGAAAGTGCACCACCCAGATGTCCGGCCCATGAGGCTGCGCAATCGTTATTGCGGGAGGCGTCCATTCAGGAGGTGGCGATCCCGAGGTTCCGATGATCGTTTCGGCCGTCGTATCGATGACGACATCCACTGCAGGCTCGAAATCGTCAGTTCCTATATCAAGAGACGCGACACTTACGTATCGCGGAGCGAAACTACGGCACCTCCCCGGCGTCTCCCATTGATCGCACCCCATAGCGCATTGCTCTACACTTGCAACCTGACCGTCAGCTCCGCACGTGCGAACGTCCTCACCGTCGCATGTCACTGATCCTGGGAAGCACTCGTTGCACCGGTCATTTCCGGATTCCTCGCTGCAGCCGTTGAGACAAAGCTCCGTACCTGCCGTTAGACCATTGTACCCGCACCTAAGAAGCGTCCAATCGTCGATACAGCGATGAGTCAAGCATTGACACTCCAAAGCCTCCGGGTCACATCCGTTCTCGCAGTGCTCAACCTGTTCCACCAGGCCGTCCGGATCGCAAGCCGTGAGGTCACCACCCGCGCATGCAACGGTAAGCGGCTCGCACTCGTTGCAACGCCCCTCGTCGACCGCGCATCCGAATTGACACTGCTCCTCGTTGAGGACTTGACCTTCACCGTTGCAGCTGACCAAATGAGTAGCGTCGTGACATTCCACTGAATCAGGACGGCAGTCGTTACAAAGCGAACCATCATTGGATATTCTGCACCCCCACGGGCACAGTTCGCTATCGAGGGCGAGCCCATCTTCGGAGCACTGCACGCGTCGGTCCCCCTCGCAACCGTCAGGCTCGCTAGGGTCGCACTCGTTGCATCTTTCCTGCATTTCGCTGCAACCTGCTGGACCGCAGGCGACCCTGGTCGAACCTGTTCCAGAGCTGGCACAAAGGATCAAATCCTCTCCATCACAGCCTAAAAACTCCCCAGGATCGCAGAAGATGCCGCCATCACCAGCGTTGATGTTTTCATTGGTCGACCCATTATCGTCGCCCCCACAGCCGAACAAGACGCAAACGGCGAAAGGTAGCGCATAACGCCTATAGATCACGGACATCCGAAGCGAGCCGCCTGTTCCGGAGCATTTACTTCTGTTGCTGATAAACATTGTTTTTGCTCCTATCGACATTCAGCCACGTATTCGTTGCCGGAGAGGTCATCGACAGTTAGAGCTTCGTGGGTCACCTTGATCACGATATCGTCCAAGTGCGTCAGAGCAATATCAACGTTGTTTGGCTCGAAATCGCCACTTGGGATGGTAAGTCGCCAGCTCGAGAAGGCCACACTGCGGCCATATAGCGCCGTGCTTGCCGGTGCCATGCCATAGGTATTCACGCCAGCGGACGTGCTCGACATCTCCGGATCGATATTGTATTCAACAAGCTCACGTTCAGTCCCCAGATGAGTCGGATTGCACGAACGGATGATGGAAGCGCCGGACTGGCTCAGGATGACGCCGGCCTCGTTGTCTCCCAGAAAGTCGCCGACCAGCATAACTTGAATCTCCTTTATGCGATCGTTACATAGAAGTGAGCTAAAGACACCGTTGCCGGCCGAGACCGAGGTGGAGAACTCAAGTGACACACCGCCTCGGCCGTCCATGTTCTCGGGATCGAGGAGCATTCTGCGGAACTGCTCCTGGGGGGACACGTCTTCCCCGGTGACCGAATCGGCGACAGGTTGTTTGATGCCGAAGATGTCTTCGCGCACGGATACCTCATCGACGTAAACTTGCGGCGAGCTGTAAGCGGCTCTGAATGCGGTGAAGTTCTCCATAAGGTTATGCATGAACGATGTCAATCCGGCAGCCGTGCGAATCGTGAATAGATCGGACTCGATGCAGGCCAGGTCCGTATTGGTCTCGTATTCAAAAGCGCGAGCCGTAAGATACACCCATCTCATTGCTCTCTTGAACGATGATGCCGCACGCTCCGCGCTTTGATCTCGAATCAAACGATAGGAAGGGTCAGCGGATGGGTTGTACTCTGGATCCGCGGCCCGATCCAGCAGCATGTCGCGGGTAGCCACGAGCCGTTGCACCTTCTTCCGCATCGCGATTATGCGGCTTGCAGCTTGATTTGCGCGTATCTCCTGCATCATTGCTTCGATGGCAACGGTTCCCATTTGAAGTAAGAGGTTCTTCACTGTGGCGGCGGAGTTGATGAGCTCGATCTGCCGCGTCGCAGCCTCCATGCGCGAGCGCTCCATTGCCTGGAGTCGGTCCTTCTGGGCTGCGAGCATGCCACGCTGAAGCTGTAAAACCGCGGAGATAGCGCCTAGACCGGTCGGTGTGCCAAAGTTCATGGCGCTGGAGTTCGAGGCGATGGATAGGAATGTCTGGATGCTAGACAAGACCGAATCCGCAATGGTTATCGCTGCCCGGGCCTCGCCATTGTCCAGGATCATCTGGATGTTCGCATCTCTGACGCCCGAGACGGCCCGAGCGCGATCTTCCTCGATTTGGATTTGACGCTTCAAGCTCGCAAGCCTGGTTTCCACCAAGTCGACGCCGGCCTTCTCGTATTCCAAACTCTGTATTTCCAGTTTCAGAGAACCGTCTTGTTCACCACAGTTGGCGACGTCTGGCTCTCCGGCGAGCTCTCCACAGATATCGAAGAGTTGTTCATCATACTGAATGACGACATTCGTCATGGCCTCTAACACAGC
Source organism: uncultured Spirochaetaceae bacterium (assembly GCA_964345195.1). Classification (GTDB taxonomy): domain Bacteria; phylum Spirochaetota; class Spirochaetia; order DSM-27196; family PWMO01; genus CAYFQV01. The sequence goes on from CAYFQV010000133.1 coordinate 5,499, forward strand.
GTATTGGCGATCTTCAAATTCCCGCATAGCGGTACGTGCATCCACTTCGTCCTGCACTGCGGAAGCAAGCGCTTCGTTCGATACGTGGTGGTGGACCTGCTCGAAGTTGGTCAATCCCTGGTCGCCTGCGCGGTAGAGGAAAGGAACGTATTCGGGAGACAGCCCGAGCACATTGCGCGACGAAGTGAATCCGCGAGCAATCTGGGCCGCCTCGGAAAGCGCTTGCGCCATATTGGCATGCTCCGGCAACTCTGGCTGTGCCGGGTCCCCAACAACCTGTTGGAGAACCTCCGCCACAGCTATCCCCCGCAGATATGCAACCTCGATGTCTCGTTGGAGCTTCTCTCGGATTACGTTCGCATCTTCCCTGTCTCTCCGCCGCTCGAGATTCGCGCGATGGGTCAGCGTCTCCAGGGTGCGGTTCTGTAAGCGGAACAAGCGCCTGAAAAGCGAATAATCACTCATAATAAACAGTGTGGAAGGAATCGCTTGGATCGCAGCCATCCGCGTAGGTGTGAAAACCCGCTGCGTTAACCAGGCCAGATCTGTTTCGGCCTTGTTTAGTTTATTCACTTCTTGGTCAATCCCCATACCGTTAATACGTGCTTTGACAACCCCAACGAGGCTCTCATTGGAAACAAAGAGGCCGGCCTTGAGGAGGTTCTGCAGTAGCGCCAACTCGTGCACCGTCGACGGAGAATCTACGGGTGGAGTCAAAATGTGATGCTCGAAAACTGACTGAAGACACTCGCTGAGATGGGGGTCGTAACACTGCTCTGCGCAGGCAGGCGCTGGGGGCGGAAAGTCCTGAGGCGCACCATCTGCCGCGTCCATGGCATCTCGACAGCACTGCACCTCATCCACCGGAAAGCCGTTGACTGTTGGTTGGGCATCATCGAACAACTGCTGCACGGAGGGCAGCGAACCAAGCAAATGCTTGGCCATTTGTAAGGCCGAGGGACAACTTGGCTCCGAGCCATCGACACAGCTTGCGTATTGATTGGAGCAGACGTCGGTATCACCATCTGGACACCGCAAGCGTTGAGCGCACCATGGTGTGATTTGACTGTGGATGGCAGGATTGGGCACTGTTGGCGGATCTCGCACCAGGAAAGCACCGAAATCCGATTCATCTCCTTCGCGACGCAGATATAGAGTACCCCGTACCGTGAACGGCGCAGCCAGGATACCCGTTACGGTTTCCTCATAGGTGCCAGACATGTTGCTGTTATCACCAACCTGTAAGGTAAGGACAACCTCACGTAGAACCGGATGTCCAAAGGGGTCAGTGCGCCAATCCCCAAGGGGTGCTTGACGTGGAATGACGCGTGTCAACGTGACAACGAGATTACCTTCCGAGTCGAACTCTGCCTTTCCAGCCGGAGCTTCCCCGTACAGAGGCGAGCCTTTGCTTGAGATACGGGCCCAGATCTCGTGGCCAAAGTCCTTCAAATCAAGCATAAATGGGACGCTCGTGCGGAGGTGAGGCGCAGCCATCTCCAGTGTCCCTCCGTACCGCCCACCGATGCCTTCAATCACCTTCACCGGGACCATCTCAGTGCCGATATCGGACACGATGCGCACGTAGGCACCGTGCATCCCCGAATCGAGACTGGGGCGTTCGAGCGTCACGTTCACCTCGGCGTTGCCGTTCACGCGCGACACCTGCCGATGTGACACGCCGATCCAGGAGGCCAGCGAAGCAGCCCGAAACCGAAATGCACCACCCTCTGCTGAGGAAACCGTAAGCGTCGCTTCGGTCTGGCCTCGTTCAACCATCAGGACACGAGGGGACACCTGCAGCTCGTCGGCACGCTCAGCGGTCACCTCCGGATCCTCGTCGGGCTCGTCGCTGGCCAGGCAGCGCCCATGGGGGCTGCACTGCGTACCGCCGCTGCACGCCGTCTCGTCGTCGCAGTCACGTTGACAGATGCCAAGGTCGCAAAAGAAGCCAGGCGGGCAGTCCGCGCTCACGAGGCAAGCCCCGGAGTGGGCGTCGTAGTCCGCGACCTTGGCGTCGGATACTCCACCATCCTGGTTGTTGGCCTTCTCCCCTCCGTTGCAACTCGCAGCGGAAAGGCAAACCAGAATGCAGAGCCAATTGTAACCGTTCAGGGGTCTGGTAGGACCGAAAGCGCGCGAAACGGCAAATTGGCGCCTTTCCCTGCAGCGGCGCGAAGCGCGATGATTGGGGGGTGAGCCCCGAAAAACCGCGCTTTTTCGGGGCGAGGGGGGATGGGACTCAACCCCCCTGAACGTGTACAGCCAATTCAATCGATTCAATCGGTAAAATGCTAGTGGCGCCATTTAATCCCTCATAACCGTTCAGGAGTCGAGCAGGACCGATATCGCGCGAAACGGCGATTGAGCAGCTTTCCCTGCAGCGGCGCGAAGCGCCGGGATGACCATAAAAACCGCGCTTTTTCGGGGCGAGGGGGATGGAACTCAACCCCCCTGAACGTATACAATCCCTCTTTGTTGGCCTCGGCTGTACTTCACTCGTTTGTGCTTCAATTCAGTTTGACGGTTTGCGACACGTGGTCGCGAGCCTTCGGAGAAGAGTTAACCCCGCGACATCGATCCGGACTCTCGGAGCGAGGCGAAGGGACCACGAATCGATCCTATCCCTGTTGGCAGCTCGGAACACCGCCCACCCGATGGCCACAGCGGCCCGACAGACGGGCAGGGTCATCGTCCTCTGCTGCTCGGGCTCGCCAGCCTCGAGCCGGCCCAGCGCCATGGCGAGCATCACCACGAGCCCGAGGCCCATGCACACCTGCATCTTGGGTTGGCCCCGGATGCTGTGGCGCTCGAAGCCTTGCAGCTTGTCAATCCGCATCGATACCAAAAAGACAACCAAAAAAAACAAAAAAGGCAAAAAAGGCAAAAAGCGAAAGGCGCTCGGGCCTGCGCCCGTGTCCCCCCACCCATGCCGATGACGATGATGGCCCGTGAGATGCGAAAACACCGTGCATGTGTGGCGAGGGGGAGCGCCGGCGTCGCACGACGACAAGGTGTGGCAGAGCCGCCGTGGCGTCACAGCGGCCCACCTTGCGCTGAGGTCCGGCGATCTGGCGCCGATTCGGCGTCACTTCGGCCCACCTCGCGCTGAGGTCCGGCGATCTGGCGCCGATTCGGCGTCACAGCGGCCCACCTTGCGCTGAGGTCCGGCGATGTAGCGCGGCGGCGGCGTCACCGCGAGCCTACATGAACCGAGGTTTGGCGCTGTGACGCCGGGACGGCGTCACTTCGGCCCACCTCGCGCTGAGGTCCGGCGATCTGGCGCCGATTCGGCGTCACTTCGGCCCACCTCGCGCCGAGATCCGGCGATCTGGCGATCTGGCGCCGATTCGGCGTCACTTCGGCCCACCTCGCGCCGAGATCCGGC
>CAYFQV010000134.1:0-3790 GCA_964345195.1 uncultured Spirochaetaceae bacterium
CGTTGTCGTCCAGTACACGGCCTTCAACGAAGCTGTCGAGGCGGGCAGCCAGCTTGGTGATCTTCAAGCCGGTGACATACGAAACCAGGTTCTCCACGTGCGTTCCAATGTCGCCGACGGCGTTAGAGATTCCCGACTGCTTCGGGTCCGTTCGCCACTCCGCCTGCTTGAGTCCCTGCTTCTCCATGGGCTCGGCGAGCCAGTCCTGCGGATACTCCGCCGCGACGAAGCGAATCTTTCCGATCTCGCCGTTTTGGACCATGGCGCGCGCGTTCTTCACCATGGGGTATCCGGTGTAGGTGTAGGTAACCCCGAACAGCGCGCCCTTGTCCTTCGCCAGCTGCTTGAGCTCCTCCGCTTCCTCGATCGTAGTGGTCAGCGGTTTGTCGCAGATCACGTGAATTCCGCGCTGCAGAAACTCCTTGGCGACGGGATAGTGGAGCTTGTTCGGCGTAACGATTGCGACGAAGTCAATGCCGTCTTGCCGGGCGGCCTCTTTCTCGGCCATCTCGGCGTAGTCGGCGTACATTCGGTCCTGGGCAACACCCAACTGCGTCCCGGTTTCCTTGGTTTTCTCGAAGGTGGAAGAGAAGCTGCCTGCAAGCAGTGCAGCGTGTCCATCGAACCGGGCGGCAATACGGTGCACTTCACCGATAAAGGCGCCGGGTCCTCCACCGACCATTCCGTAGGTCACCACCGCGGGGCCGCTCCCTGCTCTCGATGCTTCGATCATTCCTGCATCCTCCTTTTCGCCAAACTCTTTTCGCTAAAGTTCCATGGATTACGCTTGCACCCGCGTGCACTTTCTGTATGCACCCGCGTGCATTGACACCAGTGTAGCCCGAGAAGTATAATGACGCAAGGGAAAATTGATTAGATGGACGCACGGAAACCGAGTCGGGCGGACGTCGCCCGTGCCGCCGGTGTCGCAGAGTCGACGGTGTCGCGAGCTCTAAATGATTCACCGCTTATCTCACCGGAGATCAAGTCGAAGGTTCGGGAGGTGGCGGAACAGCTGGAATATACGCCGAGTCGGCAGGCGGCCAACTTCGCCCGGGGGCGTTCCGGCGCCATTGGGCTGGTGGTTCCGCGCTACTCCGCGTTTCCCCCGTTCTCCCGTGCATACTTTCCCACCCTTCTCGACGGCGTTGTTCTTGCTGCGGAAGAGTACGGTTTTTTCGTATCGATCATCCTGGATAAAGAGAAAACAACGAACGACAGGCTGGTGGAGCTTGTGAGCAGTCGCTCCCTGGATGGGTTTCTCTTCGCGGTTAGCCCGGCTAAGTATGATCGCTACGACCACTTGAAGCGTCGCAATGTTCCCTTCGTGCTGGTCAATAACTATTACACCGGGCTCAGTAGCGTGGATGCGCGACCCGAGCCGGGCATGCGAAGTGCATTCGAGCACGCCGAAAGTCTGGGGCATGGGCGCGTGGGCTACGTGACCGGCGACCTCAACTTCAAGAACGGTGTCGACCGTCTCAACGCATTCCGTAGTCTCTCGGAAGAGTTCGGCATGGACAGCTCGGAAGCCGTCGGCAATTTCTCACGTACCAGCGGGTACCAAGCTAGCATTCGGCTCCTGGCCGGCGAGTCCTCGAAGCGGCCTACGCTCATCATGACCGCATCCGACCGGGCTGCGCTTGGAGCACTCGCGGCGTGTGAAGACATGGGCATCCGCGTGCCTGAAGATATCAGCATAATCGGTTATGATGATCTGCATCCCGCGCGGGATGTTTCACCGCGGCTGTCCACGGTGCATAATCCGATCGAAGAGAGCGGACGCGCCGCAACCGCGCTGTTGGTCGAGATGGTTATGGGACAACGAAAACGGGCCATTGCGAAATGGCTCGACACGAGTTACGTAAGTCGGGAGTCAACCACGAGCGCCCCGAGCTGAAGAGGTTTTGCATGAGCAGTGCCGGCCGAGCCCGCAGCGATGAAGTCCGACTGGCCGTCGCCGGCAGCGGCGCCATGGCCGCCTATCACGTGCGCCGCTTTCGAGGCTTTCCAGGGCTGCGCGTTGTGGCATGCTATGACCGCTCCGGTGATCGGGCGGCGGCCTTTGCTCGAGAGCATCAGATACACCGCTGGTATTCCTCAATTCCTGAGCTTCTCGACAAAGAAGGCATTCACGGGATCAGTGTGGCCGTAGCGGATCGAGAGCATCTACCCGTGGCTCGGGATGTATTTGCCGGGGATACGCCGCTTTTCATGGAGAAGCCGCTTGTGGCGAGCATGGAGGAAGCGGAGGTACTGGGCGCCCTGGCATCGCCGTGGCCGAGAGGCACCAGCGCTCCCGAGCGTGGTCTTCGGCGAACCCTCGGTGATCGACCCGCGAACTCCCATCTGGTGGTGTGCAACTTCTCCAAGATGAACTATCCCGCCATATTCGGGGCGGTGCACTTGCTTCGTTCCGGACTTCTGGGCGAGGTTCGCGCGCTTCGGCTTTCTTACCTGCAGAGCTGGCTCATCAGCAGCGTGTGGGGAGAGTGGTGGCGGAACAGTCGGTGGCTCTGGCGCATTAGCTCTAGTCATGGAGGTGGCGGCGCCGCGCGCGACCTTGGCAGCCATCTGTTCTATCTGCTGCTCGCGGCGTGCGGCGAAGCCCGCACGGTCACCGCGCGGAGTTGGAAAGCCGCGGACCGAGATAAAGCCGCCGGAAGCGGGTTTAGCTGTGATATGCACGATAGCTTCCGGACGCATCTCGAGCTTCAGGGAGGCGGGAGCGCACGGGTGGACGCGAGCTACGCGAGTCCCGGACATACGAATAACATCATCATTGATGCCGACTGTGCGCAGGGACGACTGCTCGTGGATCTGGAGCGGAGTAAGATTGCTCTCAGGGTGCAACGCCGGGATGGGCGGCAACGGGAGTACCGCTTCGCCAAGCGCTTCTCGACCTACCAGGAGTTCATCCGGCTGCTGGACGGGGATTCGAGTGTAGCTCACGGGGTGCCCGCGCCCACGCTCGAAGATGGTATTGAGGTCCAGCGCTTGATTTCGGCAAGCGAAGCTGCGGCACGGGACGGGGACGCCGCGGAGCGCTGATCGTACGCCGCAGCGGCGCCTGGACCTGCCGAGCTCCGGGCGTTTCCTCTTTCGCCCTCTGTCGCCGGGTAATCCCCGCAAAACCCCACGCCTTCAGTGAAAAAAGCAATTGCGGACAAGAAACCTTATCTGCGCAGTCGTATTACTTACTTACAGATGCCCGCCGGCGGGCATCCATATCTGTAAGGAGAATAGAGATGAAGAGTAAAAGAATGCGAGCGTTGGTCGCGGTGCTGATCACTTTTCTGGCCGCGCTATGCGTTCTGGGAAGCTGCGCCAATCCGGTTAATGTCGACGGGGGACCCGGCGGCTCAGGGAGCGGAGCTGAGGACGCTGCGGACGGCGGGGACGAGGACGGCGGGGACGAGGACGCCGGGGATACCGGCTTTGGCGCAACCGGATTCGAGGTGACGGTTTCCGAAGGCGTTGAGAACGGTACGGTTCTCGGGACGGTAGCGGTAAGCGGGCACAGCGGCACTCCCGATTTTGAAATGACTTTTTCCACCCCCGTCAGCGCCATGGCGATCGATGGTCAGGGAGAGGTGACGGTACTCGATCGCGGGAAGTTCGACTATGAGCAAAACCCCCTCCTCGAGGCGGCGATCAGGGTGACCGCGGACGGTGAGAGCGCCCGGACGAACATTACGGTCAATCTCCAAGACTCGATCCTGGATGGGGACCAGGGGCTCCTTGCCTACTATCCCTTCGACGACGGCGAATACACCGACCTCTCGTTCAA
>CAYFQV010000134.1:3890-8843 GCA_964345195.1 uncultured Spirochaetaceae bacterium
CTCCGAGAGCTGGGAGGACGGCTCGCTTGCAGCGAGCTTCATGAACGGGGCATCCGAGTTTCGTGACGGCGGCAACACCTTTCCAGAGGACACCTGGACCCACGTTGCTATGGTGTATGACGGGGGTACCGGACGCCTCTTTAAAGACGGTTCCAGGGTCGCTAGCAAAGAGAGCGTTTCCCTTTCTTTGGGAGGCGGCGAGGTGACGATCGGCGGTCGACCTGATAGCAGTTTTGGAGGTAGTACTGAAAACTTCTCCGGCTCCATTGATGATGTCGCGTTCTTTTCGCAAGCGCTGACGGCGGAGCAGATCACCACGCTCATGGACTCCGACGGCACGGTGGGAATCTCCGCCGCCGAAACCGACCTGCGCGTCACATACGATTCGAACGGTGGTGACGGTCAGGTGCCCGTAGACGGCAGTACGTATACCGCCGGTGATTCAGTAACCGTGTTTGGCAACGTCAACGAGCTCACCCTAGTTGGGTACACCTTCGGAGGGTGGAACACGAAACCGGACGCGAACGGAGACGACTACACACAGGATGACACCTTCAATATTACCGACGATGTAACGCTGTACGCCGTGTGGGAGTTTCAGGAGCCTGAAGACGGGGGAGGCGGCACTAAATTCCAGCCCTACTTTTAGACGGCGAGTTTCATAGAAGCAAGTTTCCGAGCACCGGGCTCGTGGAACGAGTAAGCGTTGAAGGCCCCGAGACGTGCCGGCGGCGAGCTATCCCTGCCGCCGGCAACGAGGGTACTTGACCACGGCGCGTGCGTGGATTACCACGCAGGTATGCCCAGATATCCCCTCTATCAGATCGATGCATTTGTGCTCCCCGATCGGAGCTTTTCCGGAAACCCCGCGGCGGTGGTCCCGGTCGGCCCGGAATGGCCGACCGACGAGCTCATGAAGGGGATCGCCGCTGAGAACAACCTTGCCGAGACCGCCTTCCTCCGCGCTCCGGACGAACGGGATGCAGACCGACGAGTCGACTACGAGATCCGCTGGTTCACCCCGACCATGGAAGTAGACCTGTGCGGTCATGCGACTCTTGCAAGCGCATATGCCGCCACCGTCGTCATGACGGAGCGCGGTGCCGGCGAGCTTGTGTTCTCCTCGCCGCGCAGCGGCCGTCTTCCGGTTAGCTGCGGTGATAATGATCTGGTTCTCGACTTTCCCGCCGATCTCGTGGCGGCACCGAATCCGGGTGAGCTTGCGCGGCTTGCCGAGGCGGTGACGGGGGCTCTGGGCGCCGCCCCGACGGAGCTGTACGCCGGTCGGAGCGACCTTCTGGCGGTTTTCGACGATCCGAGCCGAATTGCCGGCATGGCGCCGGACCTGCGGAAGCTTGCGTCATTGCCGACGCGAGGGGTAATCGTTACCGCCGCCGCTTCGGACGGCCACGCGGATTTCGTCTCCCGCTTCTTCGCTCCACAAGTCGGTATTGATGAGGATCCGGTCACCGGTTCTGCGCATACCACCTTGGCTCCCTTCTGGGGATCGCGCCTTGGCAAGACCGTGATGACCGCGGAGCAACTGTCCGCCCGAGGCGGCAGGCTGCGCTGCGAGCTGCGGGGCGACCGGGTGCTTATCGGCGGCCGAGCTCGCCTCTACCTGCAGGGCGAGATAGCGGTGTAGCGTGGCCCGCTGCGTTGCGCGCAGGCCCCGTGTTCGCTTGGGTTGCGCGTAAACATCGACCTATTGAATAATAGCGAGGATATGCGACTGCGAATTCGACTCCGGAACAAACTGGTGCGTGCGCTCAGTCAGTCGATGGATGTGCAAACCATGGTGCACGTGGCTCGCCGCATTATTCACAACTACGACATCCACGCGCGCAGCGGTGTACCCAGTAGTCTCTCGGTCCCCAACAATGATGCCGCGAAACAGATCGTCGAGGATATGGGACAATTCGGCTACCTTCTTTCGTTCGTCGAGCTTCTCGTCGAGATTCATCGAAACGGCTTCGTGGGTCGAAAGATTCGGATTCCACGTCTGCAGAATATCGTGGAGGAGTTGCGGGAAGACGGTTATCTGTTCCATACGGCGAGCGGCACCTTCGTCGAGGATGCCGCTCAGCGTCAGACGCTGAACTGGGGGGTGTTGCTCGACGGAGCGCAGTACCATCTCGGTTTCCTGGCGGTGGATGTGAAGGGCAACTCGGATATGGTTCGCCGCCACGGCACGGAAGCTATGGACGCCGTGTACACCGCGCTGCGACGGCTGCTGCTTCGGGCCATTGAGAAGCGAAACGGGCGTCTGTGGTTTTGGGAGGGGGACGGCGGTGTCGCGGCGTTCTACGCCGGGGATGTCGGCAGCACGGCGGTGCAGAGCGGTATGGAGCTCCTCCACGAGCTGAAGCTCTACAACGCCGTTTCCAATCCCCTCGACACGCCGGTTGAGCTGCGGGCGGCTGTGAACACCGGGTATCTCGAGTACGACGGCGACTTCTCAGAGCTCCAGCATGCGCCGGCAATCAAGAAGGCTCAGGAGATCGAGGCGCAATACACTGAGGCCAATACCCTCACGGTGAGCGCTCCGGTCTTTCACACCCTTGACCCTCTATTGCAAAAATGCTTCCGCATAACAAGCGGAAACGGAGAATCAGCCTATCGAAGCTACGCCTTGCAGTTCGACGGGAGCGGCGTTCCGGTATGACCATTCATCTGGTTTCGTCGAAGGGCAGGGCGAGCCTCTTTGCGGCGCTCAAAGGCCGGGCCGCCGACGGTGAGGCGAGCCGCAACCGCCTGGTGAAGGTGGCGCCGAGCAAGCTGGACAACGCTCTGGAAGAGGCGCCGGAAGACTCCCTCTTTTATATCGATGCCTCCGGCTTTGCCGGACCTGCGCTTTGGGCGGCCGTCGAGCGGGCCGCGGAACGGCGGCCGGAGTGCGTAGCGGTGTTCGATCCCGAGGGCGTCGTGGACGATCCCGCTCAAGTGTTCTTTCACGGAGGGCGAGATTTCCTCTCTCGTGCAGTCCTCGAGGCCGGGCTGTCTCGTGAGCGCTTTCACGCGCCGGACGCGCCGGCGGCAGCCCACGTGTCCGCCGGGCCCGGCGGGCAAGATGCGCGGGAGGCGGCGCTTGCCGCGACACCGGCGTTGCAGATCCCGGAGATCGAAAGGCCCCCGCGGGAGATTCTCTCCGGGGCGGACTGGAGCGGCGTCATCTCCGGGGAGGAGTACAGCTTCTGGCTGCTCTTCGTCGAGCTCGACGACATGGCCCGCTACAATGCCCACACGAGTGATGCCTATACATCTCGGGTGGTGAAGAGCTTTCGAGAACATCTCCTATCGGAGACCGAGCGCTATGGCGGTCATATCTGGATGTGGAAACAATTCAGCGGGCTCCTCCTCTTCCCCTACGACGGCGAGCGCTGCATGCCGATCGTCCCGCTGTTTCGTCTGTTCATGAACCGCGTCATTGCAAATGTGGAGCACTATCAGTTGAAGAACTTGGTCTCCTACCGTATGGCGCTGCATCTCGGGAATACCACTTATCAAGACGCCGGTAGCACCGGGGATGTGGTGTCCGCGGATGTGAACTTCATCTTCCACCTTGGCACCAAGCATACGAGTCCGGCTGAACTCACGGTTACGCGAACGGCGCTTTCCTTCGTGCCGCCCGGACTACAGCAGTACTTCGTTGATCGGGGCGTGTTCGAGGAGCATCAGACATACGGGATGAGACGTATCAACTTCGGTTTCGGCGAGTAGATAGGTTCAAGGCTATCGAGGTTCGAGGCTATCGACGTTCACGCCTGTCGAGCCGCCTCCCACTCTTCACGCAGCAGCGCCATGCGTAGGTGATCCTCCCACTTCCCGGCGATCTCGAGATAGCGCGGCGAGTATCCCTCGCTTCGAAAGCCCAAGCGCTCGAGAAGTGTGCGTGAAGCCTCATTGCGCGGCATGACGTTGGCCTCTATGCGGTGCAGCCTCACCGTTTCGAAGATGTATTGGATCGCCGCCCGAAGGGCCTCGATCATGAAGCCGTGTCGCACGGCGGCGACGTCCAGGTTGTATCCCAAGAAGCACGACTGGAACGAACCGTAGATAACGTTTGAGAAAACCGCCGCACCGAGAAGCAGGCCGTCTCGCTTTCTTCGGATCCAGAAGGGAAACTTCGTCCCACCGAGAGCTTCCGCGACGTCCCGAGAGAGAACCTGCTGCTGATATCGACGTGTATAGAAGTTCGGTGCACGCTCCGGCACCCATGGACGCAGGAACTCCCGATTGCGCTCATAGTAGTCGAGAACTTCATCCGCATGGTCGCCGTCGAGCACGGTCAACGCCAATCGCTGCGTCTCAATATGCGGAAGGGATTGTTCGCCGCCGAGGCGCCGTCTCCATAGTGCGCGTCGCATCATGCTTTCGCAGGATAGCGCTGCGTCGAGACCACGACAAGACCGCGGAGCGTGCATGCCCCGGGCTGTATCCGAGCCGGCTGCGTCGGTTCGTGGGTCCGCGCCGGCTCTTGCCTCGGCGCCGGCTCTTGTGGGTGTTGCACGGTATCGAGTAGTCTCGGACCGCAAGGAGCGGGAGGGTTTTCCGGTGCAGCTTCTCAACGCGTTTTTCGGCGAGCTTTTTTGGCATATTCTTCTCGAGGCCGCGCCCTACCTGCTCGGCGGATTGCTCCTGGCTGGACTGTTGAAGCTACTCATTCCCGAGGGATTCGTAGGCCGCGTCGCCTCCTCTCGCAACCCTGCGGCGCCCGTGCTGGTCTCGCTGGCCGGCGCGCCACTTCCCCTGTGTTCCTGTAGTGTGTTGCCCTTCGCGGTATCGCTTCGCCGGGAGGGCGCCGGTCGCGGCAGTGTACTCTCCTTTCTCGCCGCCACGCCCCAGACCGGGGTCGACTCCCTTGCAGTCTCGTACGGATTCTTCGGTTTGCCCTTTGCGGTGTTCAAGCTGGTCAGCGCCTTTGTCTCCGGTTCTGTTTTGGGGCTGCTCTTG
>CAYFQV010000135.1:0-8690 GCA_964345195.1 uncultured Spirochaetaceae bacterium
GGCGAGGGCTCGAGGGTTTGCGTTTCGAGATCTCGTCGGGTATTATCCAGGGTCCGCGTATCCCCGGCACTCTCCGCCGCGGTCAGTGCCGCCCCTAGGCCGGAGAGCTCCGACTGCTCGAGGAGGGTCATCGGCCGATTCAGCACATCCACGGTCACCTGCATGAGCAAGGGGTTTCGGCTCGCCCCGCCACCGGCAACAAGACGCGGTTCATGGAAGAGGTCTTGAAGCTCTTCAACAATGAGTTGTGTCGTCACGGCCAAATAGAGATACAGCCCCCAGACCAGGTCCTCCCGGGACATGGTGACATCCAAGTTCCGAACATCAAAGCCGGTCTTCTGCTGCCGCACGATCCGGTCGCCCTCGACGAAGAACAGCGGGAAGGCGGTCGCCGCTTCATTTCGCTGCGCCAAGGAGTCATTCATTTCATCATAGAAAAGGCCGATGTCCTCAGCCCCGAGAAGACGCGCCACCGATTCCAGAAGTTTACCGAAGTAGCGGGTGGAGTTCTCCGCATAGTAGGTCCCCGGTGCATGGGCCACGCCGACAATCATGTCGTCCGCCCCTGCTAGAGTGCGCCGCATCTGATCCGATTCCAGAGACACGGTGCCACCGAGAACCGATGCAGAGCCAATGGAGTCGAAGATCGTCTCACTCCCGAAGAGAATCCGCACGCCGTTCATGCCCACAATGTGATCGTGCCCACCGAGATAGAGGGGAATCCCACCATGCGTCGTTCCCACCCGACTGCCCATGTAGTCCGGGGGCGGTAACTCCCCGGTCAGGCCAAGCTCCTTCAGGGCCCTCTCGTCCCAGCTGCGCTCGTGAATGTTGAGCAGATGTGACCGACAGGCTTGGGAGAAATCCCAGTGCATCTCACCGGACCAGCGGTACGGAAGGTACGAGGAAACCGGCAGCCAGTGTCGCACCCCGGCAACGGCCGGCAGGTTCTGTTTCATCCAGAGCATCTTATAGACGCCGAGGGTGTGCTTCATCCCGAGACCGCGATCCTCGTAGGGGAAGAGATCCTCCCGGTCACGAAGTCCCCGGAACAGATCCAGGGTGATGCGGTCGTACCATACCAGCGGATCGGCGAGGGGGATTCCCTCTGCGTCCAGGGGGACCACGGACTCTCCTACGCTCGAGAAGCTGATGCCCCGGACGTCCAAGCGATCCCACGCCTCATCGACCGCGAGGGAGAGGCGCTTCTCTAAAGCGGCCATGTCGAAGAAAGAGACGCCGTTTCGGGTGTACACGGGCGTGGGACTGCTGTGCAGTATCTGCGATGAGCCGTCCTCGTGGAGCGCCAGTACCTTCGTGTTGGTGGTGCCGACGTCAATCCCCAAATAGCTGTTCATGCTGGACCTCTTCAATACGAATACGGTCACGGAACGCTTCGTAGTCACTGCGCGTGATCAGCGCTGCACCATACTTCGTGGCGTTTGCGGTTCCACAGGAGCTTGCGGTTCTCAGCGCATCTGCCAGGGAAGTTCCCGTCCGGCGGGAGTGTAGATAGCCGGCAAAGAAAGAATCCCCGCTCCCGACCGCGTAGTTCACCGTAATGTCGGGCGGAACCGCCCGGAGAGCCCCTTCAGTTGTTAGGGCAACCGCGCCGCGGGCTCCGTAGGTAATGATCAATTCCCTGATCCTATATTGATCACGAAACGCGTCAAGGTCACCGAGCTTCTCCGGGTCGATATCGAAGGCAAGGCGAAGCTCATCGTCGTTTACCTTCAGAATTGCGGGTTCCTCCTGAACAAGCGCCTTCAGCCAATCGCCGGCAATGTCGACGGCCAGAGAAGCCCCGGCACTCCTTGTCCGCGCCGCAAGCTCCTGCAGATCATCCGGCGTGAAGCCCGGCACGACACTCCCGGAGACAACGACCAGATGGTCCCGGCGGAGAGTGTCAATAAACGTCCGCTTGAAGTCGGCGACCTCTTTCGGGGTCAATCGCGGTCCCGACTCGTTGACCACCTGTACATCGTTGCGACCGTCGTACTGGTGGACCACGGAGATGTTTATCCGCGTCTCTTCCGCCACCCAGACGTTCACCATGGGAATGGCGAGCTCCTTCGCCTCTTGTGCGATCAGCCGGCCAATGGCGCCGCCGAGAATGTTCATGCAGATGTACTCGTAGTCACCGAGCATGGAGAGCACCCGGGCGATGTTTAGACCCTTGCCGTTTATCTGGTGAACGACGGAACTGCCTCGAAGGATGTGAGGAAGCTCCGGTGGGTGATCTAGAAGCACCCAATGGTCATAGCCGGGATTGAGATTTAAGATAAAGAGTCGAATGACGGCTCCTTTCCTCAGGTGTCGGCCACACAGTATCGTGCTTCTCCCGGAGAGTCAACAAATCCTTCCGCTCCGCGTACAGGGGCCAGATACCCGGGCCTTGACGAACGCGCCCGAACGGAGTTGCATATCGGCATGAGCATATGGTCACGCCTTCCGCGGCAGCGCCTTCTCGCGGACTACTCGCTCTGGTCGGCCGACCTCGCCGCTCTGGGAGAGAGCATTCGAGCCACAGAGCCTTACGCCGATTTCTATCACATTGACGTGGCGGATGCGCACTTCGTCCCGGGGCTCCTCTTCTTTCCGGATCTCGTCGCCGCACTGCGGGCACACACGGAGACGCCCCTCCATGTGCATCTGATGACCGAGCACCCGGCCGCCCTCGCCCCCGCTTTTCTGGATGCCGGGGCGGATTTGCTGACTGTACACGCAGACAATTCCGAGACATCGGAGGCGATCGATCTTGTTCGCAGCCGTGGCCAGTCTGCCGGAGTGGCCGTAGAGCTCGAGACGGATCCGAGGATCGTCGAAAAGTTCGCAGATCGCATCTCCCTGGTCTTGATGATGGGAACGCCCCTTGGCGTCAAAGGGGTTGAAATGGATGATCGCGCTCCCGATCGAGTTCACGCCATGAAAGAGATGCTCGCGGTGCGAGGACTTGGTTCTACCGTCAAGGTTTCCGCCGACGGCGGAATCCGGGAGCACACGGTGCCGCTCCTTCGGGCCGCCGGCGCCGACATGGTCACGCCGGGGTCTCTGGTATTCAAAAGCCGGGACCTCGCCGCCACTACCGAGTGGCTACAGGGGCTACCTCTCGAGAAATAGGGGACACTCACCCGCTTTCTTCTTCCTGCGCACTTCCCTCCTGCGACCGTCGTCACCCAAAAAAACGAGGACGGCCTAAATATTGGCCGCCCCCGTTTCCAGCTTTCTGTCCTGTGTGCAGCGGCGTACTTACTGCACGTCCGCTACCGCATCTGCAAGGGCCTGCGCGGCAGCCTCCGAGGAGTCGTACTGACCGTTGAAGTGGTTACTCGCAACGTCAAAGATCGCGCTCTGGATGGCTGCGGGAGCGCCATGGCCGTGTGCCAAAGAGCCGTAGACCTGGCCGGCGTCGGAAGCGGCGCGCAGCTGTTCCATGGCGGTCTGACCGATGATAGAGAACTCTTCCATGGAGACGTCCATCCGAGCCGGAATCGATCCCTTGACGGTATTAAAGGCAATCTGGAACTCGGGAGCCATGACCTGCCGTGCCAGCTCACGCTGTGCCGGTCGCTTGCCTTCCTGGACCTCAAAGAAGGCGAAGAAGTCCGTGTTGAAGGTGACGGCGCCTTCGGTGCCGGGCATGCGGAAACCGGTGAAGTCTTCGCCGGCCACCATGTCCGCGTTGAAGAACTCACCCTTGGCCCAGTCGCCCATGATCTGGAAGAGCGCATCGCCCTCAATGACCATGGCGGTGGCGAGGTTCCAATCGCGGCCGCTGAAGTTGTCGTCGACAAAGCCGCGAAGGACGTCCATGCGGTCGAAAACTTCAACCATGGTGTCGGAGGTCAGGGCATCCGTATCAATGGGAACGTTCATGGTGTCGCCGTAGAACTCAGGACCACCGACGGCGAGAACCAAATTCTCCAGCATGGTCGCTGTCTGCCAATCCTGTCCGCCGTGGGCTAAGCCGACGTACCCGGCCTCTTCGGCGGCTTCCATGGCTGCGACGAGCTCTTCCCAGCTGGTCGGCTGAGACAGCCCGAGCTCTTCCATGATGGAGAGGTTCGCCCAAATCCAATTGGGGCTGTGAATATTCACGGGGGCGCCGACCCAGTCGCCCTCGTAAGTGGCGAACTGCAGAACGGCCGCGGGAATCACATCTTCCCAGTTATTCTCTTCCGCAACGTCGGAGAGGTCCGCAAGGACGTCCTGCTGCGCCCAGTCCCGCATGTCGAAGCCAAGGAACTGAACCGCCGCGGGCGGATTCCCCGACGTGACGCGAGAGCGCAGGGTCGTCATGGCCTGCTCTCCGGCCCCGCCCGCAATCGGAGAGTCGACCCATGTGACACCCTCCTCCTCAACGCGCTCTTTGAGCACGTTCAGTGCGGCAGCTTCGCCACCGGAAGTCCACCAGTGCAAAACTTCTACTTCATTTGCCTCAGCTTCGCTTGTTTCCTGGTCGCCGCCTGCAAAGACAACCGCTGCCGACAGTACCATGAGTACCGTCATAACTGCTACGAGCTTTCTCATAGCTACCCCCTTTTCGGATTTTCGTAGTCAAGATACGAAGGAGTATAGCCCGAGCTATGTCAGCCGTCAATGACGAATATCCGGCGGGCGGATACCGTTTGACCGATGCTGAGGTCAGTGGTAACATAAGCGGCGATGTCAGACCAAACTGGCCGAGACGGGTGCTAACGTGACAAAGAAATGGCGTCTGAGTAATGATGATCTGACGGCGGGCCTCGTCCTACTCCCCACGGTGCTGATTGTACTGGTGTTCGTATACGGATTTATTCTCTTTACTATCTACCTGTCCTTTACGAACTCCACGCTCCTGCCGAGTCTTGAGTGGCTTGGTACGGAGAATTACGTGAGGCTATTTGGCCTGAATCTCTGGCACATAGCCCTGCGAAACATGGTGATCTTCTTCGTCTTGTACATTGGCCTGAGCACGCTTATCGGCCTTTTCCTCGCCATTCTGATTGATCTGAACCGACTTGGAGAGACGGTTTTCCGGCCGATATTCCTCTATCCCATGGCGATCTCGCTGATTGTTACGGGTACCGCCTGGAAGTGGTTCCTCGATCCTGGAATCGGCCTGGAGACAATCGTTCAGGGCTGGGGCTTCGAGAATTTCCAGTTCGACTGGATCAAGACGGCGGGCATGTCAATTTATACGGTTGTGATTGCCGGAGTCTGGCAGGTGAGCGGTTTTGTGATGGTGATTTTTATCGCAGGTCTCCGCGGTGTCGATGAGGCCGTTCTCGAGTCGGCCGTGGTGGATGGGGCGACGAGTTCTCAGGTATACACACGGATCGTCATTCCCCAGCTTGCGCCCTCCTTCCTTTCAGCCTTCGTTATTCTCGGCCATATGGCAATCAAATCTTACGATCTAGTCGTGGCGCTGACAGGAGGTGGTCCCGGCAGATCGAGCGCCCTGCCGTCGACCTTTATGTACTCCTACACCTTTACGAGGTCGCAGATGGCGGTCGGCGCCGCCTCGGCGGTCGTCATGCTCTTCATGATGGCGGTCATCATTGTTCCGTACATTCGCTCGCAGGTGCGGGAGCGCACCGTCAAAGCGGGAAAGGCGTGAGGAGGCAGGCATCATGAGTCACGCAAGGACCATTCACGTGTCCCGCTGGGGGCGCTATCTGATCGTCCTTCTTCTTATCCTCTTTGCGATCTTCTTCACTGTGCCGCTCTACGTCATGGTGGTGAACTCCGTGAAGCCCCTCGCGGAGATTCGCCGCGGCGATATGATGGCGTTTCCCGAGCAGTTCTCCTGGGACTTCTGGAAGGAGGCCTGGGCGACCGCCCAGGTAGGCGTGCAGGCCACCGGTCTGCGTCCCTACTTCATGAACTCCGTCCAGATGGTGATTCCCGCCGTTTTCATCTCCGTCCTTTTCGGGTCCCTGGCCGGCTTCGTTCTGGCACAGTGGCGCTTCAAAGGGGACAATGTGGTGTTCGGTTTCATTCTCTTCGGCTGCTTCATACCCTTTCAGATCGTACTCATTCCCTCGGCCCGGATTCTCGGTATTCTCGGCCTGGCAGGCTCAACGGCGGGGTTGGTACTAATCCACGTCGCCTACGGTGTGGGCTTTACCACGCTGTTCTTCCGGAATACCTATATCAGTCTTCCCTCTGAACTGGTTCAGTCCGCACAGGTCGACGGCGCGCACTTCATGAAGATCTTCACCCGGATCATTCTGCCGAACTCCGCCGCGGTGATCATGGTTTCCATTATCTGGCAGACGACGAATATCTGGAACGACTTCCTCTTCGGGGCCTCCTTCGGGGACTCCGGCTCGCAGCCACTCACCGTGGCGGTGAACAATCTGGTCCAGTCCTCTACCGGCGTAAAGAAGTACAACGTGCACTTTGCTGGTGCCATGATCGCGGCTCTCCCGACGCTGTTCATCTACTTCGTTTCCGGGCGGTACTTCGTGCAGGGGCTCATGTCAGGATCGGTCAAGGGCTGAGCACAGGCCCGCCAGGACAGGAGAGCGCACCCGGGGCCACTTGGGTACTACTTCGTTGTCGCGTCTTTGAAAACCTGAGCTGAGCAATTCTCCGTAAATGGGACCTCTATGGGACTTCTAGCGGATCGATGACTGCCGGTGGAGGAGAAACGGGATGTTTCCCGCAATATCGGGTCAAATCAAATGCGTGAGGGCGGCAATAGCCGAGACCGTGTTTCTCACAGAGAACCCTCTTGCTCTTCCCGGAAGATTTCCACGTGGCCATATGTTGTTGCTAACACCGCTGTAGTTTCTAGCGCTTGCTCGCAATTTGCATAACTGGTTATGGGGTGCAGCCTGTAACCATCTTCAGAAATGCCGGTATCGGTCAAGAATCCTCCAAAACCTAATATGGGATACCCGGTACTTTCGGACCAGCCGTTTTATCTTTCCCATAGGCCATCCGTTCGATACCCTCAACAATCCGAATAAGGGCTCGACTCACATGGAAGGAGGTCTTCCACTCGCCTCCTTTGTCGCTGGTGACGGGACTGTTGGCGGCCGGATCGATCTCTTGGTACCAGCTTCCGTACTCGTGATCAATCTGGTGCTCCCAGATCCACTCCCACTGTTTCGTTAGCGCCTCAACGTAGTGAAGCTCTTCAGTCATATAAGATAGGTCAACGAGTGCGTTCATAAGTTCGGCCTGTGTCCACCATGGTCTTATCGTGCTAGCCGCTCCGCGTTCCTCCGCCGTTTCGGTCGTTTCGTCATATGGTCCGTGCGCCGCGAGTCCTCCTCTGTCCCAGTCAAAGCCATACTTAAGCGCATGATCTACCAGGCGCTTGGCAACTTTCACAACCTCGGTACCCCGAGAGCCTATAAGTGCCTCGGCCTTGAGCAATAGCCACGCAAGCTCGACATTCAAGCCGAAAGAAGTAGTCATGTTCCCAGCAGCGTCTGGGATCGGCACCCATTCCCTTGTGAAGGCAGTGATTGAGCAACCATGGTCAGGGTCGATACCACTGCTCATGATTAAGTTGCGCACTTGTGTGAGAGCATCTACTCCGATGCGGCCGGAAGTGGCTTCCATCAAGTATGAAAAAGCTTCCATTGCATTGGTGTGCATATCCACCGTCTTGACATCTGCACCGGGAGCTAGATCCATCTGTTCCGCGTTCAGCGGCTCGAACTTCTGTCCGTCAAAGTCTTCCAAATAGCCAAGGCTCCCATCCTTAGCCTTTGCTTCCAAAAGGTCATGTACCCGTTCTGCATATTCAGCGGCTCTACCATCACCTGACACTGCGTAGTACGCCGACAGCCCAGTCAGCGTGTAGGCGTGCGCGTCAGTGTTCTTACGTCGCGATCGCGGTCGCCCGTCGCGCCCAACGGTGAAGAAAAAACCATGTTCGTTTGAGTCCCACATCGAATCGATCAAAAACTCGAAGGTCTTCTCAGCCAGCTGCAAGTACTCACCGTCTCGAATACCAAACTCATATGTCCAAGACAAGCTGGCGAGCATACGCACTTGCATCATGAGGAACTTCTCGGTCGAGTCCAACCTCCGTCCCTGACGGTCCAGCCTGGTAAGAAACCCACCATACTCGGAATCCCATGCATTATTGACCCAGAACGGCATGACATTGCTTACCAGCTGCTCTCGGGCTTGCTCCTGAATCCGAAACAGCTCCTTCTTCGTTCGTGCATGGAGTTGCATATCGTGTCGTCCTTGCTTTCGATGTGGCAGAGTCGCTCTCGAAGAGAGTAACTCGATAAGCCCTGACTAAGTAATAGGAAAACCTATCTCGGAGCGCAACCGCAAAACCGTCATCCAGTGCGAGATTTCACGAGAATGGAGCGACGATCGCATTTCGCAGTACCATACCGATAGGAGGAGAAGAAGCGGTCTCGGTGTAGTTTACGGCGAGAAGTGGGAACACGTTTCCCAAGAGTGTCACAGAGGAAACGATCCGTTGAGGCGATCAAGATCGAAACCGGATGGCGATCTGCCGTTGTTCAGAAGGTGCCAGAGAATCCGCTTGATCGCCTCGAGATTCCCAATGACCGCGATTACTTTCGGTTGGGCGAGAAGTCTCTTTCCATCCTTCCGGCGGGATGTGTTGGGTGAGATCGGCGAGAGAGTCTTGAGCTTTGAACACATGAACGTTTTGCGGGATACTGTCAAGTTTGGTGGATGGGCATCCCATCGGAGTCCGGTCCTAAGCG
>CAYFQV010000136.1:0-3006 GCA_964345195.1 uncultured Spirochaetaceae bacterium
GTATCCACCCTGGAGAGTCTATTCTGCACGAAGCGCTTGAAACTTGTAATGTCGAACGCGCCGTCCGCCTCGGGCGTAAGAATGCGGGAGGCACAGAAGCTCTTCCAACGGCGCTCCTCCGCCGGCGTCAAGGACTCCGGGAAGTTCCGGGCAATGTAGCGCCACAGCATCTCCGGGCCCCGGCGATCGTAGAGTCGCGGCGGATTCCGTTTCAGCTCGTCGGGCGTCAGCTCTCGTATCTGTGCAAACTCTTCTCGGTCTTCGTCCGGAAAGAAGTCACCCGTATAGATCTGGAGGTCGGGATCGCTGTAACTGCGAGTGGGACGGGCCGCATAGGCGTGGCGTACACGTTGGAGAATATCGGGACGGGCCCGAATGAGCTCGGCATGACGTAAACATCGATCTATATCGATGCCCAAGGCCTGAGCCCTGGCTGCATCCAGGGTTCCCAGAGGTGCAACTGCCGGCGATCGATTTATTTGGATTCCCGTAAGACCAATGCGCTCCTCCGGCCCAAGGTCCTCTTTCTTGGTAAACACCCGACGCTGGATCTCGTCGGGCGGCGCGTCCAGCCAGCTACGGGGATCCTGACGAAGATCGTAGGCGATAATCTCGTTCGGGTTGTTCGGCGATTGACTCAGAGGGATCACGATTGTCGTGCAGCCCTCCGGCCTTGTAAACACCGCCGACGTGTGGACCACCGGTTTCATCTCGGTCAGGTTCAGGCGCTTTCGAACCTCATCCTTGCGACGGAGAGAATAGTAGTAGCGAAAGAGTTTCGGATTCACGTCGTGGACGCGCTTGCCCAAGCCGATCGTAGCGTAGACATCCGCCAAGGCGTCGTGGGCGTTGTCCAACGGCACTCCGTTTGCATGCGCAAGCTCCTCCAATGGGAAGGACGGCTTACCTTCTTCATCCGAGACCCATTCCATCCCCTCGGGCCGGAGATCGTGGCACATGCGCAGCAGATCAATAATATCCCAGCGAGAGTTGTTCTGGGCATACTCTCGGCGGTAGGGATCGTAGAAGTTGCGATAGAACAGTGCGCGGACGAACTCATCATCAAAGCGTATACTGTTGAATCCTACCGTGCAGGTGGCGGGCACCATCATCTCTTCGTGAATTCCCGCCGCGAAGTCCCGTTCACACGCGCCTTTCTCTTCAACCTCCGCCGGGGTTATCCCGGTTATGAGACATGAGCGCGGGTCCGGCACGTAGTCCGGTGTCAATCGGCAGTATCTTACAACAGGGTCACCCGTCGGCTCGAACTGTTCGTCCGTGCGCACGGCGGCGAACTGAGCGATCCGGTCCCACTGAGGATGGCGGCCGAAGGTCTCGAGATCGTACCAAAGGAGGCTGGCGGGCATGCCTGACTGTAGCAGAGCGGCGTCCGTGTCTCAAGCGTGGGTGCGCCGCGTCTACAGTGCCGCATGAACGGCCGGCGCCGACTCACTCGCGTGTCCTTGTCACGTCGTAGCCTTCGTCCTCGAGCATCCTGAGAACGCTTTCGTCACCGAGAAGATGACCGGCGCCCACCGCGAGGAAGACCGTGCCACTTTCCTCTTCCAACATGGATACAAGCTCTTCCGTCCAACGCTCGTTTCGATCAATGAAAACATCTCGGTAGAAGTCGGGATTCTCCTCTTCGGCCTCGAGTATCAGAGACTCCAAAGTCTCCAGGTCGCGCGCCATCCAGGCGTCCCGGAGGTCGCGGAAGAGCTGCTGGATCTCGCCCTGCTCTGCCAGTGAGTCCCGCAGCAGATAAAGGCTTTCTTCTCGATCGAGGCTATCGAAGAGCTCCAACTGCTCCTGGAAGCTTTCGAGTGACTCGACTTCCATCTCTCGTTCGGAAGCCTTTTCAATCAAGGTGACGTCGACGCCATACCGTGGAAGGAATCCCGCCTGCTGCGCCAATACCGCGGTCACGGTTAGGCCGGCGTACCACGGCTTCCACCGCTCCACCACGCGCGGCGACACGCCCATGGGTTCCACAAGAGATGTCAGCGAGTCCATGGTGGATTGCTTGACTATTCCGGAGAGTTGCTCGCTTTCCGGTAGTACGGCCAGGCTTCGCACAACCGACTGCTGCTTTTGTCGGGAGACTTCAGTTTGATTGACCTCCACCACCAGGGTGTCGGATTCCTCAAACGCGCGTTCCAGCGTGCCGGTGAACCAATCCACCCCTTCAGTCATGAGATGAATCGTGCCGAATAGATGGACGGTCGTATCGGCGTCGGAGACTTGCCACAGCGCGGGGCCGGTGTCGCCATCATCTTGGGCGGATCCGACACCGACTGTGACCAGCATCAACGCCATGGTCGCTATAAGCTTGATCAAACCTGCACTCTTCATACGGCTGTTTCCTCACTTGGTCGCAGTTGAGTTCGCTGTTTCAAATGCCTGCGAGATCTTATTTTTCGGGAAGGTATGAAGCGGAGCGCGCGGGTGTCAAACCTTGCTCGTGGCCGCAGGGGCGACCGTATTGCTATCCTTTCGAGCAACGGTCCGAGCGTTCGAATGAAAGCGGACGGATCGGCGTGGGAAGATGTATAGATACAGTACAGAAGGAGGATAATATGGCTGCAAACGTGTGGGGGGAGCCACTGCACGGCTGCTCCGAAGAACCCCTGACCGGCTTCTACAGAGATGGTCTCTGCAATACGGGAGAAAACGACCGCGGAACCCACGTGGTCTGTGCGGAAATGACGCAGGAGTTTCTGGATTTCACCGCGGGCCGGGGTAACAATCTATCCACGCCGCGACCGCAGTTCCACTTTCCCGGTTTGAAGCCCGGGGATCGTTGGTGCCTGTGTGCCATGCGCTGGGAAGAGGCTCGTGAGGCCGGCGTTGCGCCGCCGGTGATTCTGGAAGCCACGCACATCGGCGCTCTTGAGTTCGTCGATATGTCCGATTTGCAGGCCTACGCCCGCGGGCTTACGTAAAGGGGCCACGGCAACGTTGAAGGCATACAATGGACGGAATCTTTTTTGTACCCATATTCGCCGG
>CAYFQV010000136.1:3106-8666 GCA_964345195.1 uncultured Spirochaetaceae bacterium
AAGCCGGTTACGCGTCCGGATTCGACATCAATGTCGACTCCACGGTAGGCCGCCGCACTCGGAAGACCCGGCATTGTGCGGATATCCCCGGCCAAGGCGTAGAGGAAACCGGCGCCCACGTTGGCGCGGATCTCACGTATGGGAAAGACGTAGCCGCTCGGAGCGCCTTTGAGCGAGGGGTCGTGACTGATCGAAAGCTGCGTTTTGGCAATGCATACCGGCAGATCGCCGTAGCCGCTCGTGCTGAGCTCTTCGATCCGGGCGCGGGCTTCCGGGCTGTATTCCACCCGCTCGGCGCCGTACACCTTGGTCGCCAGTGTCTCGATCTTTTCCTCAATGGTCTGATCCAGATCGTAGAGAAAATCGGGCCGGCTCTCTTCGTCCGCGGCCTTCGTTACCGCGTTTGCAAACTCCTCAGCACCGGCACCGCCCTCTGCATGATGTCGGGTTACGACGGCGTCATAGGCGCCGGCCTCCCGCGCGGCCGCAATGACCCGTTCGTGTTCCTGGGTACTATCACTGTCAAAGGCGTTTAGTGCGACAACCACCGGTACACCGAACAGCCGCGCAATCCGGATGTGGGCACGCAGGTTGTCCAGCCCTCGCTCCAATAGCTCGAGCTGTTCCTCAGTATACTCCTTCGGAAGCGATCTGCCGGCGCGCACGGCCGGTCCGCCACCCTGCATCTTCAGTGCCCGAACCGTCGCGACCAGTGCAACGGCGTCCGGCATACGGCCGGAAGCGCGACACTTGATGTCGAAGAATTTCTCCATGCCGATGTCCGAACCGAAGCCGCTCTCCGTGACGACGAACCCCCCGAGGGACAAGCCTACGTTGTCGGCCAATACGGAAGAGTTTCCATGGGCAATGTTTGCAAAAGGTCCGGTGTGTACAAAGGCCGGCTGTCCCTCGATCGTCTGAAGAAGGTTCGGCCACAGGGCGTCTTTGAGGAGTACGGTAGCCGCCCCGGCGACACCGAGGTCCTCCGCGCTTACCGGGGATCCGTTCTCAGAGGATGCAACGACCATCCGTCCGATTCGTTCCCGCAGATCGCGAAGGTTCGTTGCGAGCGCGAGAATGGCCATCAACTCACTTGCAACGGTGATCTCGTAGCCGGACTCCCTTACGATACCGTCTGATTTGCCCCCCAATCCTAAGACCACGTTTCGCAGTGCGCGGTCGTTCATATCAACGACCCGTTTCCAGTGCACCGCATACGGGTCGATACCCAATCTTGTCAGTCCTCGTTTCGCGAAGAAGGAGTCGGACCATCGAGACTCGTGATAGAGCTGACTGTCGATTGCCGCAGCAACGAGATTGTGGGCCACGCCGACCGCATGAAGGTCTCCCGTTAAGTGGAGATTGAATTCCTCCATGGGCAAAACTTGACTGAATCCACCGCCGGCGGCGCCGCCTTTGATACCAAAAGTCGGACCCATTGAAGGCTGCCGGATGGCACACATGGCCTTCCGGCCAATGCGTCCAAGACCTTGAGTCAAACCTACCGTCGTTGTTGTCTTGCCCTCGCCGAGAGGTGTCGGCGTGATCGCCGTTACATCCACGTAGCGGGCGTCCTGCGCGGCTTCCGGGTTCTCGGAACTGCGCTTTGCAACCACGGCGGGGTCCACTTTGGAAAGGTTTCGCCCCCATGGTAGCAATTCACTATCGCGAATGCCTGCTTCCGCGGCTATGTCCGCAATTGCCTTCATCCGAGCCTGCTGCGCAATCTGCAAATCAGTCATGAGTCACTATGGTAGTGGAGTCGAGGCGCTTTGACTATGAAGTTTTATGGTCAGGTTTTTCGCAGAGCCGGCTCCAAAAACAGCCGTGCTCTCAATCGTGCCCGCTGCTACTCGCGGGCTTCGTCGGCGGAGACCGACCGTGCGACACGGAAGCCGGTCACCATGTAGAGATCATCGCCCGGTGCAACGCTGAGAGTGTGACCGATTCCAACACGATTTCGAGAGCTAATGAAGGAGCCGCCACGCACAAAGCGCCGGTTTCCGCCGTTTCCGAGAAAAACATCCGCACAGAGCTCTTCGACGTTCCCGCTCATGTCGAATATGCCGAGGGCGTTGGCACGGGTTGTGCCGACCGGCCGCGGCCTCGTAGCGTTGAACACCGCGTACTGAGTCGGAGAATCGTTTTCGCTCTGCATCCCGCTCACCCACGTTCCCGGAAGCCAGTAGCGTTGATCATCCTCGGACGTTCTTCCCTTGCTTGTGAGGAATCCCTCTTTCCGAGTGCTGCCGGCGTAGCGGGCAGCGAGCGACCACTCCGCCGTGGTGGGCAGACGAAACCCCGTTGCCCCTTCGTTGCTAAACACTGCGCCCGAACCTTCCATGGCCTGCGCCGAGCGCACCGGTTCGTCGTATTGCTGATCCGCGTAGTACGCGGGCTCGAGCTCCGCGGCGGCGTGTGCATTGACGAACTCCGTGAGTGCGTTCGCCCACACGACCGCGGAGCGCCAACTCACTCGGCCGACCGGAGCTTCCCCGAGATCCAGGAGTACGTGGCGTCCACCCTCACTGGGGATCTCATATCCGTGTTCTAGCCCCCAGTCGCGCACCATCTTCCACAACGAAAAGGAGACCTCCCGGCGTCCGAGCCAAAACGGGTCGGCCACCGTTACCGTAGCTGCGTCTTGTAGCCCCGCCGGTATGGTCCCCGCAGGCGCATAGACCAGCTCGAGCCTGGTGTCACCAAGCAAGAAAGCCTGCACCGTTCCCGGTACAGGCTTCTCGTTCAGGGTCACGACGGCGCCGGGCTGCGACTGTTCGTCGGCATCCGGTGGGCCGCTTTCATCCGGCGACACCGAAATATCCTCCGAAACCGGCGCCGGTTTCGGAGTGGGCAGTGCACCGGTTTCGGTATCACCTTCGGGTTCCGGCTCTGGGGCTGAGGGTGAGACCTCCGGCAGATCCCCTACGGTCGGTTCGACCTGCTGGGCCGTGGAATCCGCCTTATCAGTACCGGAGTCGTCGCCTTGCCGAGCGGCCTCTTCATTCGGCGCTATTGCTACGCTGCGAACCACTCGGAGGCCGGCGGTGAAACCGTCGATTCCGTCGGCAGTCGCGGCACGCTCTACTCGGCTGACGCGCAACTCCGCCGGAACATCGAACCAGCTTCCGCCGCGTTTCGCCGGTTGAAGCGCTTCGCCGGGCTCGCTCATCAAGGTCCATTCTGCAATGTTGCCACTCATATCGTAGAGGCCGAGAGCGTTTGCGGCGCGACTTTTCACTTCGCCGGTCGAGCCGGGTACTCCCGATACCACGGCTACGGCGCGGGTCGCCGTGGTGTCATCCACGCTACCCTCGGCTCCGCTTGCGTAGTTGCCCGGTGTCCACCACCTATCGCCGTCCGGAGGGAACTCGAAGGCACCGCCGGTCTGATCACTTCCCTTGAAGCGTGCGGCGAGCTCCCACTCGTTTCCCGACGGAAGCCGGAAGCCATTTGACGAGGTGTCCATATATACATTTCCGGCTCCGTTGTCATCTGTTCCCAATGCATGGGCGTTGCGAAGGGGCCGGGTCAACTCTTGGTCGGCGTAGTAAACCGGACGCAAGTCCGCGTCGCTGTGCCCGTTATAGTACTCAGTGAGAGCGTTGGTCCACACGACAGCGCTCTGCCAGTCGAGCTCAGTAACCGGGTGCAATCCATTCGTGTCCACGGGTGAGGGCCAGTAACCGCCTTGTCGTCCGGATGTTCGAAAAACGTAGGCGTCGTTGCCGTCTTCTGCGGCGGACTCGGCCCAGCTACGGACTGCGTCCCAGAGTGCGTACGTGATCTCCGTTTCCGCAATGCGGAAAGGCTGACCTACGCTTGCCCGCTGGTCGTCGTTCAGGCCTTTCGGAAAGTCGCCCGGGGGCACCGATACCATGTTCAAATGCCGGCCCGCGATTTGTAGCGACTCCTTCACCACAGCGGTGAAGTTGGCCGAGTAAGCGCCCTCAGCCGATGTAGCCGTAATCGTCGCGGTCCCCACCGAAACGCCGGTAACGCGCCCGTCCTGGGACACCCGCACCACCTCAGGGGATGCACTTTCCCATTGGACCTGGCGGTTGGCGGCGTTTTCCGGGCTGATTGTTGCCTCGAGTTGCTCGCTCTCGCCGACGAACAGCGTTGCGCTTTGACGATTCAAGCTTATGCCGGTCACGGCGACACGAACTTCAACGCTCACGCTGTCCTGTAATCCGCCGTCCGCGGCCGTTACGGTAATGGTAGCCTGGCCGACGCTTTGGCCGGTGACCAAGCCTTCCTCTGAAACCGGCGCGACCTCAGGATTACTGCTTTCCCAGGTGACTTTCCGGTTGTACGCGTTCGCCGGTTGTATGCGTGCGCTCAACTCTCGCCGCCGTCCTTGAGGAATGGTGATCGTCTCGTCGGGAAGGTCCACGGAGCTCACCGGAATGCGCAGGGCGCTACGCACGACGCGAAATCCGTTCACGCCGTCTTCGAACCAGGGTCGACCGTAGGATGCTGCGTCGATCCGGACTTCCTCGGATTCAGAGGTCCAGCTTCCACCGCGAAGGCCGCGGTACTGCCCAAAACGAGCAGGATCCCAATCAAAAACCCATTCGGACACGTTCCCGCTCATGTCGTATATGCCGAGACCGTTCGCCCGCTTGGACGCCACCTCTGCAGTGGAGCCATTCGCATTTTCCGAGAACACCGCGACCTCGGTTGTGGCCTCGACGAATCCATCTCCGTCGACATCACTTTGCGCAGCCTGATCGTGGGGTGCATCGGCCCCGCTGGCGAACGCGGCCCCGTAGCGTTCTTCACGCTCTGAAAGCGTGCCGTCCCCGTCGGCATCTACAATGTAGCGCGCCGCAATAGACCACTCCGCTGCACTCGGAAGGCGAAAGCCGTCGGCGGTCTCCTTTACGAAGGGATTGTCTTGGCTATAGAGGACATCCCGCCTAATCGTCTCGACCCGAGTCGCGCGGCGCAGTGGCACCTCGGCGCGATCACTCTGATAGTACACCGGCTCAAAGGAGCTTCCAGTCGAGCTGTTCACATACTCCGTCAGTGCATTCGCCCACACGACCGCCGAGCGCCAACTAACGCGTGTGACCGGGTGACGGGAGCTCTTGTCTTGCGCGCCGTCATTGCCGCGGCGGCCAATGCTCGCGATCTCATACAGCGGGCCGCCGTCGGCGCGGGTGCCGTCACCACTGTCTTGGGTCGCCCATTCGTGTACGTCGGTCCACAGTGCGTAGGGGACCGGCGTATCCAGCATCCACACCGGCTCGCCGATGCCGAGCTCCTGCAGCTCTTGCGACGATGATGAAGCGGAACTATCGCCGGCTTGCCGGCTTGCGACTCCCTCCGCGGAAACCGCCGGCACGAACGCGAAGGATAGCGTGCGGTCTCCCGAGGGAACGCGGTCCTTTACCACAATTGTGATGCGGTCGCTTACTTCGGTTTCTCCGCTCTGATCCGCCGCCTCTAGCGTCACGGTTGTTGTTCCGGCGTTTACGGCTGTCACCGTTCCGGCCGCGGAGACGCCGATTACCTGCGGATCATTGGTTTGCCACGTCAAAGCAGCCACTTCGGC
>CAYFQV010000137.1:0-2313 GCA_964345195.1 uncultured Spirochaetaceae bacterium
CGATGAAGCGCCTTACGGTGCGCGGCTGATCGCCCCAGGGGATTCACACTAACTTTGTGCTTCATTCTCCTCTTCCTTCTCTTCTTTCTCTTCTTTCTCTTCCTGCAACCGCAAGGACTCTTTCAGGGAACCGTAATCCGACATCCCGAGGTCCAAATTCCACTCCGAAAGCTTTTCTTTGATCTCTTGCAGCGACTTTTTACCAAAATTGCGCGTCTTGGCAATTTCGTCCTCAGTACGGGAAGTCAAATCCCCAATCGTACGGATGTTTGCGTTCTTTAGACAGTTGCTCGATCGAACTGACAATTCAAGTTCCTCAACCGGCGTCTCTAAAAGCTGTCGCACACGCTTCTCTTCTTCATCGATCTCTTCATCGCCACGAATCTGACTTTCGTCGAAGTTAATGAAGATCGTGAAGTGATCTTTCGCCATCTTAGCAGCCTCAGCGAGGGCATCTTCGGGGGACACCGTGCCATCGGTCCAGATCTCCAAGAGAAGCTTATCGTAGTCGGTTCGCTGTCCGACTCGCGTATTCTCCACTTCGTACTTAACACGTCGAACAGGCGAAAAAATCGCATCTACCGGAATGGTACCAATAACCTCAATGTACTTTTCGTTCGTTTCGGCGGGAACATATCCCCGCCCTAAATCGATTTGGACTTCGACCTCGAGGCTTCCTTCCTCCATGAGCGTCAAAAGATGCTGCTCCGGATTCAAGATTTCGACCCCGGTCTCCGCCCCGAGGACATCAGCCTTAACCTCGCCCGGGCCCTTGAGCTCGACCATGATCGTTTTCTGCTCGGCATCACGGGCAAGTGCCGCTCGCACCTGCTTGAAGTTGCTGATCACGTCCGGGGTATCCTCTACCACGGCCGGGATGGACTCGAACTCACTTGACTGAACGTGCGCATTCCCATCCGAATCGTAGCTTGTAATTCGTAACGCTGAAACCGCGTAGCCCTGAATCGAAGAGAGCAAGATCCGCCGAAGGGTGTTCCCCACAGTATGACCGTAGCCTCGCTCGAACGGTTGTGCGGTGAATTTCCCATAATTCGGAGCGACTTCGTTGTGTTCGAAGGTTAGTCCCTTGGGCCGTTTGAAACCCTTCAGTAGATTCTTTCGTGCCATTGCTTGACCTCACTTGTGGCATACCTGCGTAAGACGTGCGGGGAGTACAACTAAACCTAATAGTCGGGGCAGTACTTCGTACAGCAGTTACACCCGTCGACTCTTACGCGGGCGACACCCATTATGCGGAATCGGAGTAACATCCTTAATGGATCGTACCTGAATGCCCATGGTTCCTAAAGAACGAATGGCGGACTCCCGTCCAACCCCCGGCCCTTTTACAAATACGTTCACGGATCCGAGCCCTACATCCATCGCGCGCTGTGCAGCAGTCTGCGCCGTCGTTTGGGCTGCGTAGGGTGTTGATTTTTTCGCGCCACGAAACCCAAGCGCCCCGGCACTGGCCCAGGAAATTGCGTTTCCATTGAGATCGGTTATCGTAACAATCGTGTTGTTGAAGGTTGCCTGAATGAAGACGTTCCCCTCATGTACTGTGCGCTTCTCGCGCTTTTTCCGTGTCTTAGCCACGCTCAAATACCTCCCGTCCGCCTATTTCCTCTTACCGGCAACCGTCTTCTTACGGCCTTTGCGTGTCCGCGCATTAGTTCGTGTGCGCTGTCCTCGCACAGGCAAACCGCGACGGTGTCGGAGACCCCGGTAGGAGCCGATATCCATCAGCCGTTTTATATTGAGAGACACCTGCGTACGCAACCGTCCTTCAACCGTATAATCGTTTTCTATGATGTTCCGCAGCTGGTTCACTTCTTCTGCGCTAAGATCATTCATCCGCTTCCGATTATCCACACCAGCCTTCTCGCAAATCGTACCGGCTGACGAACGCCCGATTCCATAAATGTAAGTCAGGGCTATATCCACGTGTTTGTTCGGAAGGTCGATACCTGCAATACGTGCCATCAAGTACCTCTACTTTTGCCGTTGCTTATGCTTTGGGTTAGAGCAGATGATCCGCACCACTCCGCGGCGCTTGATCACCTTACAATTGGCGCAAATCGGCTTAACGCTTGCTCGTACTTTCATCTTCTCACCTCTATACCTACCAACCCACTATAGATTCCGAGATCGAATGCGTCCCTTCTTCGTCAGCCCTTCATGATGATGCATACGA
Source organism: uncultured Spirochaetaceae bacterium (assembly GCA_964345195.1). GTDB lineage: Bacteria > Spirochaetota > Spirochaetia > DSM-27196 > PWMO01 > CAYFQV01. Next base: position 2,195 of record CAYFQV010000137.1, read on the forward strand.
AGATTCCCTTCGATCTGGGACATCAAATCCAAGTCGACGCCGACCATAATCAGCAGGGACGTACCTCCCATCAGAAATGCCAACTGCTGCGGAAAGTTAAACAACTGCTGAACGATCGT
>CAYFQV010000137.1:2413-8603 GCA_964345195.1 uncultured Spirochaetaceae bacterium
TGCGCGATTTGGAGCGGAAATGTCAAAACACTGGATGCGAAAATGACCGGAATAACTCCGGACGGGTTAATTTTGAACGGAACGTAGGTATTCTGCGCACCGTACATTCGCCTTCCGACTACCCGTTTTGCGTAGTGAACCGGGATTTTCCGCTGTCCTCGTTGCTCATAGATAACCAACGTCACAACCGCGACGAACATTACGAAAACCACTATCACGAAAACCGGATTCAGATCGCCGCGCTGAATATCCTGAATCAAGATCCATATTGCATTGGGCATGCGTGCAACGATACCCGCGAAAATCAACAAGGATATCCCGTTTCCAATACCCCGCTGATTGATCTGCTCTCCCATCCACATAAGGAAAACAGTTCCCGTTGTAACCGCCAGCATAGATATCACGGTGTACAAACCCTGCGGCAAGGTGACCGCGTCTGGGATACTGTCCGCATACACGGTTACGGCGAAGGACTGAATGAGCGAGACAACAACCGTTCCGTAGCGAGTGTAACGTTGAATGCGCTTCCGGCCGCCCTCTTCTTCAGAAATCTTTTTCAGTGCCGGAAACACCAGCAGGAGGAGCTGCATGATGATCGACATAGAAATGTAGGGCATGATCCCGAGCATGAATACCGAGAACTGAGAGAAGGCCCCTCCGGAAAAGAAATCCAAATACTGTGTAACGGAAATACCACCCGCAGCCTGCTGGGTAAGAAAATACACCTTCAGAGCATTCAGGTTGATCCCGGGGATTGGTATCGCGGCCCCTAGCCGAAAAATCATTAAAATAAACAGTGTAAAGAGGATCCGCTCTCGCAGATCACGAATGCGAAAAATGTCGACCAGTGGGTTTGCAGCCATCTTAGGAATCCTGCTCCTCTGTCACCGTACCGCTTGATCCGGCGGCCGTATCCTCGGCCTTCGCTTCCGTCGCAGCTACATCTTCTTGTCCTTCAACAGTTCCACCGGCCTCCGCGATCTTCGCGGACGCCGACGCAGACACCGCCAGGCCCTTCAGCGTAAGTTTCTTACTGATATGTCCACTGCCGAGAATCTTCACATGGTCAAACTTCCCGGCAACCATGCCCTTTTCCAAAAGACTCTCTAAAGAAACCACCTCACCATCCATGAAGCGACGCTCAAGTTCAGAAAGGTTGATCGGTTGGGCGGTCCGCTTAAACGGGTAATTGGAAAACCCTCTGCGGGCAACCCGACGATAAAGCGGCATCTGGCCGCCTTCGAAGCCGGGACGGACGCTACCACCGGAACGGGAGTTCTGACCCTTATCACCACGACCGCTGCTGCTTCCGCGGCCACTCCCCTTCCCTCGGCCAACAATCTTCTTCGCGCGCCTTGAATTGTCCGGTCGTCGTAGTTCAGGCATATTACCCAATCTCCTCTACCTGCACCATATGACCCAAAGATCGCACCATACCCAATGTCGACGGATCCAACTCACGTTCCACGGACTGCCTGATCTTACGGAGTCCTAGGGCATAAGCCGTACGAACGTGCTTCGGCTCGCGACCAATGAAGCTTCGCACGAGGGTAATGCGCACCTTCTTTGCCTTTTTTCTCGCCATTCTTACCCCCAGAGCTCCGCAACCGTCTTGCCGCGGTTGCCGGCGATCTCCCGAGCATTCATGAGGTTTTCCAAACCGTTGAAAACCGCCTTCACAATGTTCAGCGCGTTCTGAGACCCCAGTGATTTCGAAAGCACGTCGTTAATGCCCGCTACTTCCATGACGGCGCGCACCGGGCCACCAGCTATGATTCCTGTACCAGGCGCCGCCGGCCGCATGAGTACCTGAGCACTCTTAAACTCACCGGTTATCTCATGCGGAATGGTGCTCTTCTTTATGTTCACATTAATTACGTTGCTCTTCGCGCGCTCTACACCCTTGCGAATAGCTTCCGCAACGTCGTTTGCCTTCCCAAAACCAAAACCAACGGTGCCGCCCTTATCTCCAACGACCACCAAGGCCGAGAAGGAAAACCGACGACCGCCCTTTACGACCTTCGCTACACGATTGAGTTTTATCAACTTCTCCGTGAACTCGCGTTCCTGTCCTCCGTCCACGTCTTCCTCCTACATCCGTACGCCGGATTTCCGGGTCCCGTCAGCGATAGCTTTAACAACGCCGTGATAGATGTTTCCGTTTCGATCAAAAACTGCTTCTGCGATCTTCTGCTCCTGCAACTTCTTCCCGAACATCTCACCGAACTTCGTCGCATCCTCAACTGTCTGCTTCAGACCCTGACCCTCGCCGTCCGCAGTCGACAACGCCGCAATTGTCTGTCCCGCATTGTCGTCGATGGCCTGGATATACAAGTAGCGATTGCTCTTGTAGACAGACAACCGAGGTCTATCGGCCGTGCCGAAAACCTTTTTCCGCACACGAAGCTTTCGTTGCTTCTTCCGTCGATACTTCACGTCCAAGCGTTTCATGACCGTATCCTCATAATCGTCGTGCCTGCTACTTAATCCCGGCCTTGCCGACCTTGCGCACGATGATCTCGTCCTCGTATTTCACACCTTTACCCTTGTACGGCTCGGGTGGACGCAGCGAGCGAATCTCCGATGCAACCTGGCCGACTTGCTGCTTGCTCGGACCGCTAACGGTCACCTTGTTCGGCCCATCCGTCTGCATGGTGACGCCTTCCGGAATCACATACTCAATCGGCATGGAGTAGCCTAAGTTCAGTACGAGCAGCTTGTCCTGCAACTCCGCTCGGTACCCGACCCCATTAATCAACAGGGTTCTCGTATATCCCTGACTCACTCCGGTAACCATGTTTTGTATGAGATTCCGGTAGAGACCGTGATACGATTTGGCCTGTTTCGACTCGTTTTTACGGGTTACCGCACAGACGCCGTCCGACACACTTATCTTCACCTCCGGCACGAACCGCTGGGACATGATCCCTTTCGGCCCCTCAACCGTTACGGTGGTACCCTTCACTGTAACGTTCACGTTTTCCGGTATCTGCACCGGCAGTCGTCCTACACGAGACATAGTACTTCCTTTACCACACCGTACAGATCAGCTCGCCACCAACCTTCTTCTCTAATGCCTTCTTACCGGTGGTGACGCCGGTAGAGGTCGATACGATCAACGTACCGTAGCCGTTCAATACACGCGGCATGCGCCGGTACCCCGAATACACTCGACGGCCGGGCGTCGAAAGCCGTTTCAAGCCGTGAATGATCGGATCGTTCCGGTCGTCATACTTGAGAAAAACTCGCAACACAGGCTGCCCATCCTGGGTGACCTTCTTGAAGTTTTTCACAAAGCCTTCGTTCTTCAAGATCTTCACAATCTCCAGCTTCAGTTTCGAAGTTGTGATGTCTACTTTGTCGAACCGCGCCATGCCGGCGTTGCGGATCTTGGTCAGCATGTCTGCTACAGGATCAGAAACACTCATATCCCTCTCCCTACCAGCTCGACTTCGTCACGCCGGGGATCATTCCTTCACTTGCAAGATTGCGGAAACATATACGGCACATCTGGAACTTCCGCATGTAGCCCCGCGACCGGCCGCAAACGCGACAACGGTTGTACTTACGCGTGCTGAACTTGGGTTTCTTCTGCGATTTTACGATCAGTGCTTTACGTGCCATTTACTCCCCCGCTACTTGCTGAACGGCATACCGAGTCGGCTCAGGAGACTACGTCCTTCGGCGTCGGTCTGCGCGGTCGTCACGATGCTGATGTTCAAACCGGTGATTCGTTCAATCTTGTCGTAATCGATCTCCGGGAAAATGATCTGTTCGGTAACCCCCAGAGAGTAATTCCCGTGCCCATCGAAGCCGTTCGCACCGACGCCGCGAAAGTCTTTAACGCGCGGAAGCGCGATGTGGAACAGTTTGTACAAAAAGTCGTACATACGGTTTCCACGAAGGGTAACCTTTGCCCCAATCTCCATGCCTTCGCGAACCTTGAAGTTCGAAACGGACTTCCGCGCTTTGGTCTTCACGGCGCGCTGTCCACCGATAAGCGACAATTCATCCACGGCAGCATCCAAAAGTTTCTTGTTCTGCGTGGCCTCACCTACGCCCATACTGAGAATCACCTTCTCTACCACCGGAAGCTGCATGGAAGACTCGTATTGAAACTCCTCCTGCAAGCCGGTTTTCACCGCATCTTGATAATGCTGTTTCAGCTTCGGAACGAACTGCTGCGCAACTGCCATCAGAGCTGTTCCCCCGTTTTTTTCAAAATCCGTACCCGTCGACCACTCGACTCGGAGTAGCCGATCCGACTCGGCTTCCCGTCTCGCGTTACCGCCATCACGTTTGACAGATGGACAGGAGCCTCGAGCTCGATGATGCCGCCACGGTCCTGCTGGCTCTTTTTGCGCACCGCCTTCTTCACCATGTTGATACCCTCAACGAGTACTCGCTCTTTGGCGGCATCGATACGCAAAACGCGGCCGGTTTTCCCCTTGTCCTTGCCCGCAACAACAATCACATCATCGTTCTTACGCAAACGTGTCTTCTGTGTTTTCTGCGCCATACCGCGCCTCCTACAGAACCTCCGGAGCCAGCGAGACGATCTTCATGTAATCACCCTCTCGTAGCTCTCGGGCCACCGGACCAAAGATCCGCTTCCCTTTTGGATTCGATGTCGCATCAATAATGACACATGCATTGTCGTCAAAACGAATATACGTTCCATCAGACCGCCGAAGTTCCTTCTTCGTTCGAACTATTACCGCCCGCTCCACGCTACCCTTCTTCACAGGGGCGTTCGGCAATGCATGCTTGACCGCTACCACGATTACATCTCCGACCCCGGCGGTACGGCGCTTACTCCCGCCAAGCACCTTCACCACTTGAACGCGCTTGGCACCGCTGTTGTCGGCCACGTTCAAGAACGTGTTCATCTGAACCATGACTTGCTCCTTGCCTTACCGAGCTCGTTCAACGATCTCGAGCAATCGCCACGCCTTGTCCTTGCTCACGCGCCGCGATTCGATCAACCGAACTGCATCACCAGCCTTCGCAAGGTTGTCCTCGTCGTGAGCCTTAAGCTTTTTCGTGACCGTGACGTACTTCTTATACAGCTTATGCGTCCGCCGGCGCTCGACCGCCACCACTATGGTTTTGTCCATTTTGTGGCTGACCACGATCCCCGCTACAACCTTCTTCGACCCCTTCGGCAACTGCTCCAACACACGTTCCATCGATTACTCCTCGCCCTTGGCCTGAACGTCCGGGTGATTGTAGATCAACGTGTTCAGTCGCGCGAGCTTTCTACGAAGCGTACGCTGTTCCAGCGGGTTATCCACATGTCCTACAACCTTGTTGAACCGCAAGTCCCGGTACTTCTTCGTCAGCTCTGCGCGCTTGACCAGCAATTCTTCGAAGGTGAGGTCCTTAAACGAATCCTTCATATGCTACCACCTTCGCGTGACAACCTTAGTCTTCACCGGCAACTTACTCGCGGCCAACCGTAACGCAGACTCCGCAAGCTCCTGACTTACACCGGCCAGCTCAAACATGATCATACCGGAACGCACCGCCGCAACCCAGGATTCCGGCGCGCCTTTACCTTTTCCCATCCGCGTCTCAGCGGGCTTCTTCGTATACGGAACGTCGGGGAAAATCCGAATCCACACTTTCCCTCCACGCTTCATCTTACGGGTCATTGCGATCCGCGCTGCTTCGATCTGACGATTCGTAATCCACTCACCTTCGAGACACATGAGCCCGTAATCCCCGAAGTTGACCTTGTTTCCCTTCGTCGCCTCTCGCCGCAGATCGCGGTTTACCCGACGATGCCGCTTACGAAACTTGGTTCGCTTTGGACTAAGCATTAGGAACTCCCCTCGCTCGCACGTTCTCCGCGTCGACTGCTTCCGCGGTCTTGTCGTCCACCGCGATCTTGTCTAGCGCCTCGGCCTCGACCGCCTCGATCTTCGTTTTCCTCCCGACGTCGATCACGTACCAGCAGACCGGCATCATCCTTCTGTGCCTTTCCGAGCACTTCGCCACTAAAGGTCCAAACCTTGACGCCGATCGTGCCGAAGGTTGTCCGGGCCTCGGCGAAACCGTAATCTATCGCCGCTCTCAACGTGTGCAACGGAACGCGTCCGTCGCGAAGCGTTTCAACCCGCGACATCTCGGCGCCGCCCAAACGCCCGGCGATTCGAATCTTGATCCCCTGGACGCCGGCCTTCATAGC
>CAYFQV010000138.1:0-3737 GCA_964345195.1 uncultured Spirochaetaceae bacterium
TCCGCGAGGGAGCGACGCAGTCTCTCGTCGACATCACCGGCGCCGAGACTGCCCGGATTGCTCACCAGCCGCTTATAGCGCTGCAACAATTCATAGCCGGACAGAGCCGTTTCTCTTTCGTGCTCCAATCGTCGCTCCCTGAGATCCTTCTCCTTCGTTTCGATTTCGGCGGCAACATCCCGCGAGCTCATCTCCGCCGGTCCCGGAGCCTGTATGGAAACGGTAATGTCACGCAAGAGGATGTTGTATATCATCCCTTTTGCTGAGAAGTACTCCTGTTCGGTACCTTCCGCATCTCCGAGGGCACCCTCTGCACTTCCGGACGTATGGCTGAATACACTGTCCAGACGCAGAGAGATAACCCCCTGCTCAGCCTCGCTCTCAACCTCGGCCGCGTTGGAGGTAATTACACGGGGTGCCTCTCCGTTTTCACCCTCCTCTATGATCACCAAGTCCTCTATCCGTCCGTCGCGAGCCGAACCCGTTATGATTGTGTTGTTCTGATACCGCTTTATGGAATACGGTTCGAGCTCAAGTTCAGGGTTCGATGTGATTAGTTCCCGATACAAGCGACTGAGATTGATGTTTCCCAACGGAAGGAAGTAATCGTTGGTGATAAAGGAGACACCGGAAAACACAAACCCCGCAACTACAAACGGAAGGAATATCCGACGCAAGGGTATGCCCAAGGCCCGCATGGCGACGACTTCGCGGTCACTCGATAAGCGCCCCATCGCCATCAAGGCACCAACCAGGGCGCCGAAGGGAAACGAAAGAGCGGCTACAAGAGGTATCGAGTAGGCGATTAATCGAAGTACTTCCACCACGCCCACATTTCTCGATAAAACGTTCTCCGCGAGGAGCAGCATCTGATTGATAATGAATATGACGAAAAAAAATAGAAAGGCGACTACAAATGACAGCAGAAACTCTTGGAGGATATAGCGATGTACCAGCCAGTGTCGACGCCGTCCCATTGCAAACCCAGCAGTACCCAGCCTCGACCGCGACAGACAAGCGGCAAGCTCCCGCGCGACCGGCTCGAAAACCAGCACTCGGGATCGCCCCTGAGCGCAACACCCTGCCACGGCGGCCCTGCCCATGGAGTGACCTCCGCCGCCCTATCACCTGCCGGATGAACCGAATCCCCCCGCTCCACGCGCAGTTTCGTCCAAATCCGTCTCCGTGAAATCCGCGCTTATCACCGGCGCAACCACAAGCTGGGCGATCCGATCCCCGCGTCTGATCGTATACTCTTCAGACCCGAGGTTCACCAGGACGACGCGGATTTCACCTCGATAGTCTGCGTCGATTGTGCCGGGTGCGTTGAGAACGGTCAGCCCGTAATTAGCCGCAAGTCCACTACGAGGTCGAACTTGACCCTCGTACCCGGGCGGCAAGCCCAGCTTCACTCCCGTCGGCAGCAACGCTCGTCCTCCCGGTTGAAGCGTTACCGGGTTGTCAATGTGCGCTCTCAAGTCGGCTCCCACACTTCCGGCGGATGCGTAGCGTGGCGCGAAGCCGACGTCGGCCCGCACCTTAACAGCGACGCTGCGCTTCACGAGCTATGGTGCTCCCGCGACCGGCCACCGCCGCCGGAATGTCCGCCCCTCGAGTGCGATCCGCCGCCATGTGGCCGCGCTTGAGACTCAGTGCTTTTGTCCACCAGGAGACTTAGGTTCACACGGCCCATCTTGTCGATTTCGATGATCTTCACCGGAACAACCTGGTTCATCTGAAGCACGTCACCAACCTCTCCAATCCGCTCCTCAGACATCTTGGAGATGTGACACAAGCCCTCTTTACCGGGAAGAAACTCGATAAAGGCGCCGAAGTCTACAATCCTTCGAACAACCCCGTCATATACCTTCCCGACCTCAGGCTCTTCAAGGAGCCGCATGAAGTCTTCCTTCGCACCTAAGCCCTTGTCTTTATCCTTCGTGAAGATCGTCACTGTCCCGTCATCGTCGATATTCGTCTCTACCCCGTGTCGCTCTTGAATGCTCTTAATCGTTTTGCCGCCAGGACCGATCAACAGACCGATTTTCTCCGGATCCACCTTAAAGCTAAAGATTCGCGGGGCATACTCGGAGAGTTTATCCTCAGGTTTTGAGATGGCTTCCGCCATCTTTTCCAGGATGAACAGCCGTCCTTGTCGCGCTTGCTCCAAAGCCGTCTGCAGGACGTCGGCATCCACGTTCTTGATCTTGATGTCCATCTGGAAAGCCGTTATCCCTTGCGCACTCCCGGCTACTTTGAAATCCATGTCACCAAGATGATCCTCTTCCCCGAGGATGTCACTTAGCACGACGTTGTCTTCACCTTCTTTGACGAGCCCCATGGCGATGCCGGCCACCGGCGCCTTCACCGGGACGCCCGCATCCATCAGTGACAGACTGCTCCCGCACACCGTCGCCATAGAGGATGAACCGTTGGACTCGAGGATCTCCGACACGATCCGGATCGTGTACGGGAAGTCACTCTTGCCCGGAAGTATGGCTTCGATTGCGCGCTGGGCGAGATGCCCATGACCAATCTCCCGACGTCCCGTGCCGAGCCGGCCGGTTTCACCGACCGAATAGGGCGGAAAATTGTAGTGCAGCATGAAGTTCTCACGCCGATCACCTTCAATATCGTCCCGAATTTGCTCGTCATACTTCGTTCCCAGGGTCGTGATCGCCAGTGCTTGTGTTTCTCCCCGGGTGAACAAGGCCGAGCCATGCGTTCGCGGTAGCACCCCGACCTCGGTAGAAATCGGCCGAATCTCAGTCGGGCCGCGGCCGTCGGTGCGTTCCTTCCGTCCGACGATCGACTTTCGAACGACTTCCTGCTCCAGGTCATCCATCAGAGCTTCGAACTGTTTCTGCTTGTCCTCAGGAATGTCTTCTTCAAATTGTTCGCTTGTTTCCTCGACGACGCGGCTAATCGCCGCACTACGATTGTCTTTTCCCTTTACGAAGCAGGCCTCTTCCATTTTGGGGCGAGCAAAAGCAAGGATCGCCTCTTGCTTCTCCAAAGCGGGATCCTTCTCAACAAGCGGCAGCTTCTCCTTACCGAATCGCTCTCTCATCTCATTTTGAAGCCGACACTGTTCCGCGATCGGCTCTCGGGCCTTCTCTATTGCCCGGAGCAAAAGCTCTTCCGAGACGTGATCAGCTCCACCTTCGACCATTGTGACACCTTCTTCAGTGCCCGCCACGATGATATCCAGCTCCGCCTCTGAAGTTTGGAGGAAGGTCGGATTAACAAGCAGTTCCCCGTCAACAGAGTTCACTCGGACAGCACCAATCGGTCCGTCAAATGGAATATCTGAAATCGTTACCGCCGCGGAAGCCGCGACCATGGCCACAACGTCCGGAGGATTGATTTGATCAGCCGAGATCGTCGTGGGAACCACCTGGATATCACGCTTGAACTGCTTCGAAAATAGCGGTCTCATGGGACGATCAATAAGACGAGATACCAGGATCTCCTTATCTTTCGGACGCCCCTCCCGTTTGAGGAAACCGCCGGGGATTTTTCCCGCTGCATAGTACTTTTCGTTGTACTCCACTTGAAGCGGTACGTAATCAAGCCCTTCTACCGGCCTGCCCGAGCACGTTGCCGTCGCGAGAACAGCCGATCCCGCATATTGAGCGAAAACCGCGCCGTTGGCTTGCTTGGCCATCCGGCCCACCTCGAGGATTAGATCGTGCTCCCCGACTTTGAGTGAAAAACGTTCCATTATGTCACCTTTA
>CAYFQV010000138.1:3837-6388 GCA_964345195.1 uncultured Spirochaetaceae bacterium
GATTAGATCGTGCTCCCCGACTTTGAGTGAAAAACGTTCCATTATGTCACCTTTAAGAAATCAGAGTACCGGTTCCAACCGGTTTTCTTACTTTCGTAGACCAAGCTTTCCGAGAACCTCACGGTATTTGTCGAGATCGCGACCTTGGAGGTAACGTAGCAATCTTCTCCGTTGGCCGACGAGTTTTAACAGACCACGACGAGACGCGTGATCCTTTTGGTGCGTCTTCAGATGTTCGGTTAAACCCTCAATGCGACGGGTAAGCAGGGCAATCTGGACTTCCGTATACCCTGTATTGGTCTTCGACCCACCATGTTTCTCAATAATCTCTTGCTTAACATCTTTCGTAAGCGACATCTATCCTAGTCTCCTATGGTTTCGTTTACAGTTCTTGACGACGGCACGGCAATATTCCAACGAACACCGTCGCTTGTGATCTCAAATTGATTCTGCTGGACACCGGAGTCAAGAAGAAGAGGACGGTGATACCGACCCGCAGGCGGTAAAACCTGTCGAACATCCTCTCGACGTAAGAGACAACGTGCATCCATGCAGTCTGTGTCAACGCCGCGGGCATCCACCGCCCACGCCTCGGTCATGAGCCGGTCAGCGTTTTTAAGCGCCCCTTCGGCTATCGCCCGGCGAATCCGGGTACTACTAACAGGACCGCCATTATCTACAACCGGTTGTGCGATGTCAACCCGAACACCGTGTTCACCGAGATACTTGGCTACCTCCGCAGCGCTTGTGTCGGAGTTGTGCCCGCAGTGAAAATTCCAACCGACGGTAAGATACCGCAGCCGAAGCGACTGTCGTAGCAACTCGAGAAACCGTCGGCCGGGCATACCACGGAGTGCTCTCGTAAAATCAATCAGAACTACCACGTCCGCTCCGAGCCTCTCCAGGCGATCCAAGCGCTGTTTAACCGTAAGTATGTCACCCAGGTAGGAGGAACGATGAACGATACCAGATGGATTCTCCCGAAACGTTACAACAACCCGCAGCCCAGCGTTACTGTGAGCCTTTACGAGATCCAGAAGCTTCCGATGCCCGACATGAATGCCGTCGAAGACCCCTATCGTCATTGCGGCCGAACGTTCCCTGAGCTCATCTTGAGTGATGAACTCTTCCCACGTATATACAGTCACAACCCCTCACGAAAAAACCGCCCGATACTTGAATCTTTCTCCGTCAACATCGACCACCGCCACAACGTCTCCGTCCGGAGCTACGAGCGCTATCGTTTTTTCGTCGGGACACGAGGTCGCAAGAAACGAGGTTTGGAAGGGTGCGCCGTTCCGAACTCGTTCCACTCGCCCCGATTCAAGCTGAGCTATCCCGACACCGTCCAGGCGCTCCAACAGCTGCACCGGAGCTAACAGGTCACCAGGCCCGCTCAGGTCCTCCGGTCGCTTGCCCTCGTCTACAGAAAACCGCCCTATCCACGAACGACGTAAGGCCCTGACATGAGCTACCGTACCGAGTGAAGCCCCAATGTCACGTGCCAGAGATCGAACATACGTGCCCTTGTCACACACGACAGTCATTCTCGCTAACTCGGCATCCACGCGCTGCAAGCGCAACTCATGGATACGAACGGGCCTTGCATCAAGCACCGGCGCCTCTCCCGCGCGCACCCGCTCATATGCCCGTTTCCCGCCCACATGCACCGCCGAGAAGGCCGGCGGCACCTGCGCTATCTCACCCTGAAACCGCGGCAGCACGCGTTGCAGCTCTTCCGACTCAGGCACGCGACCCTCCCGTGTAACCGTTCCGGTCGGATCGAGAGTGTCCGTCTCCACTCCAAACACAAGGTCGAACTCATACACCTTCGTTTGTGCAGTGACCAAAGAAGCCAGGCGCGTGGCTTTACCTACCATAACCACCATCAGCCCTGTTGCAAATCGATCCAATGTACCGGTGTGGCCAACCTTCTTTGTGCCGAAACACTTCTTCACGGGACCAAGAGCTTCAAAGGATGTAACGTCCCCGGGCTTATCCAACAACACAGCTCCCGGCGTCGGCATCACCCCTCCATTGGGCTATCACGGCGAATTTCGGTGTCTTCCGATCCACCATCGACCGCTTTCGGTTCGGCGTGCCGACCCTGCTGCTCCTCCACTTCGGATTTGTCGTGCGATCGGAGCTCGCGAAGCTTTTCCGTAATCTCCAGACCCTGCTCAATGCTATGGTCGGGAAGAAACTCAAGCCGTGGCGTGCTTTTCATCTTCAAACGCCCGGCCAATTTGCTCTGGATGAATCCCGCGGCGTGGTTCAGGCCCTCCACAGTTTTCGACAGTTTGCGTTGGGACATGTATCCCGATATACGCACCTTAGCGTGCTGCAGATCTTTCGACACGGAAACTTCACGCACAAGAACCATCGAGCTCACCCGGGGATCACTAATCTCCTCGTGGACAAGCAGCCTTCCGATCTCTTCGAGGATGGCGCTCTGGATCCGTTGCATTCGAAAGTTCGTCATATTGCCTTAACTCAAGCCCTTAGGACCGCGGCTTGCCTTCGAGAGTCTTTGCGATCTCCCGCACTTCGT
>CAYFQV010000138.1:6488-8593 GCA_964345195.1 uncultured Spirochaetaceae bacterium
AGCCCTTAGGACCGCGGCTTGCCTTCGAGAGTCTTTGCGATCTCCCGCACTTCGTATACCTCGATCACGTCACCGACCTTTATGTCGTTGAATCGCTCGATTCCGATACCGCACTCATACCCAGCCTCCACCTCGCGGGCGTCTTCTTTGAACCGCTTGAGCGACTCAACCTTACCCGAGTAGACCTCGACACCGTCACGAATTACATGAGCCTGAGCGTTCCGGCGTACCTTACCACTACGAACGTGTGAACCGGCAATAACGCCGACCTTCGGAACCTTGAACGTCTCTCTGACCTCGACTTCGCCGATAGTCTCTTCTCGAAGCTCCGGTGCCAACAAGCCTTCCATAGCCGCACGAATATCGTCGACCACATCATATATAACGTTATACTTGCGGATCTCAACCTTCTCGCGTTCGGCAAGCTCCTGAGCTCTCGGCGTCGGGCGCACGTGAAATCCCACTACGATCGCGTTGGATGCGCTTGCCAACATGACGTCCTGCTCGTGGATGGCACCCGCGCTCGCGTGAATCACGGACAGACGAATCTCGGACGTACTCAGCTTCTCCAATGCACTCTGAAGGGCTTCTACAGATCCATGCACATCACCCTTGATGACGACTTTGAGCTCTTGAATGGCGCCTTCCTGTATGCTGTCGTACAGATTGTCCAAGGTAATTTTCCGGACATTCTTGGCTTCTTCGACTTTACGGAGCTCTTGACGCTTGTCACCGACCTGCCGCGCCTGCTTTTCGCTTTCGGTTACTTGAAAGGGGTCACCGGCATTCGGAACTCCCCCAAGCCCCAGTATCTCAATTGGTGTGGACGGTGTCGCCTCATCCACGCGCTCTCCCCGGTCGTTGAACATGGCCCGCACACGGCCCGGAAATACACCCGAGACGAAATTATCACCAACCTTGAGCGTACCCCGACGAATCAACACGCTTGCCACGGTCCCTCGTCCGGGATCAATCTTAGACTCCAGAACAGTGCCTTGAGCGTTCAAATCATAATCCGCCGACAACTCTAGAACTTCCGCCTGAAGCAACAACCCCTCCAGCAGGGAATCTATTCCTTCGTGAGTCAGAGCGGACACCGAAACGAACATTGTATTGCCGCCCCAATCTTCGGGAATCAGGTCATGCTCGGAAAGCTGCTGCTTCACTCGATCCGGATTCGCGTCTGGAAGGTCCGTCTTGTTTACGGCGACGATGATTGGTACATCCGCCTCTTTCGCGTGATTCACGGCTTCTCGAGTTTGCGGCATGACACCATCATCCGCGGCGACGACGAGCACGACGACGTCCGTGATCTGGGCGCCTCGCGCCCGCATGAGAGTAAACGCCTCGTGCCCCGGAGTATCGAGGAAAGTAACCTTGCCGCGGTCATCCGGCAGTTCTACTTGGTAGGCCCCAATGTGCTGGGTGATACCCCCGAACTCGCCGGCCACCACGTCGGCGGACCGAATCGCATCCAGGAGCTTGGTTTTACCATGATCGACGTGCCCCATGACCGTCACAACCGGTGGACGATTCTGAAGACGCTCATTCTTGTCTTCTTCGGTTTCAATAATGGTCTCATCGTAGAGCGATACAATGTTCACCTGACAGCCGTACTCCGAGGCCAAAATCTCGGCGGTCTCCGCGTCGATCTGCTGGTTGATCGTGACCATCATTCCCATGCTCATCAACTTGCCGATAAGGTCGGAAGCCTTCAGATTCATCTTTCTGGCAAGCTCCGAGACCGTTACGACTTCCATTATATCTATCGATTTAGGAACGGGATTTGCCTTTGGAGCAGCCTTCCTCTGCCTTTGCTGTGCCTGTTTCTCCTCAAACTTCTCCCGTCGCGTCGGTTCCTTCTTTTTCGACTTGTAGAACTTCCGGTGTGAAGGTCTCCTATCAGGACGACGGTCACCGCTTTCACCGCCCGAGGGTGCACCTCCACCGGAAGGCGAATTACTTGGTGCGCCCGGTGCCGGTCCGCGGCGAGGCGTGGACGGGGCCGGGCCTTTTCGCTGATCGGGACGGCTTTCGCCGCTGCGCGGCTCTTGCTTCCGAGCTTCCGTCTTGCGACCCGAGTCCGCTTCCCGGCGCCCACGCGA
>CAYFQV010000139.1:0-3735 GCA_964345195.1 uncultured Spirochaetaceae bacterium
TCATCCAGCGAGAGGTCACCCCGCAGAGCTTCCCGCCGGGACGGCCTGAAGGCCGGCCTCGAAGGCGCGGAGGTTGGCGGCAGCCGGGTCGCTGGAGGCGCCGAATCGTGAGCGGACGGCGGCCCTGACGGACTCGCCACGGACAATGTCGGTGAGAGCGACGAGTGCCCCGAGCATGACCATGTTAACGGCTCGGGGCGCTTGCGCAGCCGTGGCCCCGGAGCTGAGCGGGAGGGCGTGGGTGCGGGCATCCACGTCCCGGCTGATTGTTACGCTGTCGACGTCGACGATCAGAACGCCGCCGGGGCGGATGAGCCGGGCCGAGGCGTTGTAAGCGTCTTGGTGTAAACAGACGAGGACGTGCGCCTGCTCTACCTTGGGGTAGTGAATCTCGGTATCGGAGATGGTGAGGTCCGCCCGGGTCAGCCCGCCCCGAGCTTGAGCGCCGTAACTCTGCGTCTGAACGGCGTGTCGGTTCTCGTGAATGACGGCGGCTTCACCGAGGAGTATCGCCGCGGTGACCACGCCCTGTCCGCCGATGCCGGAGAAGCTCAGCTTCCACATGGGTCTTGCTCCTCGGCGTTGCCGTCGGACCCGTCACCGCGGTCGGCACTTCCACGTGTCCGGACCCGGTCTACCAGCGCGCGGTACTCCGCCGTGTACTCCGGCGCCTCACGTTCGACGAAGACGCCCCGGGGAATCGGATCCCCCGCGCGTGGGGCGGACTGAACGTAAACATCATCCTGTTCCGAGGAACCAACGGCTGCGGTCTCCTCCTTGAAGCGACGGAGCATGTCGACGGCGTCGCCCTGGTCGTTGTGCCGGCCGAAGTAGGTCGGACATTGGGAAAGTATCTCCACAACGGAAAAGCCCTTGTGCCGAATGGCGCGAGTGAGGAGTTTCTCGAGCTCGCGGACGTGGTACGTGGTTGTGCGGGCGACGAAGCTTGCCCCGGCGGAGGAGGCAAGGCGGACGACATCGAACTCGGGGTCAATGCTCAGATGTGGTGCGGTGGTGGCGTGTACTTTGCAGCCGGAGAGGGGCGAGAACTGGCCGCCGGTCATGCCGTAGATACGGTTGTTGAGGATAACGGCGGTCATGTCGATGTTACGCCGCGCCGCGTGGATGAAGTGGTTGCCGCCGATGGCGAGAGCATCTCCGTCACCCATGGGCACCAGGAGGGTGAGCTCCGGGCGGCTCATCTTTACGCCCATGGCGAAGGCGAGGGCGCGGCCGTGCAGGGTGTGGAGGGTGTGGAAGTCCACGTAGCCGGAGATGCGCGCGGAGCAGCCAATGCCGGAGACCATGACAATGTCGTTTCGAGGAATGCCCAGAGATTCGACGGAGCGCAGAAGGCCGTTGAGAACGGTGCCGTGGCCGCAGCCGGGACACCAGATGTGTGGGAAGAATCGAGTTCGCAGGTAGTCTTGTACGCTCATACGCCGGCTCCTTCGACAATGCGCATGACCTTTACGATATCCCGGGGCGTGATGAACTGACCGTCTATACGGTTGGCCAGAAAGACGCGGCCGGGGTCTTCGACGGCGGCACGGACCTGAGCATGGATCTGGCCGGTGTTCATCTCGACGACGATCACGGCGTCTCGATCTTGCGATAGACTGCGCATGAGCTGCTTGGGGAAGGGCCAAAGTGTCTCCAGCTCGACAATGCCGATCTTGTAGCCCGCGCTGCGACGCTCTTCGACGACCGCCCGGGCGGACCTGGCCGAGGAACCGTAGGAGACCAGGAGCACATCCGCATTCTCCGTGCCGTGAAGACGGTACTGCGCGAGCTCTTCGGCGCGGTTCTCGATCTTGTCGTTGAGGTGGTGTACGAGGTCCTGAACGACCGCGGGGTCGCTAGAGGGGAAGCCCCACATGTCGTGAGCAAGCCCGGTGACGTTATAGCGGTGATCACCGCCGAAATCCGACATGGGAAGCCGCCCGTCCTCCCGCGGCAAGTATGGGTGATAGTCGACGCCCTTGGGGACGGAGGTGCGCAGTCGGCCGACGGTTGCTATCTCGTCTTCGGCGGGAAGCTCGAGGCGCTCGCGCATATGGCCGAGAAGCTCGTCGAAGAGCAAGACCACCGGTGTACGGTAGGTCTCGGCAAGGTTGAAGGCCCGAACGGTCTGCTCGAAGATGCCGCGATGGGTCGAGGCCGTGAGGGCAATGACGGCGTGGTCGCCATGGGTGCCCCAGCGGGCCTGGTTAACGTCCCCCTGGCTCGGCTGGGTCGGCAGGCCGGTGGACGGGCCGCCACGCATGACGTTCGCAATAACGCAGGGGATCTCCGCCATGACGGCGTAGCCGAGCGCCTCCTGCATGAGGGAAAACCCGGGCCCGCTTGTCGCGGTCATTGCTTTGCGACCGGTGAGGGAGGCGCCGATGACGGCACAAAGGGAGGCGATCTCATCCTCCATTTGGATAAAGGCTCCACCGGACTCCGGCAAGCGCGCCGCAAGCTGCTCGGCGATCTCCGACGAGGGCGTGATCGGATAGCCGGCGAAAAAGCTACACCCGGCGTAGAGTGCGCCTTCCACGCAGGCCTGGTTCCCTTGAATGAAGAGGGTGCCGGAGCTCACCGGGAAGCCTCCGGGGCGGCATAGACCAGGCGCACGGCGAGGTCCGGGCACATGCGCTCACAGAGCTCGCAGGCAATGCAGTCCTGCAGACGTGCGGTCACAGCCCGGCCGGCTTCATCGGCCTCGAGGACATTCTTCGGACAGAAGGCTATGCAGATCCCGCAGGCCTTGCACCACCGGCGGTTGATCTCAATCCGCTGAACATGTTGTCGGGGCATGTATGGTTACAGAATATCTCATAAGCTCCAGTGTTGAAAACAGCAGATGTTACGATTTTTGTTGCTTCAACCGTGGAGCCTTAATAGCTTACGGGGGCGGAAACTTCCGAAGGAGGCTTCATATGTCTATGGATAAGCTTCTCTGGGCGACGGCGGTAAGCGGAATGCGCGTAGCCACGGCGCTCGGCTTCATATTGTTGGTCGCATTCTTTGGGGCGACTCTGGGATTCATTGAGGGCCATCCCGCTCTCTCGGCCTGGCTTGTGCTACCCATCGTCGCGGTGCTGGTGTTCGAGAACCTCTGGATCATCGGTCGACTCCGGCAGCAGCGGGCCACCGCTCGGGTAGGTGCGGCCGTGTGCCTGGGGATCGCCGCCATCCTTGCGTGGCAACTCGGGACCGTGGCAAGTAACGGCTTTGCCGTTGCGGTGTTTGCGGTTCTCGCCTTCCTCGCGCTTATGGCGGTAACCGCCATGGCACGTCCGGTGCCGGCGGCGGAAGGCTTCGGCTCATAGTCCGGCGCCCGACCGACGCTCCTATCTCCATCTTTCACGCTCCTATCTGTATTGGCGAATATAATTCGGCGCGTTACACTACAGATAGAACAGACGGGACCATGGGGGTGGCCGAGATGCGAGGAAACTCAGAAGGTCCGAAGATAACGGGAATCGCGCGGGAAAGGGCGCGAGCGCCGGAAGAGGCGCGAGCTGAGTTGCAGGCCAACGCCGGCTTGCAGTTCGACCCCTGCGTTGTGGAGGCGTTCTTTCGCGTTGAGCCGGCGAGGTGATTCATGGACGACACTGTGATGACCGCGGGCCTGCTTTCCCGCTTGAATACGTGCCGTAATGAAGACGAGCTACTCGGCGTCCTCGGGGAGCAGCTTCGCTTGCAGCATCCCGGGGCCGATTCTTCGGCGGCCGGCCCATCCGCGTC
>CAYFQV010000139.1:3835-8540 GCA_964345195.1 uncultured Spirochaetaceae bacterium
TTCGAGCGGGTCGCGGAGGCCGCCGCGCCGTATTTGCTGCATTTTTCCCTCATGAAATGGGCTCATTACCCGTCGGATCGCGGCGTGTCTGAGTTGCGCGCGGATGAGCTTCGGCGCGCCCGTCTTGCGGAGCTCGTCGACGGCACCGAAGAGTTCATCGGCTACAGCGACGCCGAAGGGCGCATTGAGTACATCAACCCGGCGGGGCTCCGTTTGCTCGGGGTCTCCGAAACCGGGCAGCCTGAGTGGATCAATGAGTGCCACCCGCCGGAGGAGATGGAGCGCATGCGTCGTGAGATCCTCCCGGGCGCCGTTGAAAGCGGCGTGTGGAATGGACATACGCGACTGATTACCCCCGACGGTGACGTGACCGTTAAGCTGAGCCTCATGGCGCTCAGCGGTGCGGCCGGGACGACCGTAGCCTTCGTTGCACGGATGCAGCCTCTCACTGAGAGCGAAGAAACCCACGAGGAGCTCTCGCGCTACGCTTTTGAGGACGCGCTCACCAGAGTCTACAATCGCCGCGGCATTGACCGCGCCATTCGGGAAGCATTTGAGCATCCGCAGACGGTCTCTCTTGGATTGATCCTCTTTGACCTGGATGGATTCAAGGCGCTCAATGATGAGCATGGACACCCCGCGGGGGATCGGATACTTGTCGTGATCGCCGAACGAGTGCGGGAGATCAGCCGCGCCGAGGATGTCGTCGGTCGCTTAGGCGGTGACGAGTTCGCAGTGGTGCTCCGGAATACCTCTACTCGGGCGGCGCAGGCCTTGGCCGAGCGTATCCGCCGCTCGCTACATGATCCCATAACCCTCGAAACGCCGGAGGATGAAGCCTCGGCGGAGGGCTCGGACCCGCCACCGGAGATTACGGTATCGATCAGCATCGGCGTCGCTGTGGATGGCTCCAGGGAGGCCGCGGACAAGCGCTTGTACCACGCCGCGGATATGGCGCTCTACCAAGCCAAGGAGCGCGGCAATGCGATCTGCGTGACCTCTGCAAACACTGCGGCGCCGCAAAACGGTGATCCAGAGTGAGATCGGGCATACCCGCGCGACACCGCCGCGCCGCCGCGGCTCGTCTGGCGCGCCGTGCCCGCCCGTGATATCCTCATCCCCGTCATGAGCACAATCGACAAGAGCAGCGACCTCAAGCACGGCCGGCACTGGTGGCAAGCAGCCGTCGTCTACCAGGTATACCCGCGCAGTTTCTTCGACTCAAATGGCGACGGCATTGGCGATCTGCCCGGTATTGCCGCAAAGCTCGACTACATTGCCTCGCTCGGGGCGGATGTCGTCTGGCTCAACCCGGTCTACGACTCCCCAAACGTCGACAACGGCTACGACATTGCGGACTACCACGCGATCATGACCGAGTTCGGCACCATGGCCGACTGGGAGCAGCTTCTCGGGCAGATGCACGCTCGAGGTCTGCGCATGGTCATGGATCTGGTCGTAAACCATACATCCGATCGCCACGCTTGGTTCCAAGAGGCTCGCCGGGATCCCCATGGACCCTACCGCGACTACTACATCTGGCGTCCCCAAGGGCGTAAAGAGGACGGTGGCGTCGGGCGGGCCGCGGAATCCGGTCCGACTGCGGAGAAAGGGCCGGCGGCGCCTGAGAAAGGGTCGCCGGCTCCGCCCAATAACTGGCAGTCTTTTTTCGGAGGGAGTGCCTGGCAGTACGATGAAGCCGCCGAGGCCTTCTACCTCCACCTCTTCGCGGCGGAGCAGCCGGATCTGAACTGGGAAAACCCGCGTCTGCGCCGAGAGGTCTACGACCTTATGCGTTGGTGGTTCGACCGGGGTGTGGACGGCTTTCGCATGGACGTGATCAACCTCATTTCCAAGGACCCGGCGCTCCCGCAGGATCGCGAGCCGGGCGCTAAGTACTTTCCGGGTTCCCGCTACTTCCTCAACGGACCCCGGGTCCATGAGTATCTACAGGAAATGCGCCGGGAAGTCCTCAACGAGTTCGACGTCGTGTCCGTCGGAGAGTGCATTGGTGCGAGCCCGGAAGATGCACCGGCGTTCACGAACCTCGACGGGACGGAGCTCGACATGATGATCCACTTCGAGATGATGGAGCTCGATCACGGACCCGGCGGGAAGTGGGATATTCGGCCCTTGAAGCCCTCGGCGCTTCGGGACTGCGTGATCCGGTGGCAACGCGCGGTCGACGGCCGTGCCTGGACGGCCAACTACCTGTCGAACCACGATCAGCCCCGGGCGGTGTCCCGTTTCGGCGACGACGGCAGCTACCACCGGGAGTCCGCGACCATGCTCGCGGTTCTCAACGTGTGTCAGCAGGGGACGCCCTTCATTCACGCCGGTGACGAGATAGGCATGACCAACGTCGCCTTCCCCTCGATTAACGACTATCGCGACGTGGAAACTCTGAACTTTTATCGCGCGGGTCGTGCCCGCCGCGAAAACCCCGATGATCTGCTGCAGCGCATCCACGTCATGAGCCGTGACAACGGACGCACGCCCATGCAGTGGGACGCAACGGAGAACGCAGGCTTCACCACCGGGGCGCCCTGGATCGGGGTAAACCCGAACTATCCTGAGATCAACGTTGCGAACGCCGAGGCCGATCCCGACTCCATTCTCAACTTTTACCGCCGTTTGTTGGAACTGCGTGGTAGCAACCGAGCTCTGGTCTACGGTTCGTTCGAGCTGCGGGCCGCGGGTCGAGGGACCGCGGAGGACCAGGACGGGACCTTTGCATTTGACCGCGTCTATGGCGATCGTCGCATCATCGTGCTCGTCAATCTAACGGGACGTTCCGCAGTCGGGGCCGATGTGCCGAGCGAGGCAGTCCGGCTTGTCGGGAACTACCCCGTGGGCCGTGAGCGCTCGCTCCGGCCGTTCGAGGCGCAGATCCTGGAGGTCCCGGCCGCGGGGTGAGTCGTGCAATGTCTTCCTATTCGTCGGCGGGCTATTCGTCGGTGGGGACCGGTGCTGAGACCGGTTTGAAGGAGAACGCTACCTTTGTGTTCGGGTCCGTGTCCGCGTTACGGGCCTCAAGGGCCGCGTCCGCTTTGACGCAGGTTTCCACGTAGCGGCGAACGCAGAGATCGCGGCACGCGCTGTCCCAGGCGTACTTTTCTTGCACGACCTTCTCGTAGTACTCGTTGAACTGCACGAGGCGGCACAAAACGTGTGGAGGGATGTCGTGCTCAATCCTGTTGGCAATGTCGGAGGCTTCGCCCGCGTCCACGCCGAGAACGCCGTGGAGAAAATCTTCAGTAGCACGATGCCGCAGCAGGAGCTGCCGACCGTTTCGTACACCGTCGGATGTGAGCGTAACTACGCTGTAGCGCTGGTAGTGTACAAGCCCCTTCGACGCCAGGCCCCGGACCTTCTCCGTCACGCTTGCCGGCTTTACGCTCAGGGCCTCGGCAATGTCTTTTGCCCGAACAACCGACTTCGTTACGTGAATTCGGTAGATCGCCTCGAGGTACGTTTCTTCGGACTCGGTTAAACCCGTAATTACACCCACGCCTTTAGGGTACGCCGATTGCTCCGACCAGGTCAACACAGAGGGTGACTTTACAAATTACGACGGTATCGATAAGGTTTAGGCAAACCTAACTTCAATAGGAGGATCCTATGCTTAGTCGTCGGACGATTCCGGCACTTGTGCTTCTTACGCTTCTTTCCCCCGTTCTTGCCGCCGAGGGCGCGCGGGAACAGGGTGATGATACATCGCCTGTTCACGTCTATTCGCATCGGCACTACGAAGCGGATCGGCAACTCTACGAGCAGTTCACCGAAGAGACCGGGATCGAGGTCGAGGTTGTCGAAGCGGGCGCGGACGAGCTCATTCAGCGGCTATCGGCTGAAGGTGAGGCATCTCCCGCGGATGTGCTGATAACCGTGGATGCCGGGCGGCTTCATCGAGCTCAAGAGATGGATCTGCTTCAGCCCATCGAGAGTGATGTGCTTGCCGACAGGATTCCGGACAATCTCCGGGAGGAGAACGGCTACTGGTTCGGTCTCACCAAGCGTGCACGCGTTGTCGCCCACCATGCAGACCGAGTTTCTCCGGATGAGTTGTCCACATACCAGGATCTCGCCTCGCCGAAGTGGCGCGATCGGATTGCGGTACGTTCATCGAGCAACATCTACAACATCTCGCTTCTCAGTTCCGCCGTTGCGCACTACGGCGAGGACGCCGCACGTGAATGGGCGGGGGGCATTGTGGAGAACATGGCACGGCGGCCGCAGGGCAACGACCGGGATCAACTGCGGGCGGTTGCCGCGGGGCTTGCCGACATTGCCATTGTGAACACCTACTACATTGCTCTCATGCGGAACTCCAACGATCCCGCCGAACGGGAGGTGGGTGAGAGCGTTCGGGTCTTCTTCCCGAACCAGGAGACCACCGGAGCGCATGTGAACGTTAGCGGCGCCGGTGTCACCACCTCGGCGGATAACCGCGCCGGCGCCGTCCGCCTCATTGAGTTCTTGACGAGCGAGACCGCGCAGGAGGTTTTCGCCCAGGCCAACTACGAGTATCCCGTCCGTGACGATGTCCCCGCGGCGGACTCCGTTGCGGCCTTTGGTGAGTTTACCGAAGACGATCTGCCCTTATCTGAGCTCGGTGCTCTCAGCCGACAGGCCACACGTATCTTCGATGAGGTGGGCTGGGAGTAAGTGACTTCCGCTCTGCGCCCCTACACGCTGAGACTGC
>CAYFQV010000140.1:0-8403 GCA_964345195.1 uncultured Spirochaetaceae bacterium
TCTTCACATCAATCTGCATGGCCTCCGAGGTGGCCACTTTTGTTTGCCATTTCCAACATCCGCTACTTCGGCTTTCTCCAGCCCTTCTCAAGCATTCCGCTCAAACTGGCCGGCGCGCCCTTCTGTCCCTGTTGTTCCGGATCGGGCCACGTGCTCTTCTGCTCACCGCCTGCCGCCCGGGTTCATTCCGGGTTCACATAGCCAGAGGACAAGCGCCTATGAACCGTCTGCTCGCACCCAGCACGAACTCTGATTCCGCCGCCACCTGCCGGTGCGGTACAGGTATGTGCGATAGCCGCGCTCGGCGACGGGGGCAGCATGTTCATCGGCTCGCCGCACGCTCGCTTCCCGCCAGATGCCTAAGCGGCACTGAGATCGGGGAATTGAGCTCCGTCAGACGTTGACGACTACGGTTTGCCGACATACACTACCAATGGATCTGAAAGTCGGCCAGTCTAGCTAGTAGGATCCCCCGGGGACGTGTAAGCGTCCCCTACTTTTTTTCATCGTTCAACTATTCCCAACGGATGTACGTGCGACGCAACTGAGGTGGACCCCGGACTTAGTTCTCCGCTGCACAGACCCATCGGCAGTTTTACCGCGTCCCTCCGATCGGTCTTGATCCGGTCGTTTGCTTTCTTCGGCAGGGAAGCCGGTACGATCACGGTGCACAACGCCCCGAGATCGGTTATCCGACGATACAGTTCAAACCCGCACGCCCCCGCCTCATAACACATAGTCACCTGGTCGCACCCTGCGCTAAGCTCGTCAACCAGCGCCTTGACGACACCCGGCCGATTCCGAATGATCCGCTGTAGTCGCGGCTCGCTCTCATAGTCCTTTACCATGGCGACCGCGATCTTTGCCTTGTCGACGTCCATGCCAACATGCGCTATCCTTCCCATAATCGTCTTCTGTGTCTTGTATGTGGTATGAGAATGGGCCCCCCAATCCACGATCGTGCAACCGCAGGAGGTTCTTCATATTGTCGACTATTAGCAATTAGCCGGTACACTTACGCCACGACCAGGTCACCGGGTCGGAGAAGGTCGAATATGTGTCACGATATGTGTAGATCATTTCACGTATTGTTAAACACTCAGTAGCCAAGGCACGGTTTGCCACCCGACGGAGAAGCGCCGAGCGCTCGTAACGTTTGATATGCTCGTTAATTACTAACGGTAGTGCCGATAAAGCAGCGTCTTGGCACAGTATCTGCAACTAGGATGATGACTCTGATCGCGAGAGCAGGCCACCTCCTTGAAGGAGCGATTCGTGCGAAGACTACCCATTACCCTCCTGTTCGCCATTTCGCTGGTGACATCGGCGGCGGAAGTTGGTGCTCAGTCCAGCCGATTGCCGGATATCACGCTGACCGCAGACCGGGTATTCGTTCCCTCCGCCGAGGTTGGTCTGGAAGACGGCTTTGGGGGGAGCCTCGATGTGTTCCAGTTTTTCGGAAGCGGCCCCTTCGGTATAACCCCGAGCCTGACCTACTCATTCCACGGCGTCGAGGAGATTACATCACTCCACTTGCTGGCGCCAAGCGTCGGTCTCGGAGTGCGTTTCCCGCTCTTTCGTTCCGAGAACTTTCTTGTGCTTGCAACGGGCAGCTTCGGCGGCGGACCCTACGTCGCGGCCATCGCAGACCGCCTGGTACAACCCGACGGCACACCCTACGCGAACCAGTCTGGGGTCGGTGTTTTGGGTCGCGTGGCTGCCCAGCTCGGGCTGCACTTCAACCCGATCGTCTCCATAGAGGTCGGCGGCGAGTACGGTTGGTATGGCGGGTTGGGGCACACCGGCCGAGTACGTATTGGCGCAGCTCTGGCAATCGAAGAGTTCGGCGTACCCCTGGATCTTGTTGCATCTGAGGCAGATGAGCTCTTTCCGTCGCTGGCAAACAGCTACTCAAATGGTGCGCCCGTGACGGTGACCGTTCAGAACCGCTCCCGTTTCCCTATGCGGGAAGTCGAGGTGCTTGCAGGCTCAGATGGCGTCATCCCCTCGGAGACGGAGGTGGCGAAGATCGAGTCCATCGAGCCTGGGGGCACCGCCCAGACGGCACTTCGTTTTCCGCTGCAGGCCGAGGCTGCTCAGAACCCGTCGGAACGATCGGTGCAAATCAGCCTTGATGTCCGTGCGCAGGTAGGCACGCGAAATGCCGGTATACGCCCCTTCGGGGTGATCGAAACTCGGCTATTGGAGCGTAACGCCCTCACCTGGTCTGACGACAGAAAAGCAGCCTCCTTCGTCACACCGACAAGCGATACGGTGCTTCGTCTTTCTCGTGAGATCTCCTCGGTGGCGAGGGACGTCGAGTCAACAATCGAGCCCACGCTTCTCTACGCAATGGTGGCAGCTGAGACGATCAACGCCCTCGGCATCGAGTATTCGGTGGATCCAAATCTCCCCTCCTTTGTGAACTCTCAGCAGAACGTGGAGATTGTAGATTATTTGCAGTATTCGGAGGAAACGCTCCGCTTTGCTTCCGGCGACTGTGACGACCTCTCGATCCTCTACGCCTCCCTGTTGCAGGCCGCAGGCCTCCGTTCTGCCTTCATCACAATCCCCGGACATCTCTATTCAGCAGTTCGTCTCAGCATGACCCCTGAAGCGGCTGAACGGACCTTCCGGAACGACGGCGACTTCATCCTGCACGATGGGCATGTGTGGCTTCCGGTAGAAACTACGATTCTCGATCAAGGCTTCGTAGCCGCGTGGAAGACGGGCGCGGAGCAGTGGCGTCGGAACGTAGCAACCGACGATGCGACTCTGATCCCAATCAACGAAGCGTGGGAGACCTATCCACCCGCTCCTTCTCAACCTGAGGAGGAGCAGCGTGAGCTGGATCTCACCGGTCTCGAGGAGCGCATGCAGACCGAGCTGCTCCGCTTCGTTCAGGTGGAGTTTGCACCGAGCATCACGCAGCTGGAACGTCAAATTGAGGAACAGGGTCCAAGCGTCCGCCGTTTGTCAAACTTAGGGTCGCTCTATGCACAGACGGGCGTATTCGACGAGGCAGAACGCTACTTCGAAGCGGCCCTCGAGATCGAGGACCACCCCAGCCCGTTGATGAACCTGGCTAACATCCGGCGACTCGAGGGCGATTACGCTGCGGCGCTCAAGCTCTACCGTCGGGCTGAGGAGCTACGGCCCTCCAGCACGAGCCTGTGGCTCTCGATCGCGCTCACCCTACGTGAGCAGGGACGGCTCGAGGAATCTGAGGTGTACTACCAGCGTTACGCTGAGCGGCGCCCCAGCAGCGCGCGAGCCTACGCGTACCTCGGCTCAGGGGCTGAGGACGGACAGGCCCGAGCCTCCCTCTCCGCCACGGGACGGTCGATTCTCCTCTGGGAAACGGTGGATGACATCTCCGGACAGGAGCCGCAATGACCGGAACGTCTGTGCCGGTGCGACCCACCGCCAATTGGAAGGCCGCGAATCCCGCGCTCTACGTGGCCGTCTGCGTGGTCTCGCTGCTCCTGGGCGCCTGTATCGATCCGATGGTTTCCACCATCCAGGCTGCAACTGAGACCGAGAACACGCCGGGTGTAACGACTGTGCCGGACAGCGGGAGTCTCGTTGCACCTGATCAGGAGATCATGGTCCGGTTTTCCGAGTCGATGAAGCGGAACTCGGTCACGTTTGGAGGCACGATTCTCGAACACGCAGCGGCACCGGCATGGGCAAGCGTTATCGATGTGGACGATGCAATCGTTCTGGAACCGTCTGACGCGTGGCCGCTCTACGAAGGTTTTACGCTCACCGTGGAAGCCACGAGCCTGCGCGGCTATCGATCCCGCCGGAGCAACTCCGACTTCACCGCAGTGGATGAACGAATCCATGTCTCCGCATCGGCGACGGCCGAGACCGGTGAAAACGCCATCGGCACACCGAGTGATCCCCTACCCACAATAGACGCGGCACTGGAACGGGCCGGGGAGCGACGTAACGACGGCTTTCGAGATACCCAGGTCATACTCGTCGCCGCCGGCCACTACGAAGCCTCGCTGGCGCTCATTCCGAATGTCGAGCTCTACGGCGGCTATGAAGACGGGTTTCAGTCTCGTACGCCGCGCTCCACAGTAGTGACCGGCGCGAACGGCGCTTCCGCCACGCTATTCATTGACGAGGAGGGGGAGCCGGTAACGTACAGCCTTCTCAACGGCTTCGAGCTACAGCAACCCGGCGGCAGCGAAGCGGTTGCGACCATCACTATCGCGGCCGGCAAGCTGCGGATTGTTGATTCACTTGTTGTAGGAGAGAGTGTACCGGCAATAAGAGCAGAGGGCGGCCTCGGCATGGATATCGAAGGGGCCACCATAGTCGGCCCCACATCCGGGGCAACCCGTAGCGCAATACAAGTAGGCACCCCCTATTTCCGTGTTTTACAAGTAGGCACCGCGGAGCTCCGTATTTCTGAGAGCCACGTCTCTATCCCGTCCGCCGCAGAATCTACGTCGGAAAGTGTGGCGACGATACGGGTGCAAAAAAACGGCAGCGTATATATTGACCGTACTCAGCTCTTTGCACCGGCGGGTAACGTTGGCGGTGCGATCGCGCTGCAGATTCAAGACGATGGCTTAGCACGTGTCAGTAACTCCCTCATTGACGGCGGCTCCGGTACGGAAACGCAGGTGATCCTCCACGAAGGCGGACAACTCTTTGTTCGGAACTCTACGATACGCAACGGGAGTGCAACCAGCAGCACGGCACGGGCGAGCGTCGGTGTGCGAAGCGGAGCGAACGCTATATTCTTAGTACTTCCCTATCTCGTCGTTCAGAATTCTATCTTCTTCGGAGACGGCTCTGCGAACAGCGTAGGCGGCCACTTTTACTTTTTGAACAAGGTGTGGGAGAATAACGCGTTTCACGGCATAGACTCTGCGGCGTACGTCGAGGCTGAGTTTGGGGCGTCTTGGTCGCTCACCGCCGCCGAGATGAACAGCAGTCCAGATGTTACTGCCAGCAACAATGTCGAGGTCGATCCCGGCTTAGCCAGCCCGCTCCCCCTCGGCGACAACGCGGCGGACTGGTCTCTATCTGCCAGTTCGCCCGGTACTATAAAGTCGGGCGGCGTGGATCTCTCCGGGCTCGGCGTTGAGCCGGTGGACTTTTTCGGCGTGGCCCGCGGGACGGAATGGGCCATAGGAGCCTACGAGCCATGAGTGTTTCGTTTCCACCTCGCCACAAAGCCACTGCGCTGTCGGCACTCTGTGTTCTGGTTGGCGTTCTTATTGCGGCCTGCAGCATGCCCGTGGTAGACACCCTCGATTCGGCAATAGACCAGCGGCTCGTCGGTGTCGTCCAGCTGATGGATCGCGCTAATGGCTCTCTCCTCGGCCCTAGCTCAGAGCTTCGCCTGCGTTTTACCACGGGCCTGAAAGAGGGAAGCATATCTCTTGGCGGCGAACTCGGAGTAGCTGGAAGCATGAAGGTCTCAGCGAGAAGCGGCGGCGGCGTAACCGAGATCCTTGTCTCCCCACCCGAAGCGGGTTGGGACCTCGGTGCCACGCAGGAACTGACCGTCGACGGGAACACCGGCAGTCGTGCGATCCGCCGTACCACCCTGCAGTTCGACGTTGTTGCGTCGGTCTTGCATGTCTCCGCGGAACGGGGCGGTTTTACCGGAACCGGCACGATCGATCGCCCGTACAATTCGATCGAACGCGCCATTGAGGTCGCGGAGGCGGAGTTTCGCGACGGGGCAGAAATCGAGATCCGCCTCAGCGGCGGTACCTACGCCTTTGCGATGGCAGGGAGCGCCTCCGCTGAGGGCATCATAGTCCCCGCGGGCTACGAGATCGTCGGCGGATACAGCGATGATTTTTCGACACTCGCCCCGGAGAACTACCCGACCACGCTGCGAAGCGAGAGCATTGAGAACCACACTTCCGTCACCCTGAAATCTGCGACGCTGAAGAACGCCACCATAGAGACGATCCGAAACGCACCGGCGCTTCCTCTCAGAATGGAGGGGACCTCTGTCCTGCACAATGTGGTGATCGAGCATGACTCAGGAGCCGCAGTAATAGTGCGGGACGGAGGTATCTCGGACATAACTGACTCGCATTTCAGTTCTGCCGCCGACGGCGGCGTAATAGATGTCCGAGACGCAGGTGTGATCGTATCAGACTCTCAGGTCGTCGCGCTGCCAACCGGTAGCGGAGCTACGGCAGTAGATGTTTCCAACGGCGCCGTTGAGTTTCGCCGCAGTAATATCTTTACGAGCGGCGAAGAGGTTACATCCGGCGCGCGGGCGACCTCCTCAACGCTCAATTTTTTCGATACAACGCTCCGCTTAGGAGCCGGTGGCAAAACGATGTACGGGATTAGAAGCTTGGGTACGAGTCTGCTCGTAGTACGCTCTTCGATTGCGCTCGGCGAGGGAGACAGCAATATAGGAATAGAGGCAGAAGATTCCGATGTTCACATCGTGAACTCGACAATCGATGCGGGTAATTCGATGCGAGCCGGAGTTCAGGTCTACGACGGAGAGATCACCATAAGAACAAGCACGATCGGCGCCGATACGGATGCCTTCTCCGCACTGGTGGACATAAGAACCTTAGATCAAAGCTCGGTTTCGACAACGCTTCAGAACGTTATCCTTCACCTGAGAGGGAACGCCGGTGGCTATGTGCTGGAGACCGATTCTCCTGGAGCGACCAACCTCGAACACGCGGTTCTCCACGCCCCGGGCGCTGACGCGCTGGTCCGAGCGCCCTCCGGGGGAGTCTGGACCAACTACAGCACCATTGCGGGTGGTGAAACAGCCATTACCGGGGAGGGTGGAACGGCGTCGGGAAATCTCGATGTAGACCCCGTCTTCGCGGAGCCGGGGCCTCTTTACGGAGGTGCCGACTGGCACCTCAGCGCCGGCTCGCCGGCCAGCGTAACCGAGGGCGGCATCGACGGATCCGCACGGGATTGGAACGTCGCCTACGACGCGGACGGCAATGATCGTACTGTGCCCTGGTCAATTGGAGCCTACGAGTATGACTAACCCCAGAGATGCAGAAAACGGAAGATCGGCTCCGGCGGCATATCCCGGGCCGGCGGCTCGACGGCTTCTCATTCGCGCTCTGGTTTTCGTAGGCCTCGCTACCATTCTTGTTGCCTGCGAACTGGATCTCCTTCCCCGCGCGGTTGGCGCGGGTGAGATCATCGTCGTTGGGTATCCATCGACATCGCTCTCCAAGGGCGATTCGGCAACCTTTACCCTAAGCGTCAATCTCCCGCCTGGGCAGTACTTGCTGCACTTCGGTGTCGACCCGGCGGGGATAAATGCAACGAATGAAGCGGCGGCCGGAGAAGCGAGCGAACCTACGGATATAGTCGTGGCAGGGGACGGCACCGTAAGTGCTAAAGGTGAGAAGCTATCTGGAACTGAGGTCGACGCGTCGGACCGCCTGATTGCGGATGGTGAACCCGTGATCGGTGTTGCACGTAGTTGGGCAGTCAAGGTGGACGTAGTGGATCCCTACGGACCCGGCCTCGAGAGCTATGTGAATGCAGTCTTTCCCTACCGAGTTCAGTGGACCGAGTGATGCCGCCGTAACGACGGCATACTGCTTGCCATGGAGTACCTTCGACA
Organism: uncultured Spirochaetaceae bacterium; assembly: GCA_964345195.1. Classification (GTDB taxonomy): domain Bacteria; phylum Spirochaetota; class Spirochaetia; order DSM-27196; family PWMO01; genus CAYFQV01. The sequence goes on from CAYFQV010000140.1 coordinate 7,601, forward strand.
GACCGAATTAGGGCTTCCTGAATAAACCCGTCTCTCGGCAGCACCGTTCTGAACGGAACTCAGCCGGCCGATGCGAAGTCCAGTCGTAGCTCTGCGAGTAGCAATTTGCAGACTGATACTGCCGTGCGCCACAGCCCAACAAACAGGCACAAAGGAATCTGGAGGAGGGTCTCCAGGTTCATCATCAGGAATGCGATCGCAATGGCGGTCTCGCTCGTGTCGGCTCGCTTCGCCATTACGCGCGCAAGCGAGGAGCCCGGCTCAGGGCGTTTAGATCGGAAGTTCTTCGCGGAGGCCCCATTTCGTGTATGCCGCGCTTGTATGTCTCGATGCCGAGTTGCGCGGGCCCATCTCCCCACTCGCAGTGTACCTCGGAAAAATCAACGAACAGCCGGGAGATTCGCACTGTGGGGTGCGAGTCTATCCATTCATTCGCCGATTTGCAGATCTTCCTCACCGACGCAGTGCCTTGCGCTCCCCAGCCATGCTCGCCTTGGCGCCGAATGAGGAGTGTCTTGTCATGTCTCTTCACCAACGAAATCTCCATCCAGACCTGCACTAATTCTATGGTTACGTTACTCCATGGCCGATAGGATAACTCAATCTTCGAGGAGTTACAGGGAGAGTATCACTGATGGCTGGACAAAAGGGATTCCCTCGACTGTAGCTTTGTCGCACGCTTGCTTCGCGACGTAACGGGGTCCATGAGCTGAAGCGTGCCGAGCGTTGCCCTGTTCATGGAGCGTTTGATGTTGACGTATTAGGTATAATGAAGCTTTCTGCTCGATGGGCTTGTTATGCCG
>CAYFQV010000141.1:0-8398 GCA_964345195.1 uncultured Spirochaetaceae bacterium
GAAACGGAATCATTGGCTTCATCGTCCGTGTGCTCTGGAATCTTCCACCTTCCCGCTTGGTTCCGAACTGCGCTGATAGTACTTTGCAGGCAGAACGCTGACCTTGCAGCCTCGAGCGGAGCAGTAATGATGAAGATCATAGTTGTCGGAGCTTCCATGGCGGGCTTGTCCGCCGCTATCGCCCTCTCTCGTCAGGGGCACGACGTACGTGTGTACGAGCGGTCCACCCGCGACCGCGATCGCACGGGAGGCGGTATTGTTGCACAGGACCGCATGGTGGAGTTCTTGCAGAAGTACGAGATCGCCGCAGCCCGTGACATTGCCGTGCCGGCGGGAGACCGTGTCTACATTGATGAAGACAACCGAATACGCACCCGCGAACAGGCACAGCCCTCCTACACCGCCTGGGACACGATCTATCGGCAGCTCCGCAAGCACGTGCCGGACGAGCGCATGTTCTTGGGAAAAGACCTCGCCAGAGTAGAGGTCCATGAAGCCGGCGCCCGCTGTTACTTTTCGAACGGAACCTGGACTCAGGCGGACCTCGTCGTAGCCGCCGACGGCATTCTCTCGCCTACCCGCCGAAGCCTCGAGCCCACCGCGCTCCCGGACTACGCCGGCTACGTAGCCTGGCGCGGCGTTGTTCCCCTGGAGGGGGACGGCGCTCGGCTCAATCCGCTCCTGGCGGAGAACTTCGTAGTCTTTGCCGGCGAGGGAACGCAGATCCTCAGCTACCCGATCCCGGAAGCGCAGGGCTGCACGAAACGGGACCGCCGGCGCATCAACTTCGTCTGGTACGAGCCCGTGGACGAGCACCATGAGCTGGACCGCGTGCTCACCGATCGTAACGGGGAGCACCACAGCGTTGCCGTGCCGCAGGGACTGATCCACCCCGACATACGGGACCGCATACAGCTAGCCGCCGATTACACGCTCCCGGAGATGATGGCCGACCTCGTCCGGAAAACCGAAGAACCCTTCGTGCAAGGCATATTCGACCTCGAGCTCTCGCGGCTGGTTTACGATCGCGTCATTCTTATTGGAGACGCCGCCGCGCTGATCCGGCCACATGTCGGATACGGCGCCAGCAAAGCCATGACGGACGCCGACCGCCTTGCCGAAGCCCTTGGCCCCGGGGACGGCCTGGATGCGGATGCCCTCCACGCATGGGAAGCCGACAGCACGAAGCGCGGGCATGAGCTCGCCGAAATCGGAAAAGAGATCTCTCGAAGTAGCTCACTCGCCTGCTGAGCGACCCACTGCGGTGGGTCTCACCGCTCCGGCGCTGAAAACGACAGGCCTCGAAGACTTTCGTTTACGTGCGCGATCTCGTCCTCGTTTACCGTGTGGGACATACCCGGGTAGAGCTTCATGGTGCTCTCCGCGCCGCAGCGCTCGAGGACCTCATGGGTTTCCCGCACACGATCGGCCGGGATGAAGGGGTCGACATCGCTACAGCCGATGAACACCGGCGTGCCGTCGAGACCGTCTCGGGTGCCCCAGGTCGTTCCGGGCGGCCCAATGAGTCCGCCGCTGAGGGCGCAGACGCCACCGTAGCGGCGGGGCTTGTGGTAGACGTAATCCGTTGCCAAGCAGGCACCCTGACTGAAGCCGAGGAGCATGATGCGCTCGGCCGGAATGCCCGCTGCGCCCATCTCCTCAATAAGCCCGCTTATCACCGCGAACGCCCCGTCAATGCTCTCTTGATTGCCGCTTCTGTCGGCCATGAAGCTCTCAGGATACCAGACCGAGCCCTCCGCCTGTGGCGCCCACACCGCCACCCCGTCGATCTCCAATAACTCACTCAAGTTGAGGATGCTCTGCGCCGAGGCTCCCCGGCCATGAATCATGATGAGCCCCGCCCGGGCTTCCTCCAAGGAACTAGCTCGGCGAACTACTGATTGGTTCTGATGCGGCATCTTACGGTATTCTCCCCGTCCTCTGCGTGGCCTCAAGGTACTGATGAATCAGCCCCGGAGTCACGCCGTGTCGGAGGCGACACGCCCCTTCGCCCCGACGCCGACCCGCGAGGATAGCTGGGATTGTAAGTGATGACAGGAAACCCTTACCGTTGGTATGGTCAGCCGACAAGGAGGCGCACCATGGCTGCGACGGGGCTACGCATTCACGTCTTCCAGCATGTCCCCTTCGAGGGGCCGGCCTTCATTGAAGAGTGGGCACGCGAGAGTGGCCACAAGCTCACCACCACGCGCTTCTACGAGAAGCATCGCTTGCCGAGCATGAGTCGGGTCGACTGGCTCATCATTATGGGTGGCCCCATGAGCGCCAACGACACGGAAGGCCACCCATGGCTCGAAACGGAGATCGATTTCATCCGGCGCGCAATAGAGGCCGACAAGACGGTGCTCGGCATCTGCTTGGGAGCACAACTCATTGCCCGCGCCTTGGGGGCATCGATCCATGTCAATCGCGAACGGGAGATCGGCTGGTACCCCGTGCAGTTCAGCGTTCCCCGTGGCGGAGGCGCCGGCTCGGTGATCAAAGGCCTGTTCCGGAGCTTTCCGAAAGAAATGACGGTATTGCACTGGCACGGAGACACCTTCGATTTGCCGGAAGGGGCCGGCCTCCTCGCCTCATCCCACGGCTGCGACAATCAGCTCTTTAGCGTGGGAGAGCGCATAGTGGGTATTCAGTTCCACTTCGAGAGCACTCCGGACAGTCTGACGGCGCTTGTAGAAAACTCCACGGACGCCGACACCCGAGGTCCCCACGTCATGCCGCCTCCGGAAATCGTCGGCAATCAGCAGCACATTCCGACGAACAACCGGTACATGAAGAAAATCCTCAACCACCTCGAAGAGCACACCCGGTGAAGTATCCCGCAGCTGTTTGTACGTACAAGCAATTGCGCAGTATCTTTCCAGTGATATGAAACGATTGATCCCGCAATTCATCCTCGAGAACCATGCCGCCGGCAAAGAGCACGGCAACTTTGAAGCTGCTACTCTTTTTATCGACCTTTCCGGCTTCACTCCGCTGACAAGCGCACTCATGGAACATGGCGACGACGGCGCGGAGGTGCTCTCGGGCATCATCAACACGCTCTTCGATCCCCTCATAAAAGAGATCGAGTACGCGGGCGGCTTCGTGGCCACCTTTGCGGGAGACGCCCTCACCGCCGTCTTCCCGGAGCAGGAGGTAATCCGCGTTGCGCATGCGGCTCTCCGAATGCAGCGCGTCATGGACGAAAAGCATCTCCAGTATACGCCTGCCGGTGAGTTCCCCGTCGAAGCGAAGATCGGCGTCGGCTACGGCACCGTTGAATGGGGGATCGTGCGTGGGCAAGAACGGTCCACCTACTACGTGCGCGGGGACGCTATTGATGAGGCCGCCGCATCGGAGCATCGCTGCGAAAGCGGCCAGGTCATGCTCGGACCAGGAACTCGCCCAACGAGTTCTGGTGGAACGAGTCCCGGAGAAAGCACGGCCGAAGAGGACACGGCCGAGGATGAGTTGGCGCTTATAGAGTCCGGAGATGGTTTTGCTCGAATCGACCCGAGCGCCACCGCGCCGTCCGACGCCGCCGACAGCCTTGCGCATCTCTCGACCGAGGCGTCGACGGCGGCCGGAACGGATGCGGCTGAAACGCTTCAGGCCGGCTACGTTCCCGTGGAGGAGCTGCCGGCGCGAAGCGAGGGGGAGTTCCGGGCGGTAAGCAGCGTGTTCATCTCCTTCAAAGCGCCGTCACACCACGAAGCGACCGCGGATCTCGTCCGGCCACTGGTCGACCTTGCCCATGAGTACGGCGGTTACTTGAACCTCCTCGATTTCGGCGACAAAGGGGGGATCGGCCTCGTGCTCTTCGGCGCGCCGACCAGCAAAGGTGACGATTTGGAGCGCGCGGCGGATTTCACGATTGCCGCAACCGCGGCGCTCGGGGATCGCGGTCGCGCGGGTCTGGCGTCGGGCACCGTCTTTGCCGGCTACGTGGGTAACCAAAGCCGCAGCACCTATACCGCGCTCGGCACCGTGGTGAACCTATCGGCGCGGCTGGCCATGGACGCCGATTGGAGCGTGGCCGCCACCGCGGGGGATGCCGCCGAGCGTCTGGAGTCGCGGCACACCATGCAAGAGCTGTACCGTCGGCGCTTCAAGGGCTTCGATCGTGAAGTTCCGGTTTATACCATCTCCGGGGTCAATACCGCTTCCGGGATCACGGACACCGCTCATTCCGAAACGCCGTTCGTCGGCAGAACGACGCAGCTTAGCAGCATTCAGTCGGCGGTCTCCCAGATGCTCACCGCCCCCATGTGCACGCACTACGTGCTCGGTGAAGCGGGCATTGGCAAGACCCGCTTGGTTCGCCAACTTGCCGAGGACCAACGCGAGGATGTGGTGGCCATTTTCCTCGAGGCCGACACCATTCTGCGAAAGAGCATGAACGCCCTGCCCCGCTTTCTTCGGGCGGTGTTCGAAATAAGCCAGATAGACCTAAACGCCTTGGACGGCGGCAGCGCCATGGAGCAGCTGACCGATTGGCTGGAAGAACGTGACGTGGATGCGGAGTTCACCGAAGAGCTTCGACGTGCACGGTCGGGCCTCTTGGCCCTTCTCGGCCAAGTTGCTGCGGACTCACTCTACGCCCAGCTCGATCCCCAAGCGCGTTTCGAGCTCACCGCGTCGGCCATGCGTGCCTTGGTCGGAGCCGTCTCGTCGGTATACCCCCTCCTGATCGTGCTGGACAATGCGCACACCGTGGATGAGGATACCCGCAGTATCTTCACGCGTCTCGTGACCAGCTCCCCGGGAGACCACTTCGGCGTCATATTCGTCGGCCGCGGCACTGCAGGATCGTCGCCCTTCGGCATTGAAGAAAGCGTCGACATGGACCAGATGACGGTCCTTCGGGGGCTCACCGCCGAAGAGGTTCGGGAGATAGCGGGAAACGTCATCCAAGGACCGGTTGAGCAATCCCTCGTCGACTTTGTGATCCATCGCGTCGGGACGAACCCGCTCTACGTCACCGAGCTCGCCCGCTATCTGGTTCAGCACCGCCTCATCTCCCAAGGCGAAAGCGGGTACCGCGTCACCACCGAGAGTGTTTCACTCCCTACGGAGATCAACGCCCTCTTGGTCGCTCGCGTGGATGCGCTTCCGGCGCCAATCAAGGAAGCCGCACAGGCCGCTGCTATTCTGGGCGGGGAGTTCGACCCGATCGTCCTGGAAAAGCTGGTAAACGCCGGAGATGACTTCAACCAAATACTCGAGCAGGGCATTTCCGCCGGTCTCTGGTTGAAAACGGATGACGGCAGATACCGTTTCCAACAGGACCTGGTTCGCCAAGCCATGGAGGAGATGCAGCTTTCAGCGACGCTGAAACGCCTACACACCCGGGCCGCAACCCTCCTGCGGCAGCTGCGACCGGACGATCCGAGCCTCAACGCCGACTTGGCCTATCACTACACCCGCGCCGACATGCAGGATGAGGCGCGCACGGCGCTCCGCAACGCCGCGGACTACGCCATAGAGAACTTCAAGAACGAGAAGGCCCTGGAGTTCCTGCAAAGCTACCAGGACTACGCGGCGAGTATCGATGAGCGGATTGTCGCCTATCGAGACATGGCCTCTATCTACGAGCTCACCGGCCGCTGGAGCAAAGCCATGGACACCCTGACCTACGGCGTCGGGCTCTCGGTCATTACCAACAACCTCGGCGCACGAGCGCGCCTGCTCAGCAATCTCGGCGAGGTCTACCGCAAGCAAAGTGAAAACAAAACCGCCATCCGGATTCTCGAACAGGCGCGACAATTGTCACAGCACGAGAAAGACTTCTCGACCTTTGCCGAGGCACTCATCTATCTCGGACGCAGCCACTGGGCCCGGGGTGATTACGGCGCCGCGCTGGCCCATTTTGATCAAGCGCTGCAGACCAGCACCGAGCACGACGACCTGAAGCTCGAGGGTCTAGCCTTGTACTACCAAGGCGTCGTATACCGAGATCAGAACCGCTTTAACGATGCCGACCGCAACTTCCGGCGCTCCTACGCACTCTTTGAGCAGATTCGCGACGACCGTCTCTCAACCTACCCGCTCTACGACCTCGGCGTTGTGCGCCTCTATCAAGGCAAGATCACCGAGGCGAAGGACTACTTCCAGCGAGCCCTTAGCGTCTACCAGCGAATCGGATACGAGAGCGGTGCTTCCGCGGCCACTTTGAACCTCGGGGTCTTGCGCGACCGACGTGGGGACTTCAAGCGCGCCATCCGTTACTACCAAGAGGCTCGGGAGATCGCAGAGCGCATCAACGAGCACATGGCCATCGGTTACACGTTGTTCAGCATTGGCGCGACCTACTACAAGATGGGAGACAACCGCAAATCGCTTGCCTATCTCCGCGACGCCTTCTCGACTCTCAAGCGCCTCGGCGCTAAAGGCTACTACGGCTACGTTCTCTCCTATTTGGTCTCGCTCTTCGTACGAACCGGCAACGCCGACCGCGCTCTACAGAGTGCGTATCAGCACACCCAGGTGGTCTCACAAATCGGCACCGACCCGGAGAACGGCAGAACCGTAGTAGGATTGGCGATACTCCTGCAGAAGCAACCTGAGCTCTCCCAAGAATCCCAACAGATGCTCAAGCGCGTGGCCCACTACTACAAGCTGCATGAGATCACCCCCGACAGCTTCTTTCGAAAGGCCATTGAAATCTCCGAACCGCCGACCTACGTCGACACGCTCATTCCGGCGCACTTCCGATATGCCGAGTTTCTGAAGCAACAGGGCGATGAAGCCGGCTTCCGGTCCCATTTGAAAACGGCCTTCGAGCTCGCCGTGGACGCCCATTGGGACCGCTTCGTGCGGATGACCCGGGACAACTACGGCGAGCTACTCCAGAGCATGGGCGTGAACACGGATGTCGAAACCGAGGACTTCGATCTCGAGGGCACTCCCGAAGAATCGGAGGCCCCGAAGGCTCAGCCGAGCTGACTACTCTCGTACATCACGGTCGGCCTCCGGTGGAGAGCCGGCTGTGGTTCCCCCGTCCTCGCTACCGCCGAAGAACTTCTTCTTGATCGCGTCGATCTCTTGGTCCCCCATCGGCACCATATCGCCAATGCTGCGACTCTCGGTCAAGGCTCTGGCACTGAACTCGCATACCTCCAGACGGTCGAAGGTTTCGAAGATGGAGCCGCCGGTGACGAGCACGGAGTCATTCTCGAGCAAGAGAATGGGGGTGTCCGCGGCCAATGCTTCCGAGATCTCCTTCCCCTCGCGGAACTGATCGCCGAAGGGAACGATCGGAATATCCCGAAGCATGACGTAGCTCTCCGGAATCGTTCGGGTGTCGAGCTTGGTGCCGGTGACCGCATAGGCCATGGCGAAGGGCGACTGCGCCCCAATGATACTCTCGATCTCAGGATGCTCCTGGTATATGCGTTCGTGGAGCCGAACCGCTCGGCTTGCTTGCAGACCGCGGTTGTTGACCGCCGGCTCGCGCTTGCCGCCGCGGACGTAGATCAAGTCGTCCCTGTCGAGGAGGTAGCGATCGATCCCCGTCGGTGTAATGATGAAGCCGCCGTCGCCCGTGCGCGCGCTGAAGGTGCCGTAGGTGCTGACAATGAGCCGTTGCCGGTAGGCTCGGTGGACAATATCGAGGAGCCGGCCCCGCACCGCCTTTTCATTCGAGTCCGCTTGATGATCGCTCAACTCCGGCAGGCGGTTACGCGCCTTCTGAAACAGCGAGAGCTCATCGTGCTTGAGGTAGCGGACCTCCCCGAGGATGCGCGCCTCCATGATGGTTCGCGCGGAAAACTCGAGTGTCTCGAACTTCTGAAAGGCCTCCGCGAGGGTTTTACCCCCGACTACGGTGCCGTGGTTCTCCATGACCACGGTGTCGTAGCCGTCGGCGAATATCGCGGCAATGCGCCGACCGAGCTCTTGACTCCCCGGCAACTCGTAACGGGCATAGCCCACCGAGCCGCAAACGTGACTGGCCTGCGAGATAACCCGCGTGTCGGGAACGCGCCGGACAATGCTAAAGGCGACCAGCGCCGGCGGGTGCGCATGCAAAATCGCCCCCAGGTCCGGACGGCTCCGGTAGATCTCGGCGTGGAACGGATGTTCCGAGGAGGGAGCGTGCATCCCTTCGACCGAGCCGTCGGAGCGAATACACACAATGTCTTTGTCGCTAAGGGTACCTTTGTCCACCGCTGCGGGGGTGATCCAGGTCGAGCCGTCGGCGTCTCGTACCGAGATGTTGCCGCCGGAGGTTGTGGTCATTCCATAGCTGTAGACCCGACGCATGGTTTCCGCGACTTGCTCTCGCGGATGGAGAAGCTTGTAGTCCATGCCTCATTGAAGACCGACACCGCGGCCGTGTCAATGTCAATGCCGAGCCGGCGCGAAGCTCCTATCCGAAGCGCCCGGAGATGTAGGC
>CAYFQV010000142.1:0-5037 GCA_964345195.1 uncultured Spirochaetaceae bacterium
CTCAGCCGGCCTAATACACCGGAACCCCCGCGGTATTGCCCTTCACCCCGAAACGCTCGCGATATGTGCTACAGATCTCGTGGGCTTTGCGCACCAGGTCGCTGCCGGGTAGGTCTTGTTCCACCGCCGTGAGCGCCTCCCTCAGCTGTTCCGGCGTGTTTATGCCCACCACCGTGCTTGTTATCCGCGGATCGGCAAGAGAGAAGCGGATGGCGAAGGAGCTCCAGGATTCGGGCTCTTCGGACATGGCGGTGCGGAGCTCCCCGAGTTGGTCGTAGAAGCGGTCGAACTGCGAGTCTCTCATCCTGTCGTCCTTCGGCAGGGCGTCTCGATTAACCCGCTTGTCGGTCAGGAGTCCCGCCGCAAAGGGGCGGATCCCGAGAAAGCCCATTCCCGCCGCCTCCATATCGGGGAAGAGATCGAGCATTTCGGTCTCCAGGGCGTTGAAGTAGGCAACCACGCCCGAAAAGTCACCGGACTCCACCGCCTTGCTGCCGTATCCGACGGTGTAGGGAAAGGTGGCCAGGTAGCCGACTTTTCCTTCCTCTTGCAGACGGGCAAACTCCTCCTTGAGGGGCTCGGTAACCTGCTCGTACTCCGAGAGCCGTTTCGGCTCTCCCTCGGCACAGTATCCGAGCTCCCGCTCCAGGGTTCCCCGATGGAGGTGCTGCACAACGGCAATTCTATCCGTGTTCAGCTCCCGGAGGGCATCTTCGATTTGGCCCCGGAACTTCTTCTTGTCGAAGGCCGGCTCGCCCCAGTCGGGAACATTTATCTTGATCACATGGTGCAAATCGTGTCGCTTCGGATGTTTGCCGAGAACCTCTCCGGTAAGCCAACGGGTTCCGTACTCGAAGCTCGAATGGATGAAGTTCACACCGGCATCGACCGCTTCCTCGAGAGCCCGAGCACCGGCCTTGCTCCGGTCATCCATCTCGCCGTTCTTGGAGGCGTAGCGCATTGTTCCGTAACAGATCTCCGAGACCTCGAGATCGGTGTTTCCGTAAATTCGATAGTTCATGTTTGCGTTTCTCCTGCCTTCATGGGACCACGGAGTCCGGCTGCTGTCAAATAGCCGGTGTCAAACAGGCCGGTAATCTGTCCTAAACTCCGTCGCACAGCGCCGGCCGCTTGGGGAAGCCTCCCACCCGGAACCGGAACGTCGGTAGAGTCGACACCAGGAGCGCAGTCGCCGCTCCGCCAAGGAGGGGGCCGAAGCCCACGCCGGCGTCCAGGAGTGCCCCGAAGATCATTGGGCCGAGGGCGGTGCCCAACACCATGAACGCCGTGTAGACACTGCGTACCCCGCCGAGACCGGTGGTGCCGTGCAGTTCCGGGAACAGCGCCGACTTGATTGGACCGCTCGATCCGAGGGAGACCCCGGCGAGAAAGAGAAAGAGCACCGCCGCCCAGCGGGCCGGGACGAAGCCCACCAGGACGAGCCCCGCAATGATCGGGAGCAGGTGCAAGCTGAACAGCCGGCGGGCACCGACCCGGTCCACCAGTATTCCCCCGACAAGCCCGAAGGCGAAGCGCGATACCGCGTAACCGGTAAAGACGAGGCTGTACCACGCCGCGGACCATCCCCGCGATTCCGCGAGGACCAACTGGTAGAAGAAAAAGCCGGTATTGGTGAGGCTCAAGAGCACGATCGCCGGCGCCAGACTCCAGAAGACCCTATCCTTTAACAGTCCCCACTGGGCGCTGCCGCGTGGGGCCGAAGAGTCCTCGTCGATCGGCGGGGCAAACTCCTGGAGAGGGAACGCTCGTAGGGCGGGAATGAGGACCAGAAGAAGAACAACGGCGTTCAGGGCCAGACTCGTTCTCCAACCGACTAGCGGTATAGTCAAGGCTATGAAAAGCGGGAACACCATCTCTCCCACCGAGAATCCGAGGGATGAGAGACTCAGCGCCTTGCCTCTGTTCTCCCGAAAGTATCGGCCAAGGACTGTTTGGCTAATGTGCGTCATGAGCCCCTGCCCGGCGAAGCGCAGCCCCAGGAGAGCGAGGGGGAGGAAGAGATAGTGCCGAACGAGACCGAGGCCAATGGAGGCGGCTGAGAGCAGCAGGATGGTCTTGTAGGTGTATCCCGGCAAGGGCCGATAGTCGATGCGGCCGCCGAGACTCATCAGCAACAGCGATGACCCAATAGTGGCGATTGCGTAAAGGGTGCCGAAGAGCGTATTGCTCAGCCCGACGTCCGCGAGGATATGCGGCACATACAGGGAGATCAGAAAGGTCTGCCCGAGGCTCGAAAAGAAGGTCAGAATAAACCCGAAGCCGACGTGCGCCGGGTAGCGGCGGAGAAAACGCAGGTAATCTGTCATTGGATTAACCGGATTCTAATACGGAGGAGTTAGCCGAGGCAAGTACCGTGCCGGGGCAAGCAGCGTGCCGGCGTCGGACGCGCTACTGCGCCTCCCGCACACCTATATAGATGGTCTGCGTCACTTCCTTAGCCTGAAGTGGGTTATGAAATACCACCGGCTCCGCCTGCTCGGTCTCGAACGCCGCGGCCATTCGCTTTCCGAAGGAATGGTCCGGAGCCTCGTTGGACCACAGACCGAATACTCCTCTCGGGTGAAGGTGCCGCTGCAGTGACCTCAAGCCCGATACCGCGTAGAACAACTGGTTCTCAGCATGGAGCCAGGCATCCGGCGAGTGATCAATGTCGACGAGGACCGCGTCGAAGCGCCGACCGGCGTGCTGCGGGTCAAATCCGGTCTCCGACATGGCGCAGGCAAAGAAGTCGGCCGAGACGAAGCGACAACGCCGGTCTTCTATCAGTGCGGCCGAGACCGGCAGTAATCCGTTGCGGTGCCATTCGATCACCGGCTCTAAGTACTCCACCACCACGAGTGAGCGTACCGCCGGATTCTCGAGGACCGCCGCCGCGGTATAACCGAGACCGAGGCCGCCTACCACGACATCGACCCCACTGCCGTCCGGGCCGTCCGAGCCGTCCGGCCCACCGGAGCGCCCACCGGAGAGTCGTGTTTGAAGAGCATGCTCAACTCCGAGCCGACCGAGGGCTTGCTCGGACGTGGTAAAGAGGCTCGACATGAGAAAATCATCTCCGAGCTTCACCTCGTAGACATCGACATTTAGTCCAATGTAGCGGCGACGTCGGAGCACAAGCTCTCCGAGGACGGTGTGAGTGTGATCCAGCTCTTCGAATAGGCTAGTCATTGCTGTTTCGATACTCTCGGCAGTGAGCCTCCCAGTAGACGCTCAGGCGGGCGACCAAGTCGCTGGGCTTTTCTGCGTATACCCGCTCGCCGAGTGGCAGCGCCTGTGACATGAGATCCCGGCGTTTCGAGCTTATCAAGCGTTCCAAGAGCGACATGCTGTCGGCGTCTACAGGCGGATCCGATTCATTTTCTGCAGCCGCGTGGAGCACCACAAGGTCGTGCTCACTGCCCAGCAGCCGAGAGAGGTGGTGGGTTTCCTCGGCTCGGGCGGATAGTACCGGTAGCCAGATCTCCTGCAGCAGCCGGACTTGGTACCAGTGATACTTCACGCGTTTTCGCCATTCGTGGTTGCTCTCTGGGTCAACCGTGCCGCTCTTCTTAACTGTCTCTAGGCCGCGACGACCCCGGCGGTAGCTCCGGGCGAAGCCCTCCGCGATAGTCGCGAACTCGGCGGGTATGCTGGGCCACTCCGGTATCCGCTCGGCTGCTTCCAGGAGACGTTCACGCACTTCGGCCAGGCTTGCGTCGACGGCGTCCGCTCCTCCTTCCGGGAGCGGTCCGCGTTCGGTGAGCTTTTGTCCAAGATCGCTCAGGAGGCTGCGTTCCTCCGCCGGCAGGTTCTCGCTGAGCTCATCCAACGTGGCGCGGATGACCTCGGTGTCCCGCGACGGCGCGAGAAGGCGCCCGATATCCCGAAACCAGGAGTTCTCTCGGCTGTAGGCTGCCCCGAGTGCCGGGCGCACGAGTCGGACCAGGCCCCGCAGCTTCTTGCAGTGCTTACGGGTATTGTGGACCGCCTTCGCGGGCGCAAGCTGATCGTCGCTAATGCTGTCGAGCGCGTCGGTGATCTCTTCCCGCGCAATGCGGCGAACAGCGTCATCCGGCGTCTCGTTCCGTTCGAATTGGTAAGCCATGTCTCAAGTCTACTCCATCGCTGAAAAAATGTGGCTTGCAGATCCGGTGTGAGTGAGGCACGCTGTCCACGAGGGGGGTGGTGTGGCCCACGGCAGCTATGACGAGGAAACCGGCTATCTGCACGACACGGCGACCTCCCGCGGGTTTCCCATGGGTGGGATCGGGACCGGCGGGTTTCGCGTGTTTACCGAGGGCGGCTTCGGGATGTTTAGAACCAACAACAACTGGTTCAAGACGCCCGGACAAGCCGCCTATCCCCGGGGTACGTTCTTGGCCCTGTATGCCGCTGGTCCTCAGACTTCGGTCTGCCGCCTGCTGCGACGTGGGTATCGCAGCCGGCTCTCCCGCGGGCGGCCGCGTCGAGACGGCTTTCTTACCGGGGACTACGGTAACCTGGAGCCGGTCGCCCACACCCACTTCCGTGGTGAGCTCCCCGGTTTCGACCTCCGCTTCGAAGACGAGGCGCTGCCGATCGAGCTTACTCTCTCGGGCTTCACCGCCTTGATACCTCACAATGCCCGGGACTCGTCGCTGCCGGTTGCATTTCTCACCCTTCATCTTCGTAATGCCACAAACGCCTCGGTGGCGAGCGCGGCCCTCATCTCTTTCGAGAACATTCTGGGGCTGGGGGGAAGCGGCACCAGTGCTCTCTACCATCCCGGCGATGGGGAGCTTCGCTACAGCTCACGCCGCGGCAACTATCAGGAAGTCATTGAGAACGATGTTTACGCAGGTCTCCGTTTCGCCTCGCGTCGGCACCGGCACCGGCACCGGCGGGAGAATGACCCGCGCCGCCGAGTCTCCGGGGAGTACCTCGTGTTCACCGAAGCCGCCGACGAGCGAAGCTCCCTATCGTACCTCCCGGCGTGGAACAGCAGGGCCCGCCGTCCGCGGCTTCTCGAGACCTTCGCGCGGACCGGTGGCCTGTCTA
>CAYFQV010000142.1:5137-8396 GCA_964345195.1 uncultured Spirochaetaceae bacterium
ACCTGGAGCCGGGTGAATCCCGGGACATTCCACTGTACATCCTCTGGTGGACGCCGCATCACGTGATTGAGCGGCGCCAGCGGATACGTAGGATAAGCGGACGACACCGCGGCGTGGATTACGGCCACTACTACCGGAACTTCTTCTCCTCGCCGGATGAGCTTGCCCGCTACGTCGTCTCGAATCGGGAACGCCTCCGGCGGCAGACGCAGGAGCTTCCCGAGCTGCTCGCGGGCGCAACGCTCCCGTCGTGGCTGCGACGCTACGTGCTGAACTCGGCGGACGCGGTCCTCACGAATACGGTACTGACGCAGGATGGTACGCTGTATACCATGGAGGGGGTGCCCTGGGGGTGGCCCTTCGGCGGGCTCACCGGGACCATGGACCAGCGATTGGCATCGCACATCTATACATCGATCTTCTTTCCCGATCTGGATCGACGCGAGCTGCAGTCCTTTATCGACTTGACCCGGGACGGCCGCGTGCCCCACGGCAACGGAAACGTCGATATTGCCCTCGGTACCAACCATGTCCCCTACGGCGACCCGATCAAGTCCTTCAACAAGACGGAGGTCTGGACCGACCTGCCGCAGTCGCTGATTCTGCAAATCGGAAAGAGCGTCTTGCAGACAGGTGATGAAGGTTTTCTAAAGCAGGCGTGGCCCTCCATGCTCGCCATGATGGATTACCTGGAGGCGTCCCTCGAAGACGCTATTCCCGAAGGTATTACTACCTACGATTACATGCACTACCGTCCGAGCTTCGTGTACGCCGCGGTACTTCACGCCGCGACGCTTCAGATGATGGCTGAGCTCGCGCGACTGCTCGCGGGCAGCCGGGCTTCGCAGGTCGGGAACGGATCTGATCCCGACTCCGCCCTTGGAGCCGCACGGCGCTTCGAGGAACAGCTCGCAGCGACCCAAGACGCGATCGATCGGGTGTTGTGGGATGCCCGTGGCTTCTATCGCAGCTGTCGGGATCGCGAGACGGTGTTCACCTCGGCCTTGGCCGGCGACTGGGCAGCCCGGATGGCGGGACTGGAGCCGGTGGTCCCCATTGACAAGGCGCTGTCCCACAGCGCTTGGCAATCCCGGGTACTGGTGGATGACTACCCGGCCCTCGTTGCACGTGATCAGGCGGTGACTCGTCCCCTTGTGCACCGAGAGGCGGATTTGAACGGGGAGGAGATCCCGGCCGTCCATTCCGGTTTCCGCCTGCAGCACGTGAACAACCCATGGCAGTCCATTGCGTATCAAGGCGTCGAGGCGGTCTTCCTCGGCCGCACGAGGGCGGGCCTGGAGCTTATCAAACGCATCTGGGATAAAGGCTGGTACGAAGGCTATCCGTGGGACATGGACCATTGGGGTATGCACGGACGCAGTCACATGACGCACCCGATCCTGTGGGTTTGGGATCGCGACCATTACGGCTACACCGGTCACACTTACATGACCCATCCCTCGACGTGGTCGGTGTTTACGGCTCTTACCGGCGTCACGTTCAACGCCTTCGAACGCGTTCTTACCGTCGACCCACGCCCACTGCCGGAGCAGTCGGAGTTTCGGGTTCCCGTATTCCTGCCGGCTTTCTGGCTCATGCTCGAGTATCAGGAGCGTCCGGCGCGGGTGACGTTCACCACGCTGAAGCACTTCGGAACACCCCGGACCCTAGAGACCGTCAAACAGCGTCGGGCCGACGGCTCGGCGACGGACTACCCGCTTGAGCGGCCGGTCGTACTCACGACCGGGACCACCTTCACTGTAGATATAAGCGCTGTAGACACATGGCGTAGGTCGGAGTAGGGTTACCGTATTCAACGAAGCACAAGCCACGCGTCCGGAGGGGGGCGGGGTATATCCC
This sequence comes from uncultured Spirochaetaceae bacterium, assembly GCA_964345195.1. GTDB lineage: Bacteria > Spirochaetota > Spirochaetia > DSM-27196 > PWMO01 > CAYFQV01. Next base: position 6,998 of record CAYFQV010000142.1, read on the forward strand.
CCGAGCTTTGACATGAGAGCCACGTAGCATGCGAGAGGAGTTCCAATCCCTGCTCTCGCGTCGGGACCTCAGCGAAGAAGAGCTTCGCCGTATCCCCGCGCGGGCGAACATCAACAACCAGGCGGTGCACGAGTTCTTTTGCCGCCGGCACGGCGTGCCCCTGGAACGGATTCTGAAGGGGACCCATGTTAGCCCCGAGGAGTTCCTGAACGAGAAGCTCTGGAGCGATCCGGCGACGACGCGGAGGCATGACATTAATGCCGCCGAGGCCTTTCCGGGCTTCTTCCATCACCGAGACGCGTTCAGGGAAGGCCGGGCATTCGTCGATGTTCTGCCGAACCTCCACATCATCTACTTTCGGCTTATGCCGATTCGCAGCATTCTCGCGCAACTCGAGCGCGCCAACGCGAAGTTCAACAACGAGTATCAGCTCTCAGGTTTCAACATTGGGCGAGATTCGGCGCAGGTCATGCTCACGCCGTACCCCTATCGCCTCGCAATGATCGTCGGGCAGGAATGCAGCTTCGTCCGCGGAGTCCTGCAGGCGAACTTCACCCTCCATCATATTAAAGAGGCCGATGTTTCCGAGCGCTACTGCAGCACGCCGCTTCGGAGTCTGGTGAACGGCATTTACCGTCGCTTCGGCGTTTCGTACCGCGAGGAGGCGGGGCGCGTATACATGGACGGTGAGGAGGTGGCTCGCCGCGTCGTCTTGGAGCCGTATGAGCTCGACGGCCGCACTATCTATCGTGTTGGTCCGGAGACCGCGGCGGAGCCGAGCGCGTCGCACGCCGCCGAGCAGACCGCGTTGCGCATTGCCCGGGACGTCCGTCGGGAGGGTCAGGTCCTCTTTCGAGAAGGTGAGATCTACGACGCGCCGCACTGTCTCTTTGACCTGTCCTGGCGCTCGCGGGGGCCCCTTGCCGCCACGGTGAATCAAGTACGCACCATGGTCAGCCTGCAAAGGGTGACCCGTCGCGAGATGGACCGACACATTGAGCACGGGAATCGACAGTTCTTTGAGCTTCTCGAGCAGAAACAGCGTACCATTCAGGCGCTGGAATCCGCTACGCGGCAGAAGGACGCCTTTCTTACCTCCACCGCCCACGACCTGCGCACCCCCCTGAACGGGATTATCGGGCTCCTGGAAAACGTCCATCGAGAACTCGGAAACCGTGATTCCGAGGACGGCGCCGCGGCGGATACTGAAGAGCGAATCGGGCATTCGGTCGACGTTGCACTCGGTTCGGCTCGTCGGCTCTCACACCTGGTAAGCGACATACTGGAGTTCTCTCGCCTGCGTGATGGGGAGACCCAACTCGCGCGTAAGCATGTCGATGTGGTCGCGCTTCTGCGCACTACCATCGAGACCGTGCGGCCGCTGCTCGGTGAGAAGGAG
>CAYFQV010000143.1:0-8349 GCA_964345195.1 uncultured Spirochaetaceae bacterium
CTCTTTTATGTGTTTTCGCGAAGCGCCTCGATCATTGATGTCCTTGCTGTTCGCGCTGAATAGCTTGCTCGTTACGATGACCTCAGTTCGGTGAGGCTTGATTAGCTCCCCGAGAATGCGTTCAGACTCGCCGCCCACGTAGATGTCGGCACAGTCGAAGAAGTTGATGCCCGAGTCGCGGCACGTCGAATAGAGAGTCGCCGCAGTCTCTCTATTCGCCTCTTTGCCGAAGGTCATGGTACCAAAGCACAGTTCTGAGACATGAACGCCGGTTTTGCCAAGCAGGTTGTACCGCATAAAATCTCCCGTAGAATTTTCAAATGCTCCGTAGCATAGATGCTCCGCCGTGTGGTGTCAAATCTTGGCTGAATAAGGCAGCAATTCCAAATATAGCCTAATCCACAGCAGTCGAGGGTAGAAAGCAAAGGGACGGCTGAGCAAACCACGGCAGTCCACAAGGTAACGGTATTACGACAAGACGGTTTGTAGAGTGAGACAAGATCGGGGAAGAGGACAGATTCCAGACTGACCACGGTGGAGACGGCGTATCCATATAAGGAGTGGCCTCGTTCACAGTCGGTGGGCGGAGGTCGCGTCGGCTGTCGTAAAAGAAACACCTAGTCAAAGTGCGCCGGTCCTGAAAGAAGGTCGTTCGCCCGTCGAGGGTGTTTTGCAGCAGCTGGTAGCGGCGGTCTGACTGCCCTGTGCTGCGGGTACCGCATAAACGCTACGGCATAGGTTCGCGCCAAAACGATAAGCTATCCCGCGAAGCGCCAAGCCCCTCGCGTTTTGGCCACCGGACTGGCGGCAAAGCCGTACGACAGCGATTGCCTGTGACTCCGATTCCAAGACGAGGCCGCAAAGACCGAGATTTCTGAAACGGGATTATATGATAGGATCAGGCCGTGAAAGTAAGCATCAAGCGGGGTACGAGACAGGATCTATTATTCTTGTCTGGTCTGCTGTTACCCTTGCCAGGCTATGAGTCTAGAAACGAGCTATATAAAAATCGGTGCCGGAGCAGCGAACTCCGGGAACCTGATCGACACTGTGGCTGCAGCAATTACTGGGAACCAGTGTATAGAACCTGGTAAACATGGACTTTTTTACCGCAACGCCGTTTTCGCCCGTCTGGGGCCCGTGGCAGACCGCTGACCGGACACTCGTATGAAACTACTTTTAATCTCAGACGTACACGGCAACATTCAAGCGCTTGAGGCAGTGTTGGCTACCGAAGCTGACGCTGATGCAGTCTACTGTGCGGGCGACCTCGTCGACTACGGACCGTTTCCTCGAGAGGTTCTCGACCTCGTACGTGAGCGGAACATTCCCTGTGTGAGTGGAAACCACGACGAGCGGGTCGTGGAGTTTGCCGGTAATCGCGAGCAATGGGCTGAAATACGCCCGCAGGAACGTCACTGGGTGCATCAAAACGTAGAGGCGCTTCATGCCGGTGACATTGGGTTTCTGGACGCACTCCCCGAGTCGCTCGAGTTCACAGCCGACGGCCACGAGTACCACCTGCGCCACCGTGGCGCGGAGAAGTACGATCTTATGCAGCTACTGCCGGAGTTCGAGGCTCATTGGAGTGGAGGTCAGTCGCCGGCTCTTTCCTGCGGGGGGACTGCTCGGGTTGTTGTCGGACACACGCACATACCGGCTGTGCATTACCTTGCGAACGACCGGCTCTGGCTGAACCCGGGTAGCGTTTCCTACCGGCCGGTGCGGCAGAATCTCGATCTCTCCCGCGATGCCGATTACATGACCGTAGTCGACGGAGCGGTCAATTTTCACCGTCTGGCGTACGACCGGAAAAAGACCTTCCTGTTCATGCGGAACCTTACGCTGGCAAAGAGTGAAAAGCAGGTCGGTTACCGGCTGTTCGGTTCGGATGATTAAAGTGAGATCATAGCGTTAGAAATCGAGTAGGAGGCGGGGCCTCCCGTCCTCTCACACCCCCGCGCGTACGGTTCCGTATACGGCGGTTCGAGTTTTGTGCTCCGGAATGCCGCCAAATTCCACGACCGTTGGTGGCAAAGGTCAATGAATGCGCATTCGTCGGTGCAGCCACTGGTCCAATTGCTCGAAGCTTGCCCTTGAGCCGTTTAACCGATTCCGGCGAGACTATACCTATTCGACGAGATAAAGCGCCTCGTACGTGGCGCTCGGGCCGGCTGGAAAATCGAGAACGAGGGCTTAATACGCACACGAATCGTGGCTACCACCTCGAGCACAACTTTGGTCACGGCAAACGCCATCTCTCCGAGCCGTTCTTTGTGTTCAAGCTTATTGGCTCCTTCCCTCACCAGATCCTCCAGCTTGTCGACCGGTGGTGCCATCGCGCGCGTGCCGGATTCAGCTCACGGCGGGAGTTCTGCAACTGCATCTGCTCAATGTTCCGCCTGTTTCTTTTCGCCGGCTGGGACGATGTGCTCAGGCGGATAAACAGCACTCCGCAACCGACATATGCAACGCAGTCTCCCTTTCCCCCGTCGGCCGCCTCCCTGTGCGAGCTAGCTTCGCAAACGGTTCGAGTGCCTCGCATAGCTAGGTAAAACCCGGCAATACGGGTTACGCGGGCGGTCACCGGGTCTTTTGGGCCGCCTGAGCTGGTCGGCTTGCTATCAGCGGAAAACTTCTCCGAATGGTCACCAAGAATTGCTGCTCGAGGAGTCGCCGGGTCGGCGTTTTGGTGGTAAGTGTGTTTTCATTTCGCTCAAAAGCGATCCGGATGTTTTGTGTATCAGCTGGCGAGCCCATAAGATGACTGTTTTCAATAATAACCTCGTTGAGTGGTCTTGACAGAGGGGTCCACCTCACACCTCCTCAGAGCAGGTGCACCAATCGTATCCGCCGTGCCGAGTACTGAATTCCAATCCGGACCGGTTCCACAGAAGATAACCTGAAACTTGTAGTACGAACCATACAAAGCGACCGCAAGGCCGCCATCTGAAGTCTGTTTTGCAACTCGTCGACTAGTATCAGGATCCCCGTGAGGCACATGAACGTCACCGTCCAGTTCGATCGCGTTCCGACCGGTTCGAACGACGTGACGAATGAGTTTCTCGACTGAGAGCGACCTTAAGGTAATTGATCCCGGTCGTGACGCAAGCACTTGCTATTCCTACGCCGTATTTTATGCGCGCAGCAGTTCCATCCTGAGATCAACAGCGTTTTCCAGCTCTTCTCCCGCGAGCCAGTGTTCAAGCTCCCGAAGGCAGTAGTCACCCATGCGCTGTGCCTCGTTCCCCATAGACCCGGCGATATGAGGCGTAAGGATGCAGTTGGGAAGTTTATAGAAGGAATGACCGGGTTCGGGCGGTTCAGGATTGGTAACGTCGAGGTAGGCGCTGATATCGCCCTTCTGCAGGCGAGCAACAAGATCATCTTCGTTGACAAGTTGACCGCGCGACGTATTGATGAAACGAGCTCCGGGTTTTAGAAGCGCAAGGTTATCACGGTGTATCATATTCTCGTTCTCGGGTTTGTTTCCGTGGTGCAGGCTCACGACATCGCAGTTCTCCATGATCCACTCTGCGGTGCCATGGCTCACACCGAGCTGCTTTGTCTCCTCAGGACTGAGATATGGATCGTTGAGGTACACCTGAAAGTCGAAGGGTGCGAGAAGTTCAATAAGGGCTTGCGAAACCCGTCCGTAGCCGAGAAGTCCGATTATCGTCTTGTAGTAACTGCCGGCGAAGGCTTTCCGATTTTGACCCCATACCGAAGCACCGTGTGTTTTGAAGGCGTGGTAGTGAGCGAAGACGTTCCTCAAAGACGTAAGAATAATCCCGAGAACGAACTCCGCAACCGGGCGCGCATTCAGGTGTACTGCTGAACAAACCGTCACCCCCCGCTTGATCAGCGCAGTGTTCGCCATGCCTTTGACCGAGCCTGCGCCGTACAGAATCAGCTTGAGATCGGGGCATGCGTCGAGAACTTCCTGCGTGTACGTATGGGCACCCCACGTGGAGAATACCACTTCTGCGCCGGACAGACCCTTGATAATCTTGCCTGTATCCGCAGAGTCATCCGGTATGTTCGACTCATCGAAGTCGACAAGCTCATGCAGCGCCCTTCGTGTCTCGTGACTGAACACATGGTTCCACTTATCGAGTTGGGTATTCACGCCTGCTTTCAGCTTTTGAGCCATGAGCAAGATGCTCCCTCGTGTGTTGATTTTCACGGCGGCTTACCTTCGCCGCTTGGAGGCAGAACCTCGATACGCGTAACTCGCCAATAGGCAGAACAGTAAAAAAACTTTTCTCGGAGCGCAACCGCAAAACGGGCATCCAGGGCGAGTTTTCACAAGAACTCAGTGTATATTCCGGCTGAATTGGGGGTGATTTCGGCGCAAACCCGCCACCTTCAACGGTATTTAACTCCCCGGCAAGGAAAGTCTATCAAGCAGCTGCGCTGCGCCCAGTGCCCGCTTACGGATGCTATTCGCCTTCGTCTTTCAGTCGACCGACGGGTCTTTACTCCCGTCGTGCGCCCGATTCATCGAAGGAGCGAGCGTTAGCGCAAGCTTACTGCCGCGGAGTGGATAAACGGGCCGCATGGACCGGAACTATGACTTTGAGCTTCACACCACTCGCGGTCTCGAGAAGAATCGGATGCGGGTGACTCTCACCTGCTCGGTGATGCTTGCGATCGCGGTCACTCGGGCACAACGTAACGGATACAGGCCTCCGACGCTTTTCCCGCTACCGTCTCACAGCATCCGGCAAGCACATACCCCTTCAACAGCGTTTTCCGGAGACATGATCCTCTACAGCGCAAAGCCTCCCTTTACAGGACAATCGATTCATGATTTCATATCGCACTATGATACAATTTCTAGGAAACACACAATGAACACAACAAAGCAAGAGCAGGGAGACGTATACTCGCTCGTACGCGCGCTGATCAACCAGCGAACTGCGCGCGTTATCGTCCAACCCAAGATAAGGGCGGACGGATTCTGGTTCGGGGGGGGCAACATGGTCCTCGGACCGGACGGTGCGCTCCACGTTGTCGGCAGGTACCGCAATGCCGGTGACTCGCGAAGCGGCCTGGCAAAAGGGGATCGGGGATTAGAGCTCGCGCTCTTCCGCTCGGAGGACGCCGGCGAGACCTTTAGCCGGTACTGCTCGTTCTCTAAGAACGATCTTTCGGCGGAATCGGGGCGAGTTCTGTCGATCGAAGGGAGTTGTCTGGTGAATCGGGGCAATGGCTATTCCCTGTTTGTTTCGTCGGAAAAGGAGCGACGGTACCCCGACGAGGTTGCTGCTTTCCAAAAGGACGGAACCGGAATTTGGAGTATCGACGAGATGCGCGCTGATGACCCGGCTTCGTTCGATCCGAGCACCATCACGGAGGTCGTTCGCTCGGATGACCCTGCCTGGCTCCATGTAAAGGACCCATTCTGGGTTCCCGGAAACGACGGGACCGACCGCCTTTTCTTCTGCACTCATCCGTATAACTGGTCGAGCAGCAATACTGGGTACGCCGCAGTGGATAGAGGCACGATTCAGTCACCGGTCTTTTCTTGCCTGGAGCGTGGGTCAACCTGGGACGTTGCCATTACGCGCGCGACCGCCGTCATGCCGCTGCCGCGCGTTGAATCGCTCCCGCAGGCCTCTGTGCTGTTCTATGACGGTGGTGAGTGCATGCGTAAGCTCGACGAGCACTCAGCGTCGAGCTCCAGACCACGGGGGTACTCGTGCGAGGAAATTGGAGGAGCCATGCTCGTCCAGGAGGGGGAGATGGCCTCGGCACAGCGGCTCTCGAGGCTCCAACCGTTGTTCGTGAGTCCGTGGGGTACCGGCGCGTCCCGGTACGTAGATGTACTTGTCACCAAAAACGGCTACTACGCAACCTGGCAACAATCGCAAGATGACATGTCGCAGCCGTTGGTCATGAACTACCTGTCTCACGACGATGTGAGTCGAGCCCTCGCAGGGGAAACGGACGGATGAACAGGTGTATGGGAACAATGCGAGACGAGGCGGTGGAGGTATGAAGGCAGTCCAGATCGGGGTGGCCGGGTTCGGAAAGTCCTGGCGCCCGGGGTTGACGTCGACACCCGGCGTGGAAGTCGTTGCCCTCGTCGACACGAATCAGGAAGTACTCGACGACGCACGACAGTTCTATGGAATACCGAAGGACCGGTGCTATACCGACCCGTATGCTGACTGGTTCGAGTCGAGCGACGCCGACTTCGCGGTCATCTCGGTTCCGCACGCGGATCACTACGATTGTGCAGTGCGAGCTGTTCGCCACGGGATGGACGCCATTGTTGTGAAGCCATTAAGCGACCGCTTCGACCACGCTGCACGTATGGTACGCGAAGCCGAGCAGAACGGTCGCAAACTCGTCGTCGCCCAACAGCTGCGTTTCCATCCTCCTGTGCTCGAACTCAGACGCCTTCTGGCAGAGCGTCGAGTCGGGGACATAGCGCACATAGACGTGCAAGCCTGGTTCGGCCGTAGGGGCCCGGTTCGCGACAAATGGCATCAGCAGTATCCGTTGTTACTTGAGGCCGCGATTCACCACGTCGATCTGGTACGTTGGGTGTCCGGGCTGGATGCAGCTTCCGTTATCGCCGACACGTGGAACATGCCGTGGCATGACGACGCCTGGGGTCTGAAGTCGGCGGCGTGCCTGTATCGTATGAACAACGAGGCGCGCTTCCTCTTCCAAGGCATCTCCACGGAACGATCCGAGAAACCCTATCCGGGCTCGTTCACAATTGACGGCACAGACGGGACGATGCAGCTCGTCGGTGGTCGAATATACGTGGACAACGAGCAAGTGTGGCCGGGTGCAGCGGCTGAGCCTCACGGCCTCAGTCTCCGTGAAGGCAACGCTGAAGTTGTCAGGCAGGCGGTCGAATTCTTTTCTAACACCGGTGATACCTCTCTTTCCGGACGAGACAATCTGCGGAGTCTTGCCATGGCGTTTGGCGCTATCGCGTCTGTCGAAACCGGCACACGGGTCGAACTTGACAATTGGACTGATTAGGTGATTGAAATGCGTGGATTCGGAGTCATCACAAACATCTACAAATGGAATGGTCTCGACGACTTCACCGAAGTCGTTCGTCGCGCCAAGGACCTTGGGTATTCCGCGCTCGAGCTCGGACCTGCCTACACGGTCACCGAGAGCACAATCGACGGCGTGAAGGAAGCCGGGCTCGAGGTCAGCGATCTAATATACTGTCGGAACCTGCTGAGTCCGGATCGATCGGAGGCGGAAGAGCATCGGCGAGCAGCGATCGATCGGGTCAGATTGGCAGGCGCGACCGGGATTCCCGTGGTGGTTCTTTGCGGTGGTTACGCCGACCCATGCGCCGACCTTCATGCGAAGGACTCCTACGCGACGGTGCGTCGTCCGCCTATCGAGAACCTCGAACCGTTCCTGCGCGAGTATGGGCCGGTAATCGAGGAAGCGGAGAAGCGCGACGTTCGAATCGCTTTCGAACACTGTCCGCTCATGGGAAACTGGTTGATCGCGCCTGATTTGTGGAATCTTGCCTTCGATCGTCTCGGGTCCGACCGTGTTGGTCTCTGCTTCGATCCCTCTCATCTCATCTGGCTCTTTATCGACGTGCCGACGGCATACGAGGAGTTTGCCGACCGCATATTCCACATACACGCGAAAGACACCGAGGTCTACCAATCTCGACTGGGCCGTGCCGGCATCCTCGCCGACTTCTCCTGGTGGGAGGGACGCCTTCCGGGGTCCGGTGACCTGAACTGGACACGCTTCTTCGCGCTTGTGAAGCAAAAGGCGTACGGAGGATACATCAGCGTCGAACATGAGGATCCCACGTGGACCGGCTCAGTCGAACGTGTCGATACGGGCTTATCGTATGCATTGAGTCACATGAAGCGTGCCTGGGAGGAGGCCGACTATTATGACGACTCGAGTGCCACCGTGCGGAACGAGTAGGATATCAATAGCGAAAAACTTTCGGTGTCGACCGAGCACGACTGAACGCCCGCTACAATTCATCCCTGAAAAGACAGGTAAGCGGGTGATTCGGACTGTTCCCAACAGTGAGCCGATATTGCTCTTAATGCGCAAATCGAGATTGGTTATTCGGAAAACGCGAAAACTGTTTTCTTGACGGATTGCCGGAACCGGCGGAGACTGAAAAAAACGGATGATCCGTTAAGGAGGAAACACATGTTGAGAAGAGCATTCTTGAGCACTATGATGATAGTGCTACTGTCCTTTAGCGCATTCGCCGGAGGGCAAGAGGAAGCCGGGCAGGCTGGAGAAGCCGGCGGCGCCGAGGCGATCATGAAGCAGGCGCCTCAGCTCGCGGAGATGGTGGATGCCGGTGAGCTGCCACCGCTCGAG
>CAYFQV010000144.1:0-8292 GCA_964345195.1 uncultured Spirochaetaceae bacterium
AATTTATTACTAAGTAATACCATAGTAGTAGGGTATTGGGAATACAACCGGTCAGTCAAGTTGCTAATTCACGGGGCAAGACGCATGTCCTTATTCCAAAGTTCTCCTTGTCCCGGACCTCTTTGGGAACGGCCGAGGTGGAGCAGTTTGTGAGAGAACGACGAGACGGAGCGTACCGCATGGCGGCCGGGAGGGAATTGCGCGTCTAGGGGCCCCCCCGTGAGTATCTGCGAGGACTTGAGCGGATGATTATCAACGCGATTCACCAGGCTTCGGTGGGAGTCTTGTGCGCCGTCGGCAGTTTCATGAAAGCAGGCATCAGGAATCTTTCTCGGTGCCCGCTTCCTCCGTCCTCAACCAACGTTTACACACGAAATTCTACACTAGCGCTCGCGCGGCTAGCCATGACACTTTCTTCCTGCGCCCCTTCGTGCAGGAGGCATATAGACCGTAGCGCCGGATGAACTGCAAGCCTTGTTGCGACGCAGTCGGTTCGCAAGGGCCTTGGATGCGAGGGGGCTTGTATGCCGCGGTATCGGTGTGTTGAGCACGATCGGCCCCGGACAGGAATCCGTTGGGCCGACCGCTACCCGCGCCCGTTTCTATACCTTTTTGGCCTCGCGGTATAGCACGTGTCGTCTCACAACCGGATCGTATTTACGCAGCTCAAGCTTCTCCTGATGAGTCCTGCGATTCTTTGTCGTGTAATAGCTGTGCGGGCTGGCTGTGCTCTGGAGCCGAATAATTGTTACTGCTTCCCTCTTCTTCGCCATAACGCCTCCTGGTTCCCGAGTATGATATAGTATTACTCTAAATGGCAAGGGGACGACTCGTACGCGGACCGTCGGCAGCGGCCACCTCTCCGTTCCGCGGCAGGCTTCATCGCACGGCTCTTCCGAGCCGTGCTGTCATATTCTCGTACAATGAGAGGAGCTGCTTGCTGCCCTCGGCACCATCCCCTCCTGGATTCCGGTAGCGCACCTAACCTACCCGTTGCTCTTGCCGGCAACGGCACCGCTTCCCGTCCTCTTCGGTCTGCTTTTCTGGTGGTACGCAGGAGAGCTGACGATAGAGGGCAACGCCACGCCGCGCTTCACTGATTCCCTTCGCTTCGGCTCGTCTCGCAGCGGGAGAGCCGGCGTCGAGACGCGGGCTATCGCACCGGGCAATACAGCGGTGCCAATCTAGGACGAACACACTAGGTAAAACAGCTCGCCAAATCCGAGGCTAGCTGTTACTATTCAGACACGAGAGCGCATGTTTAAAAAGCCTGTTATCTCAATAAACGTTTTCCTTGTTCTTCTTTGTCTTTCTTTTGTCGGCCTATCAATCGGCCCGGCGGCTATTTGGGCGCAAACCACGCAGGAAACGGCGGAGGAAGGCGACCGCGCTGCCGGGCGGCGCGTCCTTATTCTCCACTCCTACGGCACGGACTTTCAATGGACGCGGGACATGGATGCGGCGATCCGCTCGGAGTTGGACGCGGAGTATCGGAGCCGAGATCCTGCTCTGCCCGGCCTTACAATTCACAGCGAAATGCTGGACGCCAAGTACCACACCGGAGAGGCCTACGCCGAGGACGTTGCACGTTTTCTGCGGAGCAAGTACGAGGGCTGGCGCTTTGATGTGATCATTGTCACGGACAACTTCGCCCTCGAGTTCATCCGAAATGCTCGCGCGGAGCTCTGGCCCGGCATTCCCGTAGTTTTTGCCGGGATAAACAACTACGAGTCGGGCTTGGCCGACGAGCTCGGTAACGCAACCGGCGTGGCCGAGGGGCTCAGCGTTGCTCAGACCCTGCAGCAGATCCGCACTCTCTTTCCTGAACGGGTAAATGTCTACGTTCTGTCGGACGGAACGGCTACTGGTCGCCAGAACATGGAGCTTGCGTGGGAGGCAATCCGAGACAAGCCGCCGCTGACCATGACGGTACGCACGCCCATTACCGTGGATTCGCTCGCGCGGCTCGAGCGTAGCCTGGGTGAAGACGATGTTGCGCTGCTGGTGGGACTAGTACGGGACGGTGACATGACAGCCCTCGATGTTAAGCAGAGCGGGCGCGTTGCTTCCCGGAGTCTCACGGTTCCGGTGTTTTCATTGTGGGACTTCTACATGGGGACCGGGATTGCCGGCGGTTACGTGGCGAGTGGCGAGAAGCAGGGACGGCAAGCCGGTCGGCTTGCCGTGCGGATTCTCGCGGGGGAGGAGGCGGCCGACATCCCGGTTGTTGAAGAGAGCCCAAACGTCGCCGTCTTCGACCACACGGTACTGTCTTCCTTCGGGATTCCCATGCGCCGGCTCCCGAAAGACAGTATTCTCTACAATCCGCCTACAGGCCTTTGGGGTGAGTACCGCTTCGAGATTATCTCTACTGCGGCCGTGTTCTTTCTTCTCGTCTCCCTGATTTTCGTGATTTACGAAATCGCGCGGCGGCGCGGCGACGCCGCGCGGGAGGCCTCGGCATCCCTGCAAGAGAAAGAGACGCTTCTCCGGGAGATTCACCACCGGGTTAAGAACAATCTTCAAGTCGTCTCGTCTATGTTGAACATCCAGAGCGCCTTCCTCGACGACGAGCGCTCGGTTGCCTATTTCCAGGATGCCCGAACGCGCATCCAGTCCATGGCGCTGGTGCACGAGCATCTCTACCAGTCGCCCTCTCTGTCGAAAGTTGAGATACGCTCGTACGTAGATGCACTCGTAGCCACCGTGTTCAACTCCATGGATACATCGAGTGCGGGGATCCGCATTTCGACTGAAATCGGTGAATCCACTACCGATCTGGACAACGCCATTCCGCTCGGCATGTTGATTAACGAGCTGCTGTCCAACGCCATCAAGTACGCCTATCCCGACGGCTCCGGTGAGATTCGCATCTCGCTCAGTTACGAGGGCAACAGCCTGGTCCTGGAAGTTGCCGATCATGGGATGGGGCTGTCTCGGGAACGCCGAGACCAACAAGAGTCGCTGGGTCTCCAGTTGGTTGATGCTCTTGCCGGACAGCTCGGGGGAAGCGTGGAGTTTCTAGACAACAATCCCGGCCTGCTCGTCCGAGTGAAAGCCTCACCGACGGTGCGTGGTTCGAACCGTGGTTCGAAGAATCCGCACGGTGCTTCGCCGCGGGCAGCGTCATAGTGTTTTCCCTCACACAATTCTAACGTTGACGGTGGATTGTACGGGTCTCGGCATACCACCCGAAATACGGTATACCGGAGCGCGAATCGGTACCCGGCGGCGGCGCTAAAAGGGGGCACTGTGAAACTGACGAAGCTCGAGCGGAGTTGGGTCTTCTACGACTGTGGGAATTCCGCGTATTCGATCATTGTGACCACGGCGGTCTTTCCGCTGTTCTTCGAGGCGATCGCCACCGGGCAATCGCCGACGGAATGGCTGGGCCTTGCCAACAGCATGGGCAGCCTGGCGGTTGCGGTGCTGGCCCCGATTCTGGGCACCCTCGCGGACTATCGAAACGCGAAGAAGCGCTTTTTTGCCTCCTTTTTCGGCTTGGGGGTTGCATCGACCTTGGCCATGTTCTTTCTCAGTCGTGGGCAGTGGGTGGCGGCGCTCGCGGCCTACGTTGCCTCGGTAATCGGCTTCGCCGGGGGAAATCTCTTCTACGACGCCTTCCTGGTCGATGTTACCGAAAACGAGCGGATGGATCAGGTGTCGGCTTCCGGATTCGCCTGGGGCTACATTGCCAGTGTTGCACCTTTCATTGTGGTCATTGGTCTTGTCTTCGGTGCTCAGCAGTTCGAGCTCATGGATGAGGTGCTTGCGTTCCGGATCGGCTTTGCGCTTACCGCACTGTGGTGGGCGGCGTTCACGGTACCCTTTCTCCTGCGGGCACGGCAGAAGTACGCGCAGGAGCCGGATGAGCACCCCGTCAAGGAGAGCTTTCGCCGGCTTGGCCGGACGTTTAAGAACCTGCGGGCTCATAAGAAGGCGTTCGTCTTTCTGATCGCGTATCTCTTCTACATTGAAGGGGTCAGCAGCATTATTCGGATGGCAACGCCGATAGCGGTGGAGATGGGCTTCGACACCACCTTTCTGATCATTGTACTGCTCTACATTCAGATTGTCGCCTGGCCCTTTGCGCTGCTCTTCGGGCGACTTGCCACGCGCTTCGGCTCGCGGAGCATGATCATAGTCGGCATCCTGGTCTACATTGGGGTAGTTTTCGTTGCCTTCTTCATTCCATCGTTTCAGTCTCAGCTTGTGAAAAACATTCTCTTCTGGACCCTGGCAACCATGGTCGCCTCCAGCCAGGGCGGCATCCAGGGCCTCAGCCGCTCCACCTTTGGGAAGCTCATTCCTAAGGACAAGAGCGCCGAGTTTTTCGGCTTCTACAATATCTCCGGCAAGTTCTCTTCGGTCTTCGGCCCTTTGGTCATTGCCGGGGCGACCGCGTGGGCCCGCCAAAGCGGACTTGCCGACCCAACCCGCTTCGGCGTCCTGTCGGTGTTGGCCTTCTTCGTAATCGGCGGGTTTCTCTTTCTACGAACTACCGAAGACGTACCGGAGGTGAAGGGCCGGGACGCGGCTACACCCTCCGGCGAGTGACGATCTCCGGCGAGTGACGGCTGCGGCGGCACTGCGGTCTCCTGCTGTGCGCCGGCATCTCCGCTTGCCTCCGTCATGAGCAATCGCGATACTGTCAAACAATCGATACTATGGAAAAATTGGGTATCGTTATCGGTGGATCGAGGTGGCATATCAAAACGGGCGGGTTCGGTACGCATATACTAATCGGATCTCGTTATCACTAACGGCGCAAGAGCGGGATACGGAGGCCCCTGACTGGTACGTGCTTCGCGGTGAAGCGGGCAGTGGGAAGAGCGCAGTCCTTACCGAGGTGATCAGCGGAGTGGTCGCGGCAGGGATCCCGACGATTGTCCTCCATGTTCCGTCTCGCGAGCTATTCCCGGCCTTCTGGCTGTGGGAACAGCTACTTCGAGAGATCTCCCAGGCCGTACCGGATGCAACACCGCCGGCGTCCAAGCCCCTTTCGCAGATCGTCGAGGCCGCACGAACTCGTGAGCAACGCCACGCCTTGGTCTTCGAGGCGATCGCGAGCACGGTGGACGCGGCGTGTCGACGGGGACGGCTCGTGGTGGCGATCGACGGGGTCGAGCGTTTGGACTGCAGTTCGGCGGAGCTACTGCGATATTTGTGTAAACACTGGACAACGACGTCAATTTCACTGTTGCTGGCGCTTCGCGATACTGACCCGGCTCGTGAGGCATGTACCGACCGGCTCGTTCAGGAGCTCTGCACAGCTCGGCGCGCCCGATCCATCTTGCTCGAGCCGCTCGCGGACGAGGATGTTCAAGCCTTGTTGAGCGAATATGGACTGTCACTGCCCGCCGACGATCGCAGTAAACTCCGTCAAAAGACAGGTGGAAACCTTCTCTTTTTGGACCGAGTCACTCGGCTCTTGCACAAAGCCGGGCATGAAGGCGCGCTAACTTCGAGCGTATGGACGGAGGAGATTCCGTCACATCTGCAGTCCGCGGTTGAGTTGAGAGTTTCCGGCTTGTCCATTGAAACCCAGCGTCTCCTCCGGTACGCGGCGGTCCTGGGGGAGCAGTTCTCGTACGATGAACTGAAAGCTGTCTGGTCCCGGCTTTGCGGCATATCGAATTCCGACCTCGAGCCAGTGGAGGCCACCGTACTATCGCCCGCCGAAACAAGCCAAGCCGTAGCCACCGGTTCGCAGCCGAATCTCGATTCCTGCCTGCTGGAAGCGGTTCAAGGGGCTTGCTTGGAGTACACATCCGTCGGACGCAGAATCCACCGTTTTCGTCACGCGGTCCTGCGCGACGTCTTGCTCATGCAGGGAGCACCGGAGGATCGATCCCGCGCACATGTTCTCGTGGCGCGCGCTCTGGAAGACCTTCGATTGGACCTTGTACCGGAAGCGTTCGGGCGTTTGGGGTGGCTGTGGATCTCAGCAGGCACGAAAGACTGCGTGACGCGCGGGATCTCCTACATTCTCGACGGTGCTCGTCACGCGGCGTCGAGGTCCGCCTGGGAGGAGCTGCGCGCGACCACTGATTACCTATTGGAAACGCTTCGGCGGCAGTTGGATCGGAAGACGGAGGCGGAATGCCGCTGGATTCGCGGCGCCGCGGTGTTTCGTCTCGGAAGGCGGTGGGACGCGCTTGCGGATCTAAGGCTTGCCTTTCAATACTTCTTGGCCGCCGGCGACCTTTCCCGATTAGAAGAGATACTCGGCGTTCTCAGCTACATTGAGATCGGCGACCACGAGACCATGGATATGGCCGCATCCCTCGCGGCGGCGCTGCCGCAAGGGACCGCTGCTAAATTGCGCGCGCAGTGGTTTCAGCTTCTAACGGGCTTGCAGGCATTGGGATTGTATGACGGCGCAGTGCAGGAGTGCGACGGCTTATTGGCGCGTGCAGTGGAGCTCGGCGAGAAAGATCTCGAAACACTCATTCGCGCTACTCGAGCGCACGTCAACATCCGTTTGCGCAACGCAATCGCCGCCGCGCGGGATCTGGAGGGACTCGAAGCGCAGCTTACTGGTCGGTCGAGCGAGACGCGAAGGTTCGGCCGGCTGAGCCTGGCGCAGTACCAACTTCGGCTCGGGGCCTTTGAAGATGCATGCACCTGTTACCGGTATTCGCTAGAGGCCGCCCGAGAGACCGGTGATGATACACTCCTCGGAGCCGGGCTCTTCTTTGTCGCTCGTTGCGCCAAGCTGCGCGGTGATTGGTCGGGAGCTGTCGATGCCGCGCGGCGCTCCCTGGCTATGAATTGGGACAATACCGCAGCCGCGGCCGTGGCCGCTATATCCGAGTATCAACGTGGCGAGCACGAGGCGGGCGACGCATGGTTGCACGCTATTGTTGAAACGACTCAGCGCGTGGAGATCAACCGGGGTACCGCGCACGTACATCGCCTCTGTGTCGCCGCCTTTCGGAGCATGGTTGTCGGGAGTCCTGCCCCCGACGGCGAGATGCTGCAACGGGCGTATCGCCTTGTGGGCTCGGAGATGCACCATTACGTACGAGTCCGAGCAGCTTTTGCGCTATCGGAAATGCTCTTCCTTCGCCGTTCTCATGGCTTGCACGTTCCGAAGAAGGCAGTCCGACTGGCACGGAACGCTTTGCGTCTCGCCACACGCTACTGGACCCTGCACGACGTGTACGTTCAGTTTGCCCATGCGCTTCTTTTTTGGATCGATGAAGCCGTTCCGGCGGCATCGTCCGCTCTCAGAAGAGCCACGCGCTTTGCCGAGCACCTGGATGATGAACCGACACTCGCCTGGATTCTGGCCTTCCGCGCAGACGTCCTGCGTTCCGGGACGGGAGTGTCGTCCGCGTCACTGCGGAAGCGCGCACGAGAGCTCGCGTCCCAATTCGGTATGGGCGGATTGCACGCCTTTCTCGACAGACGGAGCGTGCTGAGTCCACGGGAGCGCGAGCTGCTCGTTTTCGTGGAAAGCGGCAAGACGGATAAAGAAATCGCCGTGGAGATGAGCGTCCAGCCGAGCACCGTGCGAAACCATCTGCGCCGCATCTATGCGAAGACGAATACACGTGGCCGAACGCAAGCGCTTGCCGTTGTCAGGCAAGCGGGCTATCTGTAGTCGCCGTATGGTCCGCCTCGGGTCATGATTGCCGGCGAGGCGAGGCCGCGTCCGTCTCGGCATCCCCAATCCCCCCCCTCATTAGTGAAAATTCACTACAGTTTCTATCAACTTTTCCGGGCTATCTTCAGCTTTACGGAGGAGCCTTATAATGCGGATAAAAACTCGATGGATTCAGATAGCCGGTTTAGTCGTCATGGCAATTGCCCTCACTGGATGTCCGGTGTTCGATGCATTTACCGATGGTGATGGGACGGATGAAGACACCCCCGATAGCTCACCACCATCTGCAATTAGCGGTCTCGACTATACCGTCGGTGACGGACAGGTCACGCTTCTCTGGAATGACCCGAACGCAGATGATCTAAAGGAAATACGCATAAGTTGGGCGCCCGGCGGACAAGCAACCCAGCTTGTGAACCCCGGCGTAGAGTCGTTTTCGGCAAACGGCTTGGAGAACGGCACCGCATACACCTTCAGCGTAGTCGCGGTGGACGCCGACGGCAACTCCTCTGAATCGACCACCGTTACGGCTACGCCGAGTGCCGACACAGGCGGCGGCGACGGCGGCGGCGGCGGCGCGTCGGATGACTCCCAGACATACACCGTTACATACGCCGCGAACGGTGCGGACAACGGAACGGTGCCGGTTGCTCAAACAAAAACCGAAGGCGAGGATCTGA
>CAYFQV010000145.1:0-8243 GCA_964345195.1 uncultured Spirochaetaceae bacterium
CGAACAAGCACGAGGCGGCCAGAGTCGAGGAATACTGCCTCAGCCGGCGCGTTTTTGACCTTCCCCGCCCAGCGACTTGGGGGTAAGGTAAGGTATGAGCACAACGAAGGGCCGAAGAGCGCCACGTCTTCTCATTGCTCTCACCGCAGTTCTCGTCGGGGCGGGCGCGGTGGCCGTATACCTGCTGATTGACAACGATGTTGTTGTCATCCGCAATCCCGTTGTCGTTCGTGAGCGCCCGACGGTCACCTTTGTTATGGGTACCGGCGAACGCCGGCGCGCCGGTGAGGACGGCTGGAAAGCTGTGGAAGCCTCCGCGACACTTCGCGCCGGTGACACACTCCGTACCGGACCCGGCAGCGCAATAGACATGCGCTTCGGCGGCGGTACGCTTGTGCGCATGAGCGAAAACGCGGTCTTGCGTATTAATGAGAATAGTTTGAGGCGTATGGTGATTCACACCGAGCACGGCACCATCTTCTCCCGGCTTCGTCGCGCTATTCGTCGACAGGAGATCGAACTGCACAGCGCCTCGACGGTTCTTGCCGTTCGGGGGACGGATGTTGTGTTTTCGGTTGGCGATACGCGCACACGCAGCTATACGCTCAGTGGTGTTACGGAAGTCTACAACCGAGACCGTCCCGACACAGCGGTGCTGGTGGTAACGCAACACGAAACCCAGGTTACGGGCGACAATCCGCCCTCGGCACCGCGGCGGATGGATCAGGAGGCGGCGCGGCGCTATCGACAGACGATCGATTCCATACACCCCGAGATCGTCCTGGATATCTCAAACGAGATCCACTTCGCGCCGAATACCCCCGAGATTCTTCCCGAATCGCAAGAAGAGTTGGCTCGGGTCCGCCGCCGAATTCAGCAGGTCGACGGCACCATTGTCGTCGTGGGGCATACCGCCCGCGTAGGTGACCCGAGCGCCATGTACGCCCTGTCACTGAAGCGAGCTGAGGCGGTGAAGCGCTATCTGGTGGACAACGGAGTTCCCGCGAGTCGCCTGGCGGTACGAGGATACGGAGCGGAGCGCCCGGTGGCGACGAACGAAACCCCGGAAGGTCGCGCGGCGAACCGCCGGGTGGAATTCGTGGTGCAAGAGGAATAGCGGCGGTGGGCGCAGTCCCACCGGGTCACCGCTTGCCGCGCGCCGACCGTGGTGCAGAGCCGGAGCGTTTGCTGCCGGCGGTCGGCTTTTTACCGCTTGCTTTCCCAGCCGTCTTGCCGCCGGACGCGATTGTGGCGGCGGTCTTCTCGTCGAAGACTACGCTAGTCTCACCAACGGTGATGACATCTCCCGCCTTGAGACGCTTGCTCTTCACCCGGCGATTGTTGACCTTCACGTCCTCACCGGCGACGGTGAAACCACCGTCTTGTTGCGTGATGGTAGCCTCCATTTGCGTAAGCTTTGAGTCACCGGCAATCGTAAGATCCGCCGAAGGACCGCCTCCAATGGTCACCGCCCGCTTGTTCTCGGCAATGGTGATCCCCTGCCGGGCGCGCTTTCCCGCGACATTGATCACTTCCAGGGAGGGGAGATCCTGACTGGTCCGGAACTTCATCTGCGAGAGCAGCCAGAGCAAAAGGAGTGCGGGGATCAGCACCAGGAGGATGAGCCAGTTGAAAGGATCCTGCGGGATTCCGAACATGGTCGCCGAGTAGTAGTCCCGCTGTGCCTCCGCACCGGCACCGCCGTAGACAACTCTCACCGTCTTCAACTCCGAGGGTTCCATGCCGCCTCGAAAGGCCAGCCAGTACTCGTTCAGGATTTGGTCGCGAATGAGCCCATAGAGGCGCCCCAGCTCGGCGGGATCGTAGGCGGAGAAGAAGGCGCCGCCCGTCGCCGCGGCGATCATGCGCAACTCCTCCACATCCGCTCCGGCACTGAGGCCAATGCTGAAGATCGAGATCCCCTCTTCTTGGGCCAGGTTTAGGGCACCGTCGAGACCGCGACGGTTGGCATAGGCGGGGTTGTTCTCCAGGGGATAGTTCTCGCCGTCGGAGAGGAGAATGACGACCGTGCGCCCGGATGCACTCCGGGCGGTATCGACCGCTTCGTAGAGCGCCTCGTACAACTCCGTGAAGCCCTGTCCCTCCCCGGGTTGGGCGATGCTCGCGACGGCTTCTTCAATTTGGGTCTTGTCGCCGGTCGGCGGCACGACCGTGCCGATCCGTGCGTTGAAGGAGGCAAAGCCCACCCGATCCGCGGGGTTCTCAATCTCGCGCAGAAGCGAGAGCACCGCCTCCTTTGCATAGCTAATGCGCCGAATTGCCTCGTTCTCGGGCTCCCGGATGGAGCCGTCGGCGTTGTAGTACATGCTTCCGGAGTTGTCCACGAGGAGGAGCATAGTAATGCCCTCGGTCACGTTGATCCCGCGCCGGAAATCGACGATTGGGCGCTCCCGCTCTCCGGTCCAAGGGGAGCGCTCGAACACCGTGAAGTCCTCCCGTGTGAGATCAGGGATCGGGACACCCCGGGCATCGGTTACGCTGAGGTAGACCCCAACGCGCTGATTTACCAGCAGCGTTGAGTTGTCAACGCCGGAGATCGTCACATTCTGAGCGGCAAGCGGCATGGCGGCCAGCGCAAAAGTCACGAGCACAGCGGCGGCGGACGTGAACATCGACATCGACTTCAAATGCTTCTTCGTCATGGTTTCCATCCTCCGAGATCCTTCTCAACGCGCCTGAAAACGGAACTGCGCGCTGCCGACCCGGACTACGTTACCGTCCCGCAGAGATTGCTCGGAGGCGGTCGGTGACTTGTCGTCGATCATGGTCATTGCGGGAGCTCCGTCCCCGGATGTCCGGAGCACGTACTCGCCGTTCTTCTCCTTCCGAACTTCCGCGTGAAAGGGTGCGACCTTCGCGTAGCCCGGAATGCAGATATCGGCTTCTTCAGAGGAGCCGATGCTGGTCACACGCCGACTCAAGGGAAACTCCTTTCCCTTGAAAGCTCCGTTGAGGAGGTACATGCCCGCTCGGGCGACACGAAGCTCTACAACGGCGTAGCACACGCCGATGGCCAGCCCGAGGACCAGGAGACCGAGGAGCCGGGCGTACATGCTGTCGGGGGCCGCAGCGCGGAGAAATTCGAAGACGAGACCGCCGAGGAGTCCGCCGATCACGCCGCCGATGATGCCGTTGCGCACCGTGTTGCCCGAGCGACTCCGGATCCCCTCCACCGAGCCAATGAAAACCCCGAAGGCGGCCCAGCCGATCGCCTTGGAGAGCGGCAGGCCGACGGAGCGCAAGCCGCCGGCGGAGTTGAAGACGCTCGTACCCAAAAGCAAGAGCGCACCTTGCCCAACCACGAAACCAATGAGGCCGCCGACGCCGCCGACGAGCACGCCGGTCAACACGCCGCTGCGGATTTTCATACCCGAGGCGGTGACAATGCCTTCGCTCGCGCCGAAGGCGCCGCCCATGATCGCACCGATGGCAAGCCCCAGCACGATGCTGAACAACAGCAAGGTCGGGAAGCTTGCCTGTGTGAGGAGCAAGACCTCCGCGGGCGGCCACGCCAGCGCCCCGGCCAGGAGCCCGATGACGCCGAAGAATAGTAGGCGCATTTTCAATGACATCTCGCTTTTCCTCTCTCCCGTCCCTCTCTATTGAATGACGATCCGCCGCGCCTCCTCATCGTAGGTAGCGGTGACCCCGACAACGGTCTCGGGACGTATGACGAGCTGATGGGACCCCGAGACGCGTGAGCCCTTTTTCAGCACGAGCACGTATTCTCCGGCGGGAAGGTCGAAGCCACGCGTGCCGTTGGTTGTCGTTCCGAAGACGGTGTAGGCCCTGGTTTCGGTGCCCATGTAGTCGCCTTTCTTGTTGTTCAACAGGATGTCCAGACCTTCGGTGCCGCAATCTATGACCAAACGTCCGGGCTTCGGCATGAGGTCGATTTCCAGGTCCAGCGCATCAGCATCCGCTTCGACGCCGAACTCGAGCTCTTTCGGGTAGTAGCCTGCGATCTCATAGCGGAACAGGTACTCGCGGTTGGATACCAGGCGCTCGTTCAAGTAGTCCGGATAGCGCCACTTGTACTCGTCCCAGTCGATCCAGCGGCCACGGTCCCACATGTAAACCTTCGTTGTGCGACTGATCGGCTGTCCCGTCTCAGCATCCCGAATGTGGTGAACGACATCGATCTGATTCGACATTGCCGACGGGAAGAAGAGCGACACCGCCCTGCCGTCGCGGGTTTCGAGAGAGTTCCGCTGCACCTCCCGGGGGTGGATATACAGGGATTTCACGAAGCTCTTGTTCTCGACGCGGACGTTGATCCGATAGTGGCCCGCCGGGAGGTAGCGGGTTCCGGATGTGAGATAGCGCTGTGCGAGGCGGTCTCGCGGCGCGTCCGCCGTAGAGTCTCCATCTGTTGCGTCCCCCGCTGTGACAGCGTCCGAAGCCGGAGGCGCTCGCAGGAAAACCCTACGGAGGAAGGGGAGGCCCGCCGGACGCGACGGCGCGCGGAGCCGATACTCCGTAATCTGTGCCGCGCCGTCGCCGGAGGCACCGGCCTGTACACCAGATGCATCTCCAGCTTCGACGGTAGCTTCGCCGTTACTCCCCGTGGCTCCCGCAAGCGCCACCGGCACGACCGTAGCGTGCGCGTAGGCTCGATCGGCCGGCTTGTAGTAGTCCTTCGGGATCGTCACGGCGATCTCCACGGCACCGTAGCGCCGGGGTTGAAGAACCTCGTAAACCCAGCCCACTTGAAAGGCATATACCACAAGCCCAACGATTACCGCGACCGCCGCGGCGGCGCGGGTCACCGTGCGCACAAGACCCTGACCGGCGAGGCGCCGCCGTGCCAAGGGACCGCTGTCGTTAGTTACGTACTCCTGGATGGCGGCGTTTACGGTGAACGGTTCACCGTAGCCCGGAAGCTTCCTGGAAAGCTTACGAACCATCTCGTGCAGATCTCGGTAGCGACGCCGCTGTTTGTGGTGCATTGCCTTTCGCACCATCCGGCGCAGAAAGGGCGGTATCTCACGGTTGATCTTCCGCGGCTTGACGTAAATGCCCTTCGCGATCTTGTTGATGGACTCGGCCGAAAAGCTCCCGGGGAAGGGTTTCTTCCCCGTAAGCATCTGGTAGAGCATAACACCCATGGAGTAGATGTCGGAGCGCTTGTCGACATTCTTGGCGTCCGTAATCTGCTCCGGAGACATGAAGGCCGGGGTCCCCATGGCCACGCCGGTCTTGGTAATGCCCCCCTCTCCATCCGGAGCGGTCGCAATACCGAAGTCCGCCAACTTAACCGCGCCCTCGTCGGAGATCAACACGTTGTCCGGCTTAATGTCGCGGTGGATAACACCCCGGTCATGAGCGTAGCCGAGTCCTTTGCAGATCTCACGGAAGATCAGCATGGCCGCCGGCGCGGTCAATCGTCCCTTCTCTTCGATCAAGTCTTCGAGGGATCGCCCTTGAACATACTCCATGGCGATGTAGTATGAGCCGCCCTCTTTGAAGTGATCGTAGACCGGAACGATGTTGTCGTGCCGGAAGTCGAGCATAAGGCTCGCTTCCCGGAGAAAGCGTTTGGTCATCATAGCCTTGGCTTTCCCAAGGAGTTGTTTGATGATGATTGTTCGCTTCAAGGTGGGGTGGGTTGCTGCGTACACACGGCCCATGCCCCCCTGCCCAATCTTCCGGATAATGCTGTACTTGCCGATCGTCGTCGGTTCAGCCATGCCCCCTCCGCTCCTTCCCCAACGCCTCCGCGGAGCGATCGGGAATTTCGAGGACATCCTGCTCGGCATGGAATTGAGACCCGTCGACAATCCGCACGACGATGAAACGATCCGGGTTGTGAAACTGGATGTACTGATCATCCGCTCGCTTGGTGTAGAGTCCGCCCACCGGGCGATGCCCACCGAAGTACACGGTCCGAGAGGCGTCAGTGTCGCCGAGGTAGTGCTCCAGCATCTGCTGAACACTCTGCTCCTCCGCGGCGCCGTTGTCCGTCCACGTGAGCCCCTCAATGACCTCCGGATCGTCCCGAAAATTGATAACTCGGGCCTCCTCGAAGAATGTCGCGGGCTCCGCATGTGAAATCAGAAAACCCGTGCCGATTACGAGAAGGGGAAGGGACTTCTCGAACTCGTAGTATCGCTGCAGAAAGGTTTCGCCGTAGAAGCGCGTTACGTAGTCGCGAACCATGGGGCCTTCGAGGGCGTACTTGCGGAACCCGTGGTTGCCGTCGCCGGACTCGTTCGCAATGTTCTCGTGATTTCCCTTGAGGAAGTGGAAGCGCCCGGGAAAGGCGATCTTGGCTTCGAGCACCATCTCAATGACACCGAAGCTATCGCGCATCTCGGCGTCCATTGCCTCGTGCTTCTTAAAACCCTTTTGGTACTCGTCGAGGGCCCGCTTCCAGCGTTGAGCTCCTCGCCGCTCGGTGTGAAAGGCATCACCGACGCACACAACCTGCACGTCGCCTCGCGCCAGCGCCTCGGACAGGGTCAAACCGTCACCTACCTGCGCCGCAAAGATGCTGTAGAGGAAGTCGGCCCGAGCGTGCAGATCAGGAACAATGACGGTCGGCAGATCATCCACAAGCCGTATCAGCCCGCCGCGACGCCCCCTTACGTCCCGGGGGCGCATCTGCTCCGACTGCGTGTCTTCGGCGTGCTGCGCCGCATCAATCAGTCGGAGAATCGTATCACCGTCCGGCGGCTGCTTGCGAGCAAGCACCGCCGCCAACGCGCTCAGCAGACTTGCCCCCTGTGTGTTGCCGAGAATCTGTTCGCCCATGATCAGTCCATCATGACCGTCTTGTTGACCTCGACGAAGTCCTCCTGTATGACGGTCGTCGCTTGATCGAGGTTCTCCTCCTGTTCTTCCGCGTTGAGATCGCCCTTGATTACCGCGATCTTGAAGATCTTGGAGGTGCTCTTTACGGGCCCCGGATCGAAGGCGATCACGTCGTCCACCTTGGCGTCCTTCTTCAGCGCCGAGGCTTCGTGCTCCGCCGCGTCGGGTATGTCGGTTCGGAACCCGATGGACGAGTAGGAGCACTTGCGGGCGCCGTCACTGAGAGGACCAATGGTTACGAGAGACCCCGAATAGGTGAGGGCCAAGGCGCCGTCTTCCGAGTCCTTCGGCAAGGAGTCGACTTCCTCCATCTCCATCTCCGAGACACGGTCTTCGAAAACCTTCTTCTTGTCCAACCAACCCGCGGCGACCTTCGATACCATCTCGGGATCGTCGCCCTTTGCGTCTTTTGCGATCTGCTTGAGGTGATCCCGCACCCCGGCAGGGACCTGTTCTAATGCATCAGCCATCTGTCTCCTCCTGAAACGATTTCACGACCGCGGCCGTCCCGGTTCTGCACCGCAACAGCCTATTCCCTGACGAGCAGCATTACGACTCGTCGATTCCGCCATTGATCCGGATGATCGAGGGGAACCGTCGGCTCCCGCCCCGAATAAGAACACGCATACGCAGAACTGCCTTCCATACCGCAATATCCGAGACCCTTCCAAGCCCTTTAGATGGGTGTGGCCTTATCTTTGGTAGCTATAATTAATTGTCTATACTACAAGGCTAACTCATTCTGACAATCTGTCAAGCGATATAAATGTTCTTATTAGTACTTGCCAGGGCAAAACGCTGCTCGATGAACGGGGTCGCGGCGGCCAAGTAGGGTCTGCAACCGAAGCTCCTCGCGGCTGGTATATCGAGACAGACAAGAAAAACTGATCCTGGGAGCTTAGTATGGGAAACAGCAAGAGTGGCCCGAATGATACACACCGGAATGTGGACGAAGCTTTCAAGGAGCTGCAGGACCACCTAAAAGAGCTCGAGCAACGCCGGCTCATTGATACCGCGGAAGAACGCTGGAAGCGTGACCGTAAGGAGGAGCGCACCAAGCTCCGTGATCCGAAGGATCCGGCAACTCGCAACTAATCCGAAACGTCCACTCCGGCCGCCCCTGCGGGGTGCCCAATTTGCGGCACCCTGTCGAGTGTCTCACGGGGAAGCGGGCTGCGCGGGGGACGCCGCGTGTGCGACACGCGTACACGGCGATCGCGGTGTACGTGACCAAAGCCCTGCGGGAATCAGAAGCGATAACGGAGAGCAGCGGTGAGATACCCCGAAGACGCGGCACGGTAGGGAGAGTTCGACCTTGAGAGCTCGGCTCCGAGCTCACCTTCCAGAACTAAGAAATCGCTAAGATCGAAGGATGCACTAATCGCGGGGGACATGGAGACGACCCACTC
>CAYFQV010000146.1:0-2908 GCA_964345195.1 uncultured Spirochaetaceae bacterium
CGCGTGGAGTCGAGGATCCCCGCCATGCCGATGACCTTCTTCAGGGCGAAGCCGGTTTCGCGCAGCATGACCATGCTGATCACGTCCAAGGGATTGGCCACGGCAATGACGATGGCGTTCGGTGCGTACTCGGCGATCGCCTGCGCGGCTTGCTTGGCAATCCCGACGTTGGTCTTCAAGAGGTCCATCCGGTCCATGCCGGGCTTTCGCGGGATGCCCGCGGTGTGGACGACGACGTCCGAGTCGGCAATGTCCGCGTAGTCGTTGGTGCCGGTAATGTTGACGTTGTACTTCCGCAGGGGTGCGGCGTGGAGGAAGTCCAGGGACTTACTCTGAGGCAGACCTTCAACGACATCCACCATGACAATGTCGGCAATGTTCTTCTCTGCAATGTAGTAAACCGCGGTTGCGCCGACATTCCCGGCGCCGATGACTGATACCTTCTTCATCTTCTGCCTCCTTTACGCGCCTTGTTCGAGTGCTGCCGAGAGATTGTCGGCGGACTGCTTTATCTGCGACTCTTCAGCTGCGCTGAGATTGGGCAGCATGACCCGCTCGGCACCGTTTCGGCCGACGACCACCGGAACGTTCATGGCCACCCCTTTAAGGCCGTACTCACCGTCGAGAACAATAGACAGAGACATGATGCGTCTGGTGTTACGATGGACCGCTTCGGCGACATCGCAGGCGGCGGCGGAGGGAGCGTAATAGGAGTTGGCGCGCTGGGCCATTTCGACAATCAAGTCGCCGGCGCGACGGGTCTTCTCGAAAAGCTCGTCGAGACGCTCGCGCGTCAGAAGCTTGCCGACCGGAACCCCCGAGACCGTGCAGTAGTCCGGGAGGGGAATCATGGCGTCGGAGTGGCGCCCGATAACGGTCGTCGCGACGTTGTCCATGGCGACACCGAGCTCATCCGCGATCAGGTAGCGGAGGCGGGTAGCGTCCAGAATAGCGCCGAGGCCGAGCACCTGGCTGCGCGGTAGACCGGACTCCCGCACGAAGACCGCGGTGAGCAGGTCGACCGGTTCGGTCGCCAACAGAACCACACTGGAGCTCCCCTTCATGCTGCGGGCAAGCTCACTAATCGTCTCTTTGTTTCGGTCGAAGAGGTCTTCCCGTTTCATCCCCGGCTCGCGAACCGCCCCGGCGGCCACAATGATGATCGGGGCCTTGAGCACTTCCTCCAGGCTGTCGGTGCCCTGGATCTCCGTGCGGTACCCCCGAACCGGTGCTGCCTCCATCATATCCAGTGCCTTCCCCTTCGAGAGACCCTCTTGGATATCATGGAGCAAGACATCTCCGACTACCTTCTCAGCAATGAAAAAGGCGGTATTGGCGCCTACGTTCCCACTGCCGATGATTCCGATGTTTGCCATTTGAATCTCCTGCTGGTAGTATACAGCGCGCCTGCGGGCGCTCGCCCGAGCGCACAAGTAGCATTCCCGGATTCTCCGGTAAGTCCCGCCTACAGTCAAGGAGGAGAAGGTGTCACAAGCCGACAAAACCACTCGAGTTGAATCCGACTCCATGGGTGAAGTGCAGATCCCCGGCTGGGCGTACTGGGGCGCCCAGACACAACGGGCCGTGCAGAACTTTTCGGTAAGCCCACTGCGCATCCCGCGTCCCTTTATCCGCGCTCTGGCGCTCATTAAGAAGCACGCCGCGAAGGCCAATGCCGAGCTCGGCCTCGTGGAGCAGCGACTTGCCGACGCCGTCGTCGGGGCCGCCGACGAAGTCTTGGAGGGGAAGTGGGACGAGCACTTCCCGATCGACGTCTTCCAAACCGGCTCCGGGACCTCCTGGAACATGAACATGAACGAGGTGCTGGCGAACCGAGCAAACGAAATGCTCGGCTCGGAGCTCGGGATGCGCTCACCGGTACATCCGAACGACCACGTCAACCGTGGACAATCTTCCAACGACGTCATCCCAACCGCCGTCCATATCTCGAACCGCCTCGAGCTCGATGAGCTGTTGAACGCACTGTCGGTGCTCGAAAAGTCTCTCCGAACAAAGACCAATGAATTTGCGGATGTCTACAAGCTCGGCCGGACCCACCTTCAGGATGCCGTGCCCATGACCCTGGGCCAAGAGTTCTCGGGCTACGCCGAGCAGGTTGCCAAAGCCATTGGACGAGTGCGACACGTCGGGACCAATTTGGAGGAGCTCGCCCTCGGCGGCACCGCCGTCGGTACCGGCATTAACTGCCACCCGGAGATGCCGGGTAAGGCGATCCGCGGAATTGCCGAGGAGACCGGGGTGCGCTTCGTGGAGGCGGCCAACCGCTTCGAAGCCATTGGGGCCCGGGACGCCCAAGTCGAATTGATGGGCGCCTTGAACGTGCTGGCAACAGCCCTCATGAAAATCGGTAACGACCTGCGCCTTTTGGCAAGCGGACCGCGGGGGAGTATCGGCGAGATCACCCTGCCCTCCCTTCAGCCGGGAAGCTCGATCATGCCCGGCAAGGTGAATCCGGTCATCCCGGAGATGATCATTCAGGTTGCCGCCTACGTCTCCGGCAAAACGGTATCGGTCACCATGGGCGGACAGAACGCTCCCCTGGAGCTGAACATGATGCACCCGCTCATTGCGTTCGAGACGCTGGCCTCCCTCGATCTGCTGTCCAACTCCTGCCGCGCCTTTGCGGAGCGCTGCGTGGACGGCATTAGCGCCAACACCGAGCGCATGGACTACTGGATCGAATGGAGTCTTGCCCTCGTCACGCCGCTGGCCACCGAGATCGGTTACGACCAGGCCGCCAAACTTGCATACAGCGCTTACAAGGAGAATCGCAAGATCCGCGAAGTAGTGCGCGAGGCGGGCGTCATCTCCGAGGCCAAGCTCGACGAGCTCTTGGATCCCAAGCGAATGGTGTAGCCGCCGCGCTCGGGCGCGTCGGGCGCGTCGG
>CAYFQV010000146.1:3008-4552 GCA_964345195.1 uncultured Spirochaetaceae bacterium
CTCAGGTGCCGATCCTCAGCCGCCGAGCGTCCGCCGCAGCTCTGCGTAGAGTGATAGGTACTCCTCCGCCGCGCCGGCGTCGGTGCCGCCGGCGGACGCACCCGTCCCCGCACTCGCCGACGGGGCGGCCGACGCAGCGGCCGAGCTTACTGAAGCTCCATGATCGGCAAGCACGGCACGTACCTGAGCATAGGTCGGCACCCAGACCAGTTTCTCCCGGACGGCATCTACACTCCCGAGCAACTCAGTGAAGCGTCCAATGTTCAAAACAAAGTAGACCCGCCGTGGAAAGGGCGACGGAACCGGCATATGCTCGTCCGGGTCCCAGACGAAACAGCCTACGTGTGGCGTCCAGGGCAAGCCCGCGTCTTTGAGGGCACGCGCTTCCTCGAGCACGCGAACGTCGAAGGGAATCGGAGGATAGTCCGTGTCGGCGTTGAAAGGTGTCGACTTCATGTCTCGCGAGAGTAGCCCGTGGGGCAGGGCTCTGCAAGCGTCCGAGTAGTGCCCGGCCGCGCCGCCCTCCCCGACTCGCCGTCCCCCCCGCGGTTGCATTCCGCTTGGGCGCATAGTAGACTGGCCGCACTCACCACGGCAAGCACAAGGAGAGTCGGATGGCGCTTGATTACGCGGATCCTGATTACCAAGAGGCAATGCGGCTATACCTCTCGGGCCAGTGGACCGAGGCGGAAACAGCGTTCAACAGCCTCAAACGGACCTACAGCGAGAGCACCTTCATCTACCTGGTCTTGGGTAACATCCACTACTCCATGGGCAACTTGGACCGAGCGATCGAGTATTACGATCAGGCTCTGGAGTTAGATCCCTCCTACGGGGTCGCGTACTACAAAAAGGGTGTGAGTCTGTACCGAATGGGTCAACTGGACACGGCGCTCGAGAGCTTTCAAAAGGTGGTCGACCTCAAGAACCAGAGCCACGCCATGGCACAGTACTTTATTGGCCTCATCAACCTCTTCCTCGGTAATAACGAGGAGGCGGAGCGCGCCATTGAAGGCTTCCGTAAGCAGTCGCCGGAGTCGCACATTGCCGACTTCTATCTGGCGCAATTGAAAATCAAGAAGAAGTCGTTCGCGGAGGCACTCGATCTCTTGCAGGACCTCGCGCAGGCCACGCCTCACTTTGCCGAGGTGCACTACATGCTCGGCGCTGCGCATTATGGCCTTCACCACATTACGGATGCCATTAAGTCATTTCGCCGCGCCATTGATCTCAATCCCGACGATGAGCGAGCCCGGAACAAGCTCATGCTCCTTACCGAGGTGCAGTGGCCTTGAGCATGCCGGCCATACCGACAGGCGGCCTACAACGATATATGAACCAGGCTCCATCCAAACCGGAGAGGTAGTTAACAATGACGGTGTATGTATGCAACGTGTGCGGCTACATCTACGATCCGCAAGACGGTGACCCCGATTCCGATATCCCCCCCGGCACCGCCTTCGAAGATCTTCCCGAGGACTGGGTCTGTCCCGTGTGCGGCGCCCCGAAGGACGAGTTCTCCCCCGAGGAATAAGCTCTGAGCA
>CAYFQV010000146.1:4652-8219 GCA_964345195.1 uncultured Spirochaetaceae bacterium
CCCGGACCTGCGCCGGCGCCTTTCGCAGCCCCGGAGGCCCCCGCCGTTTGGGCGGACAAGCGCTCCGCCCGCTTCTTCATCCAGACGATCACCACGATCCCGCCAATGATCATGGCCAGACTGTAGAACTGACTGACAATGAAGTTCCACGGTGTCAGAAGCAGATACGGCGGGTTCTCTATACCGGCAAGCTGCAGCGCGAAATCCCCACGCAGGGGAACCCGGAAGTAGTCAATGACGAAGCGGAAGAAGCCATAGCCGATCAGATAGATGCCGATGTTCGTGCCCTTAGGCTGCTCTCGCTTCCGGAATATGAACCAGAGAATCAGCCAGAGAACGATCCCCTCGGTAAAGCCTTCGTAGAGCTGCGTCGGATGGCGCGGAAGATTCACCATCCCCTCGAGTTGTGACACATCCATCCCGGCCTCCGCGGCGGTTTCCTGCACCCAGGCCGCGTCCGCCGGGAAGCGCCGGGCGTGCGGGAAAACCACGCCCCACGCCGCCGTCGTCACGCGACCGAAGAGCTCACCGTTGATGAAGTTGCCAATGCGCCCGAAGGTATAGCCCAGGGGGATCGCGGCCATGAGGATGTCCGCCCACTTGAGAATATCGATGCGCTCACCCTCGGAGCGGGCGGCCCGCCGGTTATGCGCCCGGACGTAGAGGAGCACCGCTACAACGGCACCGACCAAGCCGCCGTAGTAATTCATACCCTGCAGCCCCACGAAATTCATATTCGCGTCGAAGGGCCAGAAGATGAGCCACGGTCGCGCCACGTAGTAGCCCGTCGGATCGAAAAGAAGCGCGGCAAATACCCGGGCACCAATCAGCAAACCCAGAATCGCCCAAAAGAACATATTGAGGACGACGTCATCATCGACCTGCATCTTGCGACGGCGAATTTCGTAGCGAAAGAGCAGATACGTGATGGCAAAGGCTACCAGGTACATGAGCCCGTACCAGCGAAAAGGAAGACCCGGAATGATCTCCGTAGACACCCAATCAGGAAAGCGGAAGTAGGCGAGCATGTGCACTCCTCTAAAAAACTCGCCTTACGGTAAAGAGGGGCTTTGGGGGTGTCAAGAACATGCTACACTGCAGCCATGGCACGCAGCAAAGACGAGCAAAAACGCAGCGCCATTCAGCAAACCGCGAAAGCGCTATTTGCCCGGGACGGCTTCTACAACACATCGATACAAGACATTGTCCACGAAAGCGGTCTGTCGGTGGGAACTATCTACAACTACTTCGACAATAAGGACGGGATTGTCCGGAGCATTGTGGAAGAGGGCTGGGAGGTTTTCCGTGACCGGCTCCGGCTCGCCGTGGCCGACAGTGCCGATACCGAAACCGCCCTTGCCGTTGTTATCGATCGCTTCGTGCCGAAACTACTCGAAGACGTCGACTTGATCACCATTCTGCTCACCGAAGCCGTCGAGCACACCGGCATTGAGACCAAGCTCGGCGAGCTCCGCGACCTGATAGGTCCCCTGATCGCTGCGACGCCGGCGGTCGGGGAGCTTTCCCGGACCGAGCTCGAGACCTCCATCATGGTGTACTTTGTCGGCATACTCGACAGCGCCCGCATTGCCGAAACCACCAAGATCGATATCACGGTGGACGACATTATCCAGCTGCTTCGCACCACGATCGAGCGTAGCCTGAACGTTACACTCCCGCGGCTCACCGCGGAGGGGTAGTCGTCGGCGACGTGACAAGCCGACTCGCCGCGGGGTCCTACGCTCCTGAACCGATGAGGAGAACGCCCCGCACGTACTACAGCGCTCCGTCCTCCTCGAAGAGGCGCCGCACACCGCTGATGAGCCGGCGCATAAGGAGGTGCCGGCCGCTGAGATGTGCAAAGAGGCGGCTTATTTCATCTCTCGTGAGAACCAGCGGTAGACGTTGCGGCTTGCGCGCCTGCTTCTGCGTGGACAATGCAACACCGCGCCTGAGGGTGAGCTCAGTCAGATAGCTTCGGACATCCGCGTCATCCACCCGGCTCGGGCTCTTGTCTTGCACATGCCTGTAAAAGTCTCTCACCCAATGCACGTAGGTCTTCTCCGTGCGGAGCGCCGTGCTCTGCAGGCGCAGTTCTTCGCGAAGAGAAATCATGGCACCTTCCCAGGTGAGCGGTGGGGCCGAAGGAGACGTCTTCAGAGCACCGTCACGACCGCGCAGCTGCGAACTCACTTCCGATACCAAACCACTACCCGCGGCTTGAAAGACGCCGTGCGCCGCAAGGCAGATCCTGAGGCGAAAATGGGGAAAAGTCGCGGGGGAGTATGTTATGTTGATCGAGGCGGCGCATTGCTGATCCTCTTTACCACGAAGGTAACGCAAATATGCCGATTTGCATCAGCCGCGTAATTATCCGAAGATGAATATGAGATTAGGGCAATATCCTCAATGAGCGTACCAGATTACCAAACGCTGATGCTCCCAATACTTCAATTCCTTTCAGACCGCGAACGCCGAAAGACAGGTAAGATAGTTTCCCACATCGGAGAGGAGTTCGACCTTACCGAGCAAGACATGCGCGAGCTCATTCCAAGTGGGCGCGCTAAGCTGGTTCACAATCGAGTGGGTTGGGCATGCACGTATCTGCGAAAGGCGGGGCTCATTTCATCCCCGACACGTGGTGTTAACGAGATAACAGACGACGGACTACAGGTGCTATCCGACAATCCGGAGCGAATCGATGTGGGCTACTTGCGTCAATTCGAGAAGTTTGAGTCTTTTCGAGCGGAAGGAAAAGCGACGCCCGAGAAAAATGAATCTACTTCCGCGATACCTGCGACCAGCGAGCAGACTCCGGAAGAAATAATCGGATACCAAACTGAACTCATTCATGAGAGTCTACGAAGAGATCTGTTGGAACAGGTTTCCCGCGTCGACCCGGAAGTCTTCGAACAGCTGGTCGTGGACCTGCTCATCGCTATGGGGTACGGGGGAACTGAAGAGGATGCAGGGCGAGCGGTCGGACAAACCAACGATGGTGGAATCGATGGGATTATAAAGGAAGACGTGCTCGGGCTAGAAACGATCTACGTTCAAGCGAAACGGTGGCAGAATACCGTCCCGATTAGCCAGGTTCGTGACTTTGCCGGGGCACTACTCTCGAAGCGTTCGAATAAAGGCGTTTTCATAACGACCAGTTCGTTTCCCAATGGTGCTTATGACTTCGTTTTCTCGATCGACCGAAAGATAATACTAATAGATGGGAAAATGCTGAGCAGACTCATGGTCAACTTCAATCTTGGTGTCAGCGTGAAACAGAGCATCGACATCAAGGAAATCGATTCCGACTATTTCGCAACATAACACATATAAGACCTCTCCCGGTCAAGGGCACATAGCGGTCCCGGCCTCCGGCAGGGAGGAGATTCGACGGGAGTCATGAGGTCGCGTGGCGGAGCAACAGGTCCGGCTTCCGTTCAACGAAGGCTAGCAAACGGTCTGCTACCAAACACATATTGAGAGTCGCCGCTTTGGCGCTCTAGAACATCATGCAGCCCGCGGTGTCGCCTGATTCATCGCTTTGCTGGTTCGATGGGGAACTCACCA
>CAYFQV010000147.1:0-2631 GCA_964345195.1 uncultured Spirochaetaceae bacterium
TCCGCGGTTTCGACCAGCCTGCCACGGTACGAGTGGGCGAGGAACACATCACAGCGCAAGGAGTATCCGTTAGTGAACACGAAGGACAGCTCGGCAACACGTTCCGGCTGTACAGGGATAAGGCCAACCTCTTCCTCGGTCTCCCGCAGGGCCGCTCCGTATGGAGTCTCCCCGTCTTCCACCTTCCCTCCGGGCCCATTCACCTTTCCCCCGCCGAGCCCACGTTTTTTCTCGATCAACAAAACCTGTCCGTCCGTCTGGATGAAGGAGAGAACGGCGTCGTCGGAGGGCAGCCAATTGGCCCAGTCGTATGTATCTACGTGAAGTGTTTGTTGCTGCATGCTTGCGTTGCACTGAAACTACGAGAATGCTACTATACCGTCAATCGTGCACCGCACGCACACCTTTCTCCTTTTCATGCGAGCGGCGTACCGACCACACATTATTCTAGTCCAAAGGAAGTTTGCGTATGCTTGGATTTGTAGTTAT
Organism: uncultured Spirochaetaceae bacterium; assembly: GCA_964345195.1. Taxonomy (GTDB): domain Bacteria; phylum Spirochaetota; class Spirochaetia; order DSM-27196; family PWMO01; genus CAYFQV01. Next base: position 490 of record CAYFQV010000147.1, read on the forward strand.
TGCTGTTCTTGCTGCCTTAGGACTGGCAGCATTCAATTACCTGGCCGTGAAACGAATGGATACCGGCACCGAAACCATGCAGGAGATTGCGGGAGCAATCCAGGAGGGCGCGGACGCCTTTATTCGGCATGAGTACATGATCATCTTCTCGATCGGAGTGTTCATTGCCGTAGGCCTGGGTGTTCTCGTGGCATGGTACACCGGCGTTGCGTTCATCTTCGGAGCGTTTATGAGTGCGACAGCCGGCTGGATCGGCATGAAGATCGCCACACTCGCAAACGTGCGTGTCGCCAATAAGGCGCGGGAGAGCAAGAGTCTCGGTCAAACGCTGAAAGTCGCCTTTCAAGGCGGAAGCGTCATGGGACTAAGCGTCGGCGGCTTCTCTTTGCTCGGTCTCATAGTTATGTACTTCGTGTTCGGGCGTATTTTCGGCCAGCTCGATCCCGCGGCGCTGACGGTCGACGTGAATTGGCTGGGTGTGAACTTCATCCCCTTTACCATGACCGTGTCCGGCTACGCCCTCGGCTGTTCGATCATCGCCATGTTCGACCGTGTCGGGGGTGGTATCTACACCAAGGCGGCCGACATGGGTGCCGACTTGGTCGGTAAGACCGAAGCCCACATTCCCGAAGACGATCCGCGCAACCCCGCAACGATCGCCGATAATGTCGGTGACAACGTCGGTGACGTCGCCGGATTGGGCGCCGACCTGCTGGAAAGCTACGTCGGCTCTCTGATATCCGCGGTGGTGCTCTCAGCCTACATGTTTCACCTGCGGCTCGATACTGCGCGAGAGCTTACACCCAGCCTTATCGAGAAGATGGTCTTCTTTCCGGTTCTCTTCGCGGCTATTGGCATTGTGGCGTGTGTGATCGGGATTATCACGCTTGTGGCTAAAAAGGCGGGGGAAAAACCCCACCGTGAATTGAACACTGCCGTCTGGGTCTCTGCCATATTGACCCTTATCGGTACCGGTGTGTTGACCTTCTTTTTCTTCGGTGGTGAAGAAGTGATGAAGGTCGACTTTCGCGCCGGGGCCTTTAGTCCCTGGATTGCGGCCGTAATGGGTATCATCAGCGGTATTGTGATCGGACAACTGGCGGAGTACTTCACCGGTTACGACTACAAGCCCACGCAAAGCATCTCCGCGGCCTCGCGGGAAGGTACCGGCCTCACCATTACCCAGGGTATGGCCGTGGGCATGAAGTCGGTCTTCTTCCCCATGACCATGCTCGCCGTGGCGGTTATCGCCGCAAACGCGGTAGCCGGGCTCTATGGGGTCGCCATGGCGGCGATCGGTATGCTGTCGTTCGTTGTGGCGACGGTTTCCGTAGACACCTACGGTCCGATTGCGGACAACGCCGGCGGTATCAGTGAGATGTCCAGCCTTGATCCCTACGTTCGCGACATTACGGACAAACTAGACAGCGTCGGAAACACGACGGCGGCAATCGGAAAGGGTTTCGCCATTGGGTCGGCGGCACTTGCCGCACTTTCGCTGTTTGCCTCGTATCTCTATTCGCAGGCCGGGCCGGCGGATGACATCGATACATTCGAGTTGGTGCTCAACATGATCACTCCGCTGACGCTTGCCGGCGGACTCGTGGGTGCCGCATTACCCTACCTCTTCTCCGGGATTCTGATTGAAGCGGTTGCGAAGGCGGCCCGAAAGATGGTTCAAGAGGTACGCCGTCAGTTCCGGAACGATCCGAAGATCCTTACCGGTGAGAGCCGGCCACAGTACCGGCAGGCTATCGAGATCTCGTCGGCCGGTGCATTGAAGGAGATGAAGACGCCCGCACTCATTGCCGTGCTCGCTCCGATCGTCACGGGCTTCATCTTCGGAACCGATTTCGTCGGTGGGCTCCTGATCGGGACTACGCTCTCCGCGGTCATGTTGGCGTTGTTTACGGCGAACACCGGCGGAGCCTGGGACAACGCAAAGAAGTATATTGAGGAGGGCCACCACGGTGGAAAGGGCTCCGAAGCTCATTCGGCAGGTGTCATTGGCGATACGGTCGGTGACCCCCTGAAGGACACCGTTGGGCCATCTCTCGATATTCTGATTAAGATCATGGCCACGATCTCGCTCATCTTCGTGTCGGTATTTGGGAAGTACAACCTGCTCGAGCTCTTCTAGAT
>CAYFQV010000147.1:2731-8028 GCA_964345195.1 uncultured Spirochaetaceae bacterium
TCGCTCGAGAGGTTTCCGGCAATCAACTTCTCCACGAATCCGAGACGTGGTTGTGGGTGGTATTCTACCCGCAGCCGATCCGCCCCGAGCTCCCGGCGAACATGGTCGAGCACGTCGGAAATGCCGCCGACTTCATCCACCAAGTCTACTTCCCGGGCATCCTGCCCAGCCCATACGCGTCCCTGGGCAATGCGGTCGACTGCCTCACGCGTCAAGTTACGGAAGGAAGCAACGCGTTCCAAAAAGGCCTGATAATAGGCATCCACCTCGCGTTCCGCGATCCTGGTCTCCTGTTCTGTCGGCGCTCGACTTATCGTTCCGGAATCCGCCATGGACGCGGTCTTTACGACCTCGCTTCCAAAGCCTTGCCGACGGAGCCACGCGGAAGCGTCGAGACTCAGGGTGATCACGCCTATCGATCCGGTGAGACTCGTTCTGTTTGCAAAGAGCCTTCGCCCCACGGTGGCGATCCAATACCCGCCCGAACCGGCAAGCTCCGACATGGATACGTAGAGCGGCTTTGCTTCGGCCAGCTTGGCGAGCTCGTGCCGCATCTCATCCGAAGCGACGGCGGATCCTCCCGGGGAGTTGATCCGCGCGACCACCGCCTTGATGCGCTTGTTGCGTCTGAGCTTTACTAGGGTCTCGACGACGGAGCGTGAACCAAGCGCTTGGCCCATGAGCGGCGTGCGTCGGGAGTCTCCCGGCATAATGCTTCCCTCTAAAACCACGATTGCCACACGTGCTGCGCGGTGAGCACGAATACGTATCCGGCGCTTCCTGCGCTCGTTGCGGTCCGTCGGCTTTGCCGACGTGAAGCGTGCCTCTTTTAGTTTCGGGGATGCTTCGTGTAAACGCTCATTGCGCCAACTGTCTTCGAGATCGCCAGAGCTCTTGAGATCCGAGCATAAGCCCACCTCCCGCGCGTCGGCACCGAGGAGCTGCGGGCTGTCCTGCATGGTCTTCAGGTCGGCGAGCGAGATCGAAAACCCGTCGGCGATGACACGCAGCATTTCATTTTGGACCAATTCTAAGTAGCGCTCGTATTGCTCGCGGGTTGCGTCATCCATGCGGTCGGTGCGGACCACGTCTCCGGCGCTTTTGTAGACTCCCCGACGGTGTACATACGCGCTTATTCCTTCCTGATCGAGACGTCGCTTTATGAAAGAAAAGCTTCGGCTCAGGCCCCGCAGGCGCACGGTACCGGTTGGGTGGAGAATGACGTGATGAGCGGCGGCGGCTATGAAGAGGCCGACATCATCGAGTTCGGAGGAGACGAAGAACAGCTCCTTACCGGCCTCGCGCAAGCGCAGCAGCTGTCGCCGCACCTCCTCCGCTCCCGCGAAGAGTCGTGGCGCAAAGTCTTCCCGGTGGTCAATCAAGACTCGGGAAACCCGCCGATTGCCCAATGTCCACTCGACGAGGGCCAGGAAGCGATCGAGGCGAAAGTCATCCGCGGCGCTTCGGTTCAGAGGAGATTTGCTCTGAAGTGGCCCCTCCCGGAATCGCCCCGATAGAACCACGCGTATGTACTGCCCCTTACGTCCGATCATGCCGCCTCCCTCCGTTTGTCGCCGGAGCCGTGCTACCATCCAAAGCTGTTGGGGCCGCCTTTGAAGGGGCCTCGGACGTTTGAGCTTATCCAGCCGCCGTAGTAGTCGCCCTCCTGCGCTTCAATTCGCTCGTCGTCCACATACACGGCTTCCATGTGGGCCGCGTAGATGGAAATGTGGCCGGCGAGCATCTCGTAGCCCTTCCGTGGCTCGGCGTACTCCCAGGCGGCGCGCTCCGCGCGCCGCCCGTCGAGGACAATGTCGAAGTAGCGAGCGGCGCCTTTCCACTCGCAGTAGCTTGTCCCGCGGACCGGCTCGAGTACTCCCTCGATCAGATCTCGCTTCGGGAGGTAATAGGTCGGCGGATGGGAAGTCTCTAGAACGCGGTAACTCGACGTCGTATCCAGGATCACGCGGCCTGCGAAGCGTAGGACAATACGTTCGGCCGAAGCTTCAACCCGGGGCGGTCGCGGGTAATCCCAGACGGACTCGGTGGCTTTCTTAGCTTTCATATACCCAAAAGTTACTTCTCAGGTATCGAGGATAGCAAGAGTTTCCGTTTGTTCTTCCGCTTGATATTCCGCCCGCTAAAGAGTGGAGCAACAAGCTCAGGGTGGTCCCACGTGTAGCTGCGAATGAAGCGCTTTATTTGTGCGGCGCCCGTGGGCCGGCATGAGCTCACTTGCTTGTCACACGGGAATTAGCGGAACAGCTCGCCCTGCGTTGAGGGTCCATCGGCGGCTCCGGCGCTGAGACGGTCGACCTTTGCGAGATATCCCGGCATGTCGCACTTACGTTTTAGTCCGCTTGCCTTCATGATGCGCACCTTGCCGAAGATCGGTCGTTCCTGCCAGGGGCGATCGTGGAGCCCGAAGATCCACGCCACATTGGCGTAGGAGTTTGGATCGCGGCCGTCCAAAAAGTAGCGATTATTCATCTCCAGCGTGGTGTTGAACGCGGTCTCGGGATCGGGCGACCACTCCAGGATCTTTTTCCCCCAATACATCCGCATGTAGTTGTGCATGTAGCCGGTCGTGATCATCTCCCGGGTTGCGGCATTCCAATATTCGTCCTCGGTTGCGGCTTCCGCGAGTTCCTCCGGCGAGTAGAGTTGCGGTCGCTCGTCCGCGGCGTGTTCCGATAGTGTTTGAAGAGCCCAGGGAGGCAGGGCGCTATAGCTGTCGTAGTGGTCCTCGTAGAAGACGTAGTTGTGGGCCAACTCTCGGCGGACGACGAGCTCCTCGACGAAGCTGTCGGCGCTTTCGGCCACCGCCTGCGCCGTTGTTTCGGGCGATCCGTCTTCAACGCGTTCGCCGCCCGCCTCGGCGGCCCGGCGCCGCACCTCGAGTACGAGCCAGATCGGTGAGATATTGCCGAAATGGAGATACATGCTCGCATGGGAGGTGTCGTCGGTCTTCGGCTGGTTACGGTTTGCGACGTAGGCTCCGAGTCGATTTTCGAAGAGTTCTCGTGCCCGTCGCATGCCTTCAGCGGCCCCGCCGCGATAGAACCGAGATACCGCTCCTACGCTGCGGTCCAGGCTCAAGCTGCGACACAGCGCTGCGGGATCGCGTGGGTCCAGGCACCCTTTCCCCAAGCGCGCCCGGTCTTCCCGATCCAGAGGGACCTGTGGCCTGTGCTCTTGCGGAAGGGACGTGTAGGCATCGACCTGGGACATGATCTTGCGCCGGATCGTCCGTGCGGCAAACTCGCGTTTGCGGCTTGCCTGCTCGACCGGGACCACGACGTTGTCCTCGACCTCGTACACGGGACAGGAGACCGCCTCGGCCACGTCCCTTCGCCACGCGCGAAGGTGTCGGAGATACGCGCGGTCGCACACCATCAGTCGGGCGTTGCGGGCGACGCCGGGGATTACCTCGGTTGGATGGCCGTGCTTGAGGAAGAAATCGATCCCGCGGTCCGCAAGACTTTCGCGGACATCTGCAAGTCCTTCGAGCATGAACTGAAAGTGGCGCTCATTTGCCTCGGGGTAGCTGTCGGTTACGGCGAAAACGACAATGATGGGGATCCGCCGTTCGTTTGCGGCGTCGACGGCGAACTCGAGGGCGTGGTTGTGCTGGGCGCGCTGACTACGCTGCATCCAGTACAGCACGTAGGAACCGCTTCCCTCCGGCGCCTGATTCAGCCGTCGTATCCGTTCATTCGCTGTCATATGGGGGTGTCCTTTCCGCGGAGCTCTGCTTCGCGCTCGGCGATCGCCGCCAACTCCTCCGTCGATTTCCGTGCGAGGTTCTTCATCTGAAACGCCATGCGCCGGTTTCGGGTAAAGCGATCCCGGTGCCGTTCGAGGAAGCTCCAGTACAGGGTGGTGAAGGGGCAGGCATTCTCGCCGACGGCTGTGGCGGGATCGAAGGGGCAGTGTTGACAGTAGTCGCTCATCCGCTTGATGTACTTTCCGGTGGCTGCGTAGGGCTTCGTCCCCACAATCCCGCCGTCGCCGAATTGGCTCATGCCGATTGCGTTCGGCATACTCGCCCAGTCGAAGGCGTCGGGATACATGTCGAGATGCCAGGCGTGAAACTCGTACGGATCAGCGCCGTAGAGCATGGCAAAGAGCCCAAGCACCATGAGTCGCTGAATGTGGTGAGCGTATCCATGTTCCCGGAGGTTACGCATGGAATGGTGGACGCAGCTCATTCGCGTGTCGCCGGACCAGAAGAAGGAGGGGAGGGCTGCTGTCGCAGCGAGGGCGTTCATGTCGGCGTAATCCGGCATGTAGTACCAGTAGAGTCCCCGCACATACTCCCGCCATCCGAGTATTTGCCGGATGAAGCCTTCAACGGCGTTGATCGGCGCTGCTCCGGACTGATACGCCTTCTCGGCCTCTTCTATCGCTCGTCGCGGGTCGAGGAGCTTGAGGTTTAGTGCAACGGAGAGGCGAGAGTGATAGGCAAAGTCGGCCTCCCCGGACATGGCGTCCTGATAGTCGCCGAATGACGGGAGCCGCCGAGAGACAAAGTCTCGGAGCTGTTGTTCAGCCTCCCGAGGTGTCAGCGGCAGCAGGGTGAGATCAATGCTTCCCGGATGGTCTCCGTACCGCTCTTCCACAAGATCCCTAACTTCTCGACGAATCTCATCCATGTCGTAACGTGGATGCTCGGGGATCTCCGCCGCGCCGTTTCGACCAAAGCTCCTGCGGTTCTCTTTGTCGAAGTTCCACGCGCCGCCGGCGGGGACGGTGCCCGGCTTCGCTGCGCTTCCTGCAGTATTTGCAGAGCCTTCGTCCTCCATGAGGATGCCGGTGCGGCGCCGGAGACTCCGGTAGTAATACTCCAGCACGGGGCTCGAACGATTGCGCATGTGTGTCGCAAAACCCTCGGGTGTGTCGAAAAAATGGCTGTCCTCGACCTCGTGCAAAGGAAGTGCTCCGCTGCGGGCTGCCTCGCGTATTCGCTCCCGGTCCGTCCACGCTCCGGGATGGACAACCACGATCTCCTGAGGCTTCACCTGTTCAATGTCGGCCTCGAACGCGGGGTCGAGCAGGGCGCCCGGCGACGCGTTGGGCGCTGCGCCGCGACTACTTCCGGAATCGCCCGCTTGGGTGGTCTCGGCTTCGGTCACGCTTCGGTAGAGGAGTCGCAGCCCTTCGTCGGCGAGCTCGTAGCGGAAGGCGCGCATGGCTGCAATGATTACAGCGATCCGCTGCTTGTGTGCCGACGGGCGCTCGAAGGCCGTGACGGGCTCGGCCATGCGCACGAGGTCGAGCGCAGGGTCGAGATAGTC
>CAYFQV010000148.1:0-7944 GCA_964345195.1 uncultured Spirochaetaceae bacterium
CAGTATCCGAGAGCTCGCTTAGCTTGCCCTCAAATACGATTCGCGACAAACACTTCCAAGAGACCTTAGCTAATGGCGAAACCGACGCGTTCTCAGGTATGCTACTTTGCAGATGAAAATCTCAGGAACAGAGAACTAAAACAATGACGTCGAAGGTCGAGAAGCGTCGTCGCGAGATCCAGAGCATACTCGAACAGGATGGCGTCGTGTACGTTGCAGATACGGCCCGGCTGTTCGCTGTGACCTCGGAGACCATCCGCGGTGATTTTGACGTGATTGCGCAGCAGCAAGGTTTCACGCGGATCCATGGCGGGTTGAAAAGAGACAACGTTCGCCCCGTCGACCGCCACTACCGTTTTACCGACAACAAGCGGCTCCATGTGGAAACCAAGCGGCGTCTATGCCGTCGCGCAGCCGAACTCATCAGCGATGGAGATCATTTGTATCTTGACGGAGGGTCGACTGTATCGTACATGCCCGACTTTCTTATGGATAAGAGCGATCTCGTCGTGGTAACCCCTTCATTAGCAGTCCTGATGGCGTACATACGCAACGGATTCGCGGAGAAGTTCGAGAAGAATGGCAACACACTCGTACTTGCGGGCGGCACGGTCAGTACCAAGGTTCTCACGACCCACGGACCCCTCTTCGCGGAAAGCGTGCAAAACCTGCAATTCGATAAGATGGTTTTTTCCGTAGACGCCCTCGATCTCAAGGCTGGGGGCACGAACGCGGACGAATTGGCCTTCTCCATCATGCGCGTAGTCGCAGATAAGGCCAATACCCGGATTCTACTCGCCGATGCTTCGAAGTTCGGCCGGATTGCGAACTATCGCGCCGTGCCATGGGAACGGATCCATTACCTGGGAACGGATGCCGAGCTCGACGCCAACTGGCGGAAGACCTTGGCAGGCCACGGAGTCAGCTGCTTTCATGTCTGATTTCGCAAATCTCTCGGTGTGTCACTATCAAACCCAAATAAAAACAAGTTTTTGTGTTTTCTTAACCATTTTTTGACCGATTCTATACATCGCTAACCCCAAATTCATCTCTTCATGACAATTGGAAGTCATTACTGATCGTGCAATGGATGCGCAAGGTACGGTACAAGTCTGGAGAATCAAACAACGAAAACGCTACAGCACCGGCGTTCGCGACGCGGTTGCAACCCGTCTATTGTTTCTTGCGCCCTTTCTGATCCCGCTGTTGATGTTCTGGGCATTACCCCTCCTTGTCGGGCTGGGTATCAGTTTCACGAACTGGGACTATATCTCTCCGACGGCGGACTTCGTCGGTCTGGAGAACTACGAGCGCATTCTGACGAGTTCGGAGCTAGGCCAGGCGCTCTTCAATACTATTGTTTTCGGAGCCGGTACCATCGGCTCGACCATTGTCCTGGGCCTTCTTTTCGCCCTGCTGGTTCAAGGCAAGTTCTCCGGTGCCAAGCTCTACCAGCGTATCATATTCAGCCCATGGATTACCCCCGCGGTCGCCGTTTCCCTGGTCTGGTCCTGGATTTACGAGCCTGATCGTGGTTTCGCCAACTTTGTGCTGGAGCTCTTCGGGCTGTCACCACTTGAGTGGCTACAAAGCTCCGAGACCGCCATGCTCGCCATCATTATATTCACAGTCTGGAAGTCCATTGGCTGGACCATGCTGTTCTACATCGGCGCGCTCGAGCGCGTACCTAAGGGGATACAAGAGGCCGCGCGAATCGACGGGGCCGGCTTCTTCTCGCGGCTCTTTCGCATCACCATTCCACTCATCTCTCCGACGACCTACTTCCTGTTCATTATCAACCTCATCGCATCAATTCAGGTATACGACCAGATCCAGATCATGACCCAAGGGGGTCCCGGCAGAGCAACGACAACACTTCTGTACCTGTACTACGAGAAGGCGTTCCAAAACTTTCAGATGGGTGCCGCAACCGTGGTAGCTATGCTGATCCTCGTAATAACTGTTGCGTTGTCCTTGCTGAGTACGTACCTCGGGCGAGATCTGGTTCACTACGAAGCGTGAGCCGACGTTGCCTGGAACGGCAAGAGGAGAATCATGAACGGTGTTTTAATCGCTAGCCATATCCGAAACGGAGCCAAACACTTCTTTCTCATTGCCGCATCCGTGCTCTTCCTATTCCCGTTCATCTGGATGGTCTTCGGCGTCTTTAAGACGAACAATGAGATCTGGCAACAACCCTACAAGCTCTTGCCCGATCGCTGGAACGTGCGTTCGGTACTTTCGACGCTGCCGGACACGGACCTCGGCGTTTACATGCTCAATAGCTTCATGGTCGGCGTCGGTGGCACCGTCCTTATGATCGTAGCCGCGATTCTGTTTACCTACGTCCTGGTATTCATGCGCACCCGCTACTCCGATCTCCTCTTCGGCCTGGTACTGGGAACGTACATGCTCCCCGGCGCGGTAACCTACGTCCCGTCTTACGTGATTCTTGCAAACATTGGGCTTCTAGACACGCTTACCGGCCTGGTCTTCTCAAACATGGCCAGTGTATTCGCAGTCTTCTATCTTCGGCAGTCCTTCAAGAAAGTGAGCTACGACTATATTGATGCGGCACGCATCGACGGAGCGAGTCACATTCGGATCATCCGGCACGTGGTGTTTCCCCTCAACAAGTCCGCAATGGTCACGCTGGCAACGCTGACCTTCATTCAACTCTACAACGACTATATGTGGCCCAGCATCATGCTCAACAGCCAGGAGAAATACCTGGTGTCTCAGGGGCTGCGGCAGTTTTTCATTCAGCAAGGGGCCTACGGCATGAACTGGGCGGATGTCATGCTCGCAAGCACCGTCACCATCCTTCCGCTCGTAGCTCTCTTCGTAATCGGACAGAACTGGCTTGTAACGGGAATCATGCAAGACAGTGGCCTTAAATAAGCATCCCAATATAGAAAGGAGAAGGATCATGATTCGACGATTTCTTCCGTTGGTAATGGCCGTCGTAATTGCAGCGGCGGGCTTCGCAGAGGGATCCCAGGAGCCGGAAGGCCCTGTGCAGATCGAGTTCTGGCACGCTCTCGGCGGTAGTCTCGGAGATGAGTTCACTCGCATCATCCGCGATTTCAACGCCTCCCAGGACCGTTACGAGGTCAATGAGGTCGTGGTGGGCAGCTACAGTGAAGTCGACGAAAAGCTGCAGGCCGCGTATGCAGCCAACACGGTCCCCGCACTCGTGGTAGGTGGGAACCAGAACACCTACTACGAGAAGAGCCTCGTGGAACCCTTCGAGGACTACATGCCGGAGGATTACGACACCTCCGACATTGTCGGCGGCTTCATGGACGCCGCCATGCGCGAAGGCAAGATGTACTTCGCCCCGGCCTACGGCACGTCACAGGTGCTGTATTACAACGCGGCTGTACTGGAAGAAGCCGGTGCGTCCGAGGAAGATCTTTCCAAGTGGCAGACCCTGGCAAGCCTCAGTGACGAGGTCATTGGTACGGATACGAATCTCAATACCCTTGAGTATGTCTGGGAACCCATGTGGGGCTCCGGCAACATTGCCGACATGGCATCAAGTAACGGCGGATCCTTCCTGTCCGACGACGGGCGCACCGTTCTCATTAACGCCGAGCCTTGGGTCGAGGTTCTGGAACAAGTCCGCGTCTGGCTCCACGAGGATGAGATCATGCGCATTCACTCCGGTGGCCAAGGCTGGGAGTACTGGTACAAGACCATGGACGACTGGGTATTCGGGAAGTCTCTCGGCTACACCGGTTCACCCGGCGACTACGCCATTGCCCTGAATGCCGTGCGCGAGGCTGTGGATGAAGGTTACAAAAACGAGTTTGCAGTGGCCCATCAGCCCGGTTGGGGTGAGCATCCGCCGGCTCCCTATTTTAGCAGCCTCATGTATTTCATCCCGAAAAACCGTAGTCTCTCGGAGGCCCAGAAGCGTGGCGCCGCAGAATTCGTCACCTACGCCACCAGCACCGAGAACACCGCAGCCTTCTCGATCGCCACCGGCTACGCCGCTGTTCGAAACTCCGTCCTCGAGCTCGACTCCTATCAGGGCTATCTCGAAGCGAATCCGGACGCCGACGCTGCCCTGAAACAGATCGATGCTTACGCGCGACCGGACTTCATAGACCCGACCGGTGGCGCCATTACGCAAGCCCTCGGAGAGGCTGTCGACAAAGTGGAACTGGAAAACGTGCCTGCCCAAGTCGCGCTGGATGAAGCGGCTGCGCGAGCGCAGGAAGAACTGGACCGGCTGTACAATTAGAACTAAAACGCCACACGCGCTTTGTCTGGCACCGGGGCTCCGCGTCTATCGCGGAGCCCCATTTGGAGGGAAAACGTACCGTGGACACGCCGCATCGATATGATCCGCATTGGCACTACGAAATCGATTTAGAGCTCTCCAACCGACGAGTGAAGCTGCCCATTCCCGTACCGGCCGGCAGCGCGTGGCTTGAAATTCGCATGCTCGCACGCCGGCCGCTTCTTGCCTTCGCCCATCTGTTCAACCCCTCGGGGCGGTTCGTTGGTGAACTGAGCTTCTGGAACGAAACCGCGGCACAGCCTGTGTACTTCGGTGAACGCGGCTACAGCCTGAACGCGCTGGCGCACACTCTGGAGCCGGGAACGTACACGCTTGTGTGCAACATACCTTTTTTCCGCGCGGATTGGAACACGCCGCAGGAGCCGAGCAACAGGCTGCAGGGGTCCGTTTCCGGCGGCATGGCCGAGACTGAACCGTCACTCGCCCATTCGTCCGCTATCGGGTTACAGTCGAATGCAGTGGCTGATCCGGACGGGCAGATTCGCTACGGAACTAAGCGTTACGAGACGGAGTCCCGCTACTATCGCGGCGATCTTCACGGCCACACCGTCTACTCGGACGGCAAACTCAACAACGAGCAGGCCTGGTCGCTCATCGACGAGCGGGGGCTGGATTTCATGGCCATTACCGAACACAACGCGATCAGCTTCGGGCAGCCACAGCACCGCGCGCTCCACATACCGGCCTTCGAGCTCACTCTAACGTCCGGGCACCTGAACATCTTCGGCATGAAGCGCATCTCCGTCGTCACGGAGACCTGGGATCGTATCATGAAGGAAATCGGAGCGGCGGAAGGCCCGAACACGGCCGGCATCCTTCGCAGCCTCAGGGAGCCGGGCGTGCTGATATCCTTGAACCACATGTTCCTCTCGCCCTGGGAGTTCTCGGAGCCCGACCTCGGCATTGATCAGATAGATACCATTGAGATCATCTGCGACCCCACCTACCCTGATAGTCCTGCGGCGAACGACAAGGCCGTCGCCTTCATCGATTATCTGTGGAACCAAGGCTGCCGAGTCTACGCGGTGGGAGGAAGCGATAGCCATAATGAACCCGACGAATGGTACGATGGGGCGGACGGCCCGAGCATATACGGTGATCCATCGACGTGGGTATACGCCGACGGGCTTTCCGTAGAAACGGTGCTGGAGGCCCTGCGGGAGGGCCATGCGTATATCTCTCGACGCGTGGCACTGGATATCACCATTGCAGAGGGCAGCCTGCTCCCGGGAGACCACGTCGGGAATTACGGTGAAGAAGATAGCGACTTCTCGTATGTCGTCTCCCTAAGAAACCTCGAGGACTCGCCGGGTACTACAGGCTATACCGCGGTGTTCGTCCTCAATAGTCAGATAGTGCAGCGAACACGGCTAGATCTCGAGCATCCCTTGGCAGTACTCCCGAGCGTGAAGTCCGTTCTGCGCAGCGTCACGGCCACACATACCGCCGGCCGGGCCGGCACGAACGCGAGCTGGTGGTTGCGCTTTGGACTGCTCGATGAAGACGGTCACGTGGTGGCGTACGTGAACCCCATCTTCTTTGGTGACTTCGGCAAATGTGATCTGGGAATCGGACGGCTTATCGAGGAGTTTGGCGGGCGCCATGATCGAGAGGGCCATGATTAAGGCGTTTCTCTTCGACAAAGACGGCACCATCATTGACTTTGAGCACACCTGGCATTGGGCGCTCACGCGTCTGTTTAATCGCATGAAGATGGAATGCTCTCTATCACCTCAGGTCATCAATGCATTGAAGGCAGTTTCCGGCCTTCGCCCGGCGGGTTTCGATTGTGAAAGCATTATTCAACGACTGTCGGCACCAGCGATCGTCGAGATTTGGCTGCGCACGCTATGGAGCACGGGCATACGGGAGAGCCCGGAAGCACTTCCGCCGGTCGACCTGCTCCGCCGTGAGATGCGCGTCCGTTTGAGGGAGGCCGCGGTAGCGGCGGGTAACAACGCGCAGGCCCTGCCCGGCGTTGCTCAGATGCTCGCCGAACTCACGACACGCGGCTATCCGCTGGGAGTTGCAACCGCGGATAGCGAAGAGAGCGCGGAACGCGCTCTCACGCGCACCGGCCTTCATAAATACTTTAGCTTCATCGGCGGCGACGGAGGTGGGTACCACCCGAAGCCGAATCCGGACATGGCCATGGCGTTCTGCCGGCAAGTCGACGTTCGACCCGAGGAGTTGCTCGTCGTGGGCGACAGCACAACGGATTTTGCCTTTGCTCACAACGCCGGCGCCCGATTCGCCGGCCTGATTACGCCCTACAACTGCTTCGCCCACGAACCAAGTCCGGAGGCCGTGTTTCTACGGGGACCGGAAGAACTGATTGATCTCTCGGACGGAACCACCACGAGGTGACAGGAGCCCGTGTAGCTTCGTCCGCGGATATCTAGAACTCCTCAAAACGCAGAGTTGATGGAGCTCACTGCACTTTTAAGGTTTTCGATTAAGTGGGCTGCGTTCTCTCGAAACGCTCGTTCGCCGCTTGGAGCGCATCCGCTTCTAGAATCAGCTCGTCACGGCGGCGCAGCATCTCCACTTGCTGCGCAGTGGTATCCGCGTTGAGAACAAGCGCGGTAAGCTTGTATAAGTCCACGGCGAACTTCGAGTTTGCCCAGAGTTAGCAAATTCACTGACTGGGCTCGTGAGCATTTCTCGCGCCGGAATCGGAGGTATTTGCCCCAGACTCAACAGCGTTGCACACGATCGGCTTGTGATCGAACGCTCTGATTTCGGTGGGAACACCGGCGATGCATTCACCGATAAATGCATCGCTCGCAACGTGGTCAATGTTGATCAGTGGCGTATGTGCAGGGTGAGTAGGCTTAGCAAAGAGTCCAACGTCGGACAGTTGCTGAAAGCTCTTGTCCGGGCCCACGAAGTCGTTCCAGCGCCCGGCGCTCGGGTCGAGAAGAGCGAAGCGACCTGGATCAGTATTAATGTCGCCAAGCACGATGTTCCGGATCCCGTTGGCCGCCGGCATACCGGAGCCGTCGAGAATATCGACAAACACCTGTTCAAACTGCTGCACGCGGCAATCCCGGTCGCTTCTGGTGATGCCGGAGCTGCCGTGAATGTTCACCACAGTCAACGTGCCTCCCGTTGACAGTTCTATCACGCCGCGGCCAATGCGGGCGCCTCCGCCGCAATCGTCGGTCACGCCGCTCTCCAGAAAATCGAGGCAGAGGCTGTTTCTGCAGCCGCGGAACTGCCCAAAGGCCCTGCGGACAGCAAGGCACTTGTCCGGCCTGTCGCGTTGGCAAGCGATTTGGTAGTCCGGACCCAGGATACGCTGCGCCACAGTCGTATCACCAGGCTCCCAGCTCTCGCAGATAAATCCCGAATGAAACTCCTCGGGAATATCTGGGCAATTACCCGCGAAAAACACTTCTTGCAGAGCCACGATGTCCGGCTCCAGCATATCGAAGAAATCCCGAACATCCTCGATCAGCGCGTCGTGTGCGAGACCCGTGCCATACCATTCGCCGGCAATATCCGCATGCTTGCAGGTGTACTCAGCGTCCGATTGTCGCGAACAGTCCGGCGTGCCGGTGTTGAACGTGACGACCGTCGCCTGCTCTCGATTCCCGCTGAGTTCCTCGGCCGCCGGTGGGGAGCCATGGCTA
>CAYFQV010000149.1:0-7907 GCA_964345195.1 uncultured Spirochaetaceae bacterium
CTATGGAATACTTAGAAACTATGGACGCCGACTCTTTCAGTGCGGGTATGGACGTGGAACCGTACGTCGCCGAGGTGCGAAACTACCGCTCCTTGGTAAAGAAGCTCATGCAGGAAGCCGAGGCGGACGCCAATCACGTTGAAACTCTAAAAGCGGAAGCCGCGGCCCATCCGCAACCCGTTCGGGCCACGGCCAACACGGAAGACTGGTGCGGCGATTGGGCCGTGAATCTTCCGGTCCTCGACAGCCTCTTCTCCGGTGCCGAGATACCGTTCAAGGCCTTCCGCGGCTCCGAGCACCCGCTTCTCAAAGAGCGCTACGAACGCGACGGGGACGAGCACATTCCCGCCGTCTCGATCTGGGACGGAAACGGCAGGGAGCTGGTTCGCTGGGTCGAAGCCCCGACAAAGGTACAGGAGCTCAAGACAAAGTGGAAAGCTGATCATCCGGAGTTTGAGCAGCTCTACGAGCAGATGCATACCGACAAGGAAGCGGAGAAACGCTTTGGCAAGCTGTACCGAGAGTTCCTCGAAACCATGGCCGGATGGTATCGTGACAGCATGTGGAATGAGACGACGCGCGAAATCGTGGAACAGCTCGTGAACGCCCGACGTTCCGCTGAATGACCCCTAGCTTTTAAGAGCTCCGTACTCCCGAACGACACCGATATTGCTATACGCCGACCGTGTTCACCAACTCTACCCGGTTGGATGCGCCGGTCTTTAGGTACAGATGAGAAATATGCGCCTTTACGGTTCGCTGTGAAATGGCGAGCATCTGCGCGGTTCTACGGATAGTCCAGCCCGCGGCAAGGCACTCGAACACCTCCGCTTCGCGGGCGGTGACACCGAAGTCGGTAAGCGCTTCGCTGCAGTCCGCTAGGACTGTAGCCGTAAGCAGTATACCGACCGGGTCGCGGAACTGATCAAACAGGGGCCGCGCGTGCATCTCCAAACTCAGGTAGCACGTCTCGTTGCAGCCGGTCTCGTTGTGAGCAGTCGAGCCCGTCCGGGCAAGCCGCAGCCGAAACCGTTTCGAGGGCTCGTCTGCTCTCCAAGATGCAGGTGTGCCGAGGTACTGAGTTAAGGCTCTCCGAAGCGATTCGGGAGCCGCCGCCCGGCCACGTCGCATGGCTCCCAGAACTGCTGCTGCGCGGCGATTCATGTAGGAAAGCTGCCCGTCCACGGTGTACAACACGACCAGATCCTCTACCTCGTCCAGTATTTCCTCGCTTATCACGGCGGGTGAGATCTTCAGGAACCCGTACTTCCAGATCGCGTACAGGACGCCGGCGGCCCAGACACTCATGAACAGTGGCGACTGCATGGGCAGATCCCAGGCGGGTACCGCACGGTTGAGTGCATACTCGCCGAAAACGAGCACGAACACCCCCGCCACCCACCACGACAGGAGAGCAGTCTGGCGTCGATGGCGGTTGACCGTCGTGAGTCGATGGTGGCGTTCGTACAGAAACAGCGGCACAAGGAAACAGGCGCCGGCGTACACCAGCCACAGCAGATTCACCGGCGTAGCGCTTGCCTGCGCCACAGCCGGGTCTGCCACAGATG
Organism: uncultured Spirochaetaceae bacterium; assembly: GCA_964345195.1. Classification (GTDB taxonomy): domain Bacteria; phylum Spirochaetota; class Spirochaetia; order DSM-27196; family PWMO01; genus CAYFQV01. Next base: position 1,569 of record CAYFQV010000149.1, read on the forward strand.
CATTTCCAAGCTCCACCCCAATCGGCATTCGGAGGGCGAGAACGGCGAACGCGGCGGCGGGCACGTAGATAAGGACCGGGATCCAGTGCGCACGCATCCGCGGCCGGAGCAAGGTCAACGCGAAGTGTAGGTGCAACGAAACGAAAAGGAACATGAGAATGCACCAGACTGGAATCAGCCACGCCACGGTGTCCGCACTGTAGGAGGTGTTCACTGCGTAGGCTACCGAGTTCCATGCAAACAGTGTCCCCGCAGCGGCGACGAGAATACCATGCTCGGCATTCCGGATCTTCATGCGAGCCACCACCACGGCAAGGTACAGCGATAACGCCGCAGCCAATACAGAGAGCGCGTTGAGCACAGCCGTCATTGTCGGGGTGAGCATTCACTTCATGGTACCCCTGTTACAACTGCTTAGCAAGCACGAAAACACGCACTTTTAATAGGTAGGAATAGACGCGGATGGGCGTGGCCGGCAGCCGAACTCCCGCCGGCCGGAAGCGCCGTGCTCGCCTACGCCGCGTGCGACGATCGTCGCACATTGCGGCGCACAGTCTCAGCACGGCCCCACGGCGTAATTTGCCACGGAGCGCCTGCGCTTCCTTCACGCCCACCCGACTACATCTTAATGCGAAACGAGCTCTTTGACCGCCCTTTGAATCGAGTTCGAGTCGATTCCGTGGTGAAAAACGTGCTCCTCCAGGCCGCCGGCGCCACGTTGGGTGACACCAAGGTGACGATAGCTCGGCGTCAGCCCCCGTTCGAGCAGCCACGTGCCGAACTTGGAGCCCAGGCCGGTCTGGAAGTACTGACTCTCGACCAAAAGCGCGAAGCCGGTCTTGCCGATTCGCTGCATACTCTGCTCATCGACGACATTGAGCGTCGGCTTGTTGATGAGCCCGACATCGATCCCATCCTTGCGGAGCCGATCGACGGCGTCGACGGCGCGGTACAGGAGCTCACCGTAGGTTACGACGTAGCCCGCCGATCCCTCACGGATCACCTCGTCCATGCCGGGGGTGAAGCTGTAGCTCTCATCGTAGACCTTGGAGCCGTCCTCGTTCGCGACGTAGTGAACCGTCGACCGGGTCGAGAAGACGAAGCGTATCCCCGGATCGTTGAAGACCCGCTTCACAACAGCCTTGAGCTGATTCGGGTCCGCCGGGAAGTACATCCGCGTGTTGTCGCTGATCTCGAGCGCTCCGTTGTCCGCGAAGAAGATGTTGGTTCCGTAATGGCAGGTGTTGTCCGCCATGTAGTCCACACCGGCGTGGGAGAAGTGACACAGCACGTTGCTCTCGTTGAGCCGCGCCATGGTGATCTCCGAGACCACCATCTCCAGGAAGGCGCTGAAGGTCGAGAAAACACCCTGTTTCCCCTTCTCGAAACCGAAACCGGCGGCAACCGAGAAGTTCCCCCGCTCCATAACACCGCCCTTGGTGTAGATCTCCGGATGCTCCTGGCCAATGACGTTCAAGCCCGTCGAGCCTTCCAGGTCACTGTCGATGACCATGACCTTCTCGCTGCGCTCTTTTTCGGGCATATCGTCCAGGATCTCGTTGATCACCGCGCCGAAGGTCTTCCGGTTGCTGCCTTTGTCCTCACTAACACCAATGTAGCTGAGACTCGACTTCGGCTTCTCGACGCCCTTGAGATAGTCCGCCGCCTTCGTTTGGCCGCGCTTCTCCAGATATTCGATAGCGGCGTCGATGGGTACGACGTCGTGCCCCTTATGAGAGCCTTCGATCGCCGGAATGCCCGGCGCCATAACTCGGGTATTCACCAGCGCGGTGGGACCGTCGTGAGTGAGCGCGCCGTGGATACGTCTGTACAAGCTGGTCCAGTCCTCGCCCTTACCGCTGTCGACCTTCATCCCGTGACCACCGAGGGTCTTCGCCAAATCAAAGCCCGGTAGGTACTCCTTGGGATACCCGGCAATGGTCACGTTGTTGTCGTCAATGAGCACCGAAACCTTCAGGTTGTGGGCAACGGCATGGCGAGCTGCTTCGGCGTCGTTTCCCTCTTGCTGCGAACCGTCGCTGCCGAAGAGTACCACGTGCTTATCCGGGTTCGCTCGTGCCACGCCGTTTACGAAGGGGAACATATGCCCCAGACGGCCGGAGCTGAACTTGATGCCCAAGCTACGATCGAGCTCGGGATGGCCGTAGAGCCCTTCGTCGGCTGCGCGGTAGTGATAGAGCTTCTCCAGCGGCATCTCACCGTTCACGGCGGCGAGCGCATACTGAATGGCGACTCGGTGACCGGCCTCATCGAAGGCGATGGGCACGACCTTAGCCGTGCCGCGCATGAAGCCCTCCGCGATCAGGACCTCCGGGACAATGTTGTAGGGTCCACCGGTATGACCGGAAAGCCCTTTCCCGGCCGCAATGGCGGTGTAGAAGATGATCAGATCACGGAAGAGCGCAATGTTCTCTTCGAGATGTTTCTGCTTGGCGTCGGACAGCTCCGCTTCATCAAATGTAAACGAGAGGGGTCTGTAACTGGATAGATCGATTGGAAAGTCTGCCATATGGCCTCCTCGTAGGAGAGGGTACCGCAAAAGCCCGGAGCAATGAAAGACGGCCGGCGGCGCCTTCTATTGCGGGGTGGTGCCCGACTATACCCACTTCCGCGCGACCACCTGCACCACGTGGGCGGGACCGGCGTGGAGACGGCCCTCGTAGACCTCGCGCTCGAGCTCCCGAGCAAGCAGGAGCTCCATCCCGCCGAGAACTTCTCGGAGATGGTCCAGGCTTACCAGACGCTCCTCGGTGGGTGGCCCGCCGGTACCGTAGTCGAGCTGTCGAGGCGTATAAGCTTCGAGGATCAGTACCCCTCCGGGCCGAAGCGCCTCGACTACTCGGGGGTAGAGGGCGCTTCGGTCTTCGGTCGGCAGGTGGCAGAACACCGACACGGCGCCCGCGTAGGCCTCCCGGCCGAGATCGAGGCTCGAGAGGTCCGCCACCACCGTCTTCACGGTGACGTTGCGCATCTCCGCGAGTCGGCGCGCCTTCGCCAGACCCACGCCACTGGCATCTACGGCGGTGACCTGATATCCGCGCTCGGCGAGAAAGACCGCGTTCCGCCCCTCGCCCTCGCACATACTCAGAATCGCTCCGCGCGGCAGATGGTCGACCTGCTCGGAGAGGAAATCGTTGGGCGCGGTGCCGTAGACGTAGTCATCCGCGGCGTAGCGCCGGTCCCAGCGCTCGCCGTCCTGCCCCGCGCTTGCGGCGCTCGCATTAGCGTCGACAGTCCCCGGACCGCGGTCGGTCCCGGCGCCGAGCGCTTCGGCATCGTCCTTTTTGTTACTATTTCCGCTCATATGACCGTGCCGTCCGGCACCACGCCGTTCTTCGGAATGACAATGATCCCGTCGCGTACGTAGTGGGTTGGATAGTCGGCATCACCGCGGCTCTCGTCCTCGTAGCCAATGCTGCAGTTCTCGCCGATCCGGGCGTTCTTGTCGATGATAGCGCCGCGAACCCGCGTTCCTTTCCCGATTCCGATCTTCGGGTCGCCTCTGCTCTGCCGCGCGTGCATTCGTCCGACGGTCTCGTAGTAGTCCGCACCCATGCAGACCACCCCGTCGAGCTCGCAGCCTTCCTCCACGATTGTGCGCACACCGATAACGCTGTTGCGCACCGTCGAGTCCACGATCACGCAACCGTCGGCGGTGAGACTGTGCTCCAAGCTGCACTTGGTGAACTTCGACGGAGGAAGATCCCGTCGATGCGTGTATATCGGCATCTTCTCGTCGTAGAAGTTGAAGTCCGGATAGGGACCGGCCAAGTTGAGATTGGTCTCGTAGAAGGAGCGGATCGTCCCGATATCCTCCCAGAAGCCACCGAACACGTAGGACTGAACCCGAGCATTCGCAATCAAGCTCGGAATCACCTCGTGCCCAAAGTCCGTATAATCGTTGTCCAGGGCACGCTCCAACGCCTCCGCCTTGAAGAAGTAGATGCCCATGGATCCCAGGTAGTCCCGCTCGGCCTCCTTGGCGGTCTCATCGGGATAGAGGGCATCCGGAATCTTCATATGATCGATGTTTACGTCCAACGCCGGCTTTTCGGTGAACTCCGTGATCCACCCATTAGAATCCGCGGTGAGAATGCCGAACCCGACCGCCGCCTCCCGGGTCACCGGTGTGCAGGCAATAGTGACATCCGCGTCGGTGGCGAGGTGATGCTCATACATGGTTGCAAGGTCCATCCGGTAGAGCTGGTCGCCCGACAGGATCACGTAGTGGGCGGGCTCCTGCGTGCGGAAATGCACCAGGTTCTTGCGTACCGCGTCCGCGGTCCCCTGATACCAGCCTTCGTGCTCGAAGGTCTGCTCCGCGGCCAAGATCTCGACGAAGCCGTGGCTGAAGGTGTCGAAGATGTAGGTGTTTGCCAAATGCAGATGCAGCGACGCGGAGTTGAACTGGGTGAGAACATACATCTTCTTGAAGCCGCTGTTGATACTGTTGGAAATAGGAATATCCACCAGCCGGTACTTTGTGCCGAAGGGCACCGCCGGCTTGGCCCGCTCCTGCGTCAACGGGTAGAGTCGCGTTCCCTTTCCGCCGCCCATGATAATCGATAGTACGTCCGTGTTCACAATCAGCTCCTTTCACCGGTCTTCCGCGGGACCGGCGCCTGTCGATACAGCTCCGCATAGCGTCGCGCACTGCTCTCCCAACCGAAGTCGCGCTGCATGGCGACCATCCGCATCTGCGATATACGCTCGGGCCGCTCGCGGTACAGGGCGAGCGCCCGTCGCACCGCCGTAACAATGCTGTCCACCGACGGCGCACCCATTTGAAACCCCGTAGCGCGCAAGCCCCCACTCTCGTCCACGACGGTATCCTTCAATCCCCCCGTCGTCGAGACGATCGGCAGGGTGCCGTAGCGCATGGAGTACATCTGGTTGAGTCCGCAGGGTTCGTATTCCGAGGGCATAAGGAAGAAATCCGCACCGGCTTCGATCAGATGGGCCAAATCGTTGTTGTAGCCAATGACGGCGCCGAAGTTTCGGTACTCCGCCGCAAGCTTTCGGATCCGCTCCTCGTAGCTCGGATCCCCGCTGCCGAGGAGCACGAACTGCACCGGGTCTTCTCTACAGAGCTGCGGGACCGCGCCGTCGAAAAGATGCCGGATACCCTTCTGCTCGGCAAGGCGCCCGATCATCCCCACCAGTGGAAGATCGCTTCGCTCCGGTATGCGCATGCGCCGCTGCAGGGCCGCCTTGGCATCACCCTTGCCGGTGAGGTCTTGCGGCGCATAGGGAGTGGGTATAGCCGGGTCGTCCGCAGGGTTCCAGTCATTGGTATCAATGCCGTTCAGCACCCCGTGCAGATCCCCGCGCCGTCGTGTCAGAATCTGCTCCATGGCGAAGGCGTTTCCCGGCTGCTGCAACTCCTGTGCGTAACTCGGCGACACTGTTGTCAGTATGTCCGCGCTCGTGAGTGCGCCGTGGAGCATGTTGTAGCTTCCCTGGTGGGCGTAGCCCAGTTCGGCAAAGTCCGCCGGCGGCATACCGGCGTTTGCGAACTCCTCATCCACGAAGATCCCTTGATAGCCAATGTTGTGGATGGTAAACACGCTCCTGGTCCGGGCGAACTCAGAGTCGGCCTCTCGGCTCCGGAGGTAGCCCGGCACGAGCGCCGTCGGCCAGTCGTGGGCGTGCACGACCTCCGGAATCCAACCGAGCATCCGACAGAGCTGAAAGGCGCCGTAGGAGAGAAGCGCAAAGCGCCGCGCGTTGTCCGGATAGTCGACATTGGCCTCGTTGTAGATCCCGTTACGGCCGAACGCTCCCTCGTGATCCAGGAGATAGATCTGCACGGCATTCGTGGCTTCACCGCCCGCGCCGTCCGCGCTCGCCCCGTCCGCATTCGCGCCGCCGGCGTTGGCGTCGGCGGCGTTGCCGTCGTTGGCGGCGTCGTTGGCGGCCCAGCGATACACACCGACCCACTCTTCCTGAATGCCGATCGGCACGCCCAAAGGCTGCGGGATGCGCTCGAGCTCCCGAGTATCAATGAAGCCGTAGCGCGGCATGACCACGCGCACATCCAGCCCAATGCGCGCGAGCGCCGCCGAAAGCGAGGCAACCGCGTCGGCCAGACCCCCGGCCTTCGCAATGGGCGCAAACTCGCTTGTCACCATGAGGACCCGGCGCGCCGCATCGGATTCCCGTGACTCGACTGCGTTTGATCCTGCGGTTTCGGGGTGGTCCTGCGCCGTGTCCGTTTGTGGGTTTGTTTTCGTGTTCCCTGTACTCACAACGCAATCATAGAAGGAGTCGGATCAATGAACAACACTTAAGGTATCACGCAGCTTGTGGGTTTGCCTG
>CAYFQV010000150.1:0-3489 GCA_964345195.1 uncultured Spirochaetaceae bacterium
TCGCTCAGGAAACGTGGCATGGCTACATTGCTCGCGAGGCGTCGTCCGGCACGGGCGGCTTTGGCTACGACCCCGTATTCATGGTACCGGAGTTGGGAAAAAGCGTGGCCGATATCGAGCCGGATGAGAAGAACCGGCGATCACACCGCGGGAAAGCCGCTCATCGAATCAGGACACTCCTCTATAACCTAGACGATCCTACAGCCGATCCCTATCCATCATAAAAAAGCAGCGCGAAATAAAAAGCACGGCAAATCTTTCGTAGATTTGAAGCAGCAGCGCTAAACGGCATGTAACTCCTCACAGAACAAACTGATTTCGCGAGGAGGAATCACATGCTTTCATTCTTTCGCAGGCATCCATTCTTACGCGGACAAGTGATGGTGCTCGGCGTCGCCATAGTGACCGCGCTTGTCTTTGCCGGCTGCAACAATCCCGCCGGCGACGGCTCTCCCGACGGGGACACGAATGTCGATCCGTCAAGCGACGGGGCTTCCGAAACGGAGATCCTGCCGGCCCCACTGGTCGATCCGGGTGGAGGGACCTTCGAGCTTGCTCCCACCGTCACTGTTAGCGCTGTCGAAGAGGCCGAAGTCATCCGGTACACCCTCGACGGATCGGAGCCGGACGCCGAAAGCACCCCGTACGAAGAAGCTATCCAGATTCCGGTCTCCCGAGATCCCGTGGAGCTTCGGACACGCGCCTTTACCGCTGGTGATGATGACGGCGGCGGCGTTGCCGCCGAGAGCTACACCGTGGAGCGTGGCCCAACGCTCACGATAGAGGTCGTCGGCGCCGGTACGGTCACGGCCGCCCCCGACAATCGTGTCTACCGTTGGGACGAGACCGTAAGCCTCACCGCGAGCCCGGATGAAGGCTACTCATTCGACGGTTGGTCCGAGGAAATCAGCGAGGACAACGTAAACATCGATCTATTGATGGATGACCACTACGCGATCACCGCGAGCTTTGTTGAGTCCGGGCCCGCCGCTGCTCACGCACTTCGAGGGAGCATTGTGATCAATGAAGTCCTGCCCGACCCCACCGGCGCCGACGGCTCCGTAGATACCGACGGCAATGGCAGTGCAGCAGATCAAGACGAGTACGTTGAGCTCTACAACGCGGGCGACAGCGAAGTGGACCTTGCAGGCATGGTGCTCTGGGATGCCGGCTACGGCGATTGGTTTACATTTCCGGAGAACAGCGTGCTTGCTTCGGAAGCACATGCGCTCATCGTTGGTGGAGTCCAGGAAGGCGGATCCCTGCCGGATGTGCCGGAGGACGGCCTTGCGCTACATGCGGAACGAAGCGGCAGCGTGCTGAACAATGGCAGTGACAACGTGGTACTTTTCGACCCTGAAACCGATAGCTACGTTCAGCTCCGGTACAACGGAGACGATCCCGATGATCCCGTGGCCGACTATGCCGGTTTCTCGAGCTCCGCGGAAATCGTGGACGGGGTTGAAGACTGGGGAGACGATGTTGACGGCGTGAGCCTTGGTCGACGTCCCGACGGCACCGGCGCGGCGATTGTGCATAGTGAGGACGGCGGTCCCGCAGCCAGCCCGGGGACCTCCAATAGCATAGCACCCTAAGCGACCCGACATGCGGCGCCACGGTGTGGCGCCACGACTTGTCGCATGTCGTCCGTTCGAATACCGTTAGGGGTCATGGACGCTGTCGAACGTTATACCGAAGAGCTCTCGGTACCGAGCATGGTCACGGACACACGGGACCGGCTCTCGGTACCGGGGCTTGCGCGGCTCTTCGAGGAAATGGCCTGGCAACACGCCCGCCGCCTTGGTGTTGATTTCACCGGCGAGTCCGACTACTTCTGGGTGCTATCGCGGCTCCGGGTGCGGGTCACCGAGCTTCCGGTGTGGTCGCAAGGGATTCAGCTGGAAACGTGGCCTTCCGGGGTCGAGCGACTGTTCGCGTGCCGAGAGTTTCGGCTCTCGACCAACAGCTCCTCGGAGAGCTCTCGAGACCTTATTGTCGCAACGAGTCGCTGGCTCGTCATGAGCGCCGAGAACGGCCGTCCCGTTCCGCCGCGCCGCGCACTCGACACCGACGCAATTCCAACTACTGAGCGAATACTCCGGGAAGAGCCCGAGAAGCTACATGGCGCGCAGGATGAACGCCCGCCCGACGCCGGATCCCCGGCTTCGGAAATCATCGTCCGCTATAGCGACCTGGACCGCAATCGCCATACAAACAACTCCCGCTACATAACCTGGATGCTTGACGCTCTATCGCCGCAGTTTCACGAGGAGCACGCCATTGCCGACTTCGACGTGAACTTCACCGCGGAGTCACACTACGGAGACGAATTGAGGGTGTTTACGTCCCCCGTGACGCAGCAAGATTCGCAAGACTCGAAAGGCGAAGCCGTAACGGAGTTTCGGCCCCGTATTGTTCGTAGCCGGGATAGCACAACCGTCGCCCTGGCGCGTTTTAAATTCCTAGCCACGGCAACGGGATGACGAATGCCTTGCGACGACTCGCGCACTCCGGAACTAGGGGGTGACCAGACGGCCGCCGCAGCCGAGCCCAGGAAGTGACGGAGTTTCATAATCCCCGGCGCGTTCCCGTCGGCTTCCCTTCGGACTCCTAGGTGTATTCAGGCGAATAGCCCTACAGCCCCTCGGAAGAAATAGAAGGCGATAACGCCGCTCGTCGCAAGCTTCAACAGCGTACCCAACATGGTTCCGGCAAAGACGCCCATCCCGGCACGCCACGGGTTCGATTTTCCGCGGTTAAAGACAGCTTCCGCCACAACGGCCCCCACGAAGGCGCCGATGATGAGCCCAAACGGTGGAAAGAAGATCATTCCCAGAATCAGGCCGGCAACGCTACCCCAGACGCCGGGTTTTCCCGCCCCGGCACGTTTACTGGTGAGGGCCGGCAATACATAGTCCAGAATGGTCACCACAATTGAGGCGACCGCGAGGAGCACCAAAAGCCAAGCGGCGTAGGTATCCCAACCTCCGGCAAAGGAAATCAGGACTAAGCCCAAAAAACTCACCGGTGGCCCTGGTAAGACCGGCAGAATACAGCCAACAACGCCTGCGCCGACGGCCACTGCACCGAGCACCGTCATGAGAATATCAAGTCCCATACCTCGGCAGCATAGCCGAGGATACCCAATTCGTCGAGGTGTGATGTCAGGATGTCGGGATAGCTCCGGACTTTCGCACGGCGGGGGCAGTGAACGCAGTCAGATCACCCGGCTTATATGGTTAAACTCGTTGTGTATTCAGTCCCAATCATTAGACTCGCGGACGTCCCAATCCGCCCGCTTACCCATCTCGTCGGTAGGAATCCTGCGAAGGTAACGAATGGCCACCGGCCGCTCGGGAGCTGTGAGGTTCTCTTCGATCCAGCTTCGGATGCGCTGCTCAAGCTCATGGATCGGTTGAGCGCGGTCGGGCACGATAATCGCCTTCAAGCGCTCTCCCTCCGAGGGCCGCATGAGCCGAACGTGTGCAT
>CAYFQV010000150.1:3589-7707 GCA_964345195.1 uncultured Spirochaetaceae bacterium
CTCCGGCTCCCAAAAGGGGAACAAGGTGAAGGGCTCACCCGGATCCGCTCGGTAACCTACCCCCGCCGTCTCGGTAGCTCCGTATATCTCAACGACACGATCGAGCCCCTTGGCGGTCAGCGTGCGGCTCAACTCCGGCGGCATGGGAGCCGTCGATGAAACACCCCACGCCCCCGTTTTAAAGTGCGGATTGCTATTGGCCAGGAAGCGCCAGAACGCTGGGTATGAGACAATCATGTCGTCTGTACGCAGGTCGTGCTTCCAGGTATGGGGATCGAAGGTCCGCCCGTCCACCACGGGGACGTCCAGAAGGTCCGGCAACATGGCGGTAAAGAGGAACCCGTATATGTGCTTCGGTGATACCGTGGCGATAACACGACTGCGGCCCGCGAAGTACTGAGCAAGCCACTGCGCTTCCTGCCACAACAGTGGCAAACGGTGGGGTACTTCCTTCGGCTCACCGGTACTGCCTGAGGTGCGAAAGGATATCGTCTTCACGCCCTCGCCAAGCGCGGTATCGACGAGATCAACCCAATCTCCAAGAGTGCCTGCGCGAAGCAGATTGTCCTCAGTTCCCACTTCGTGCAGGTTGAAGAAGCTGTTTATCCGTCCGGCCACCGAGAGGATGCCCACCGAATCCAGCCCGATTATTCCCTCGCGAAGGGATGTGCTCATCCCCATAGAGACGTTTCCCCGGAAGCTTTCGCCGAATGTCTCTTCGACGAGCTCAATGAGAATGCGGAGGATTGTCCGACGAGAGAGACGAGGCATTGGCATGGGTCCGCAGCTACTTCCGGAGTGCGTCCTAAAGCCTGTTTAGCTTTAGAGCCGCTTCACGAAGACCCAGTAGGCTTCTTCGGTGAGTGCCTTCTTCATATGTACCTTGACTTTGGTCGGGGTCATCTTGTAGTCGAACACGTACTCGAAAAGGTCGTTTAACTCGCCACTGTCGACGCCCGTCTTAAAACGCCCGTAGAACTCCGGTTGGTTCGTGCAGGGGGCCACTTCCGTGAAGAAGTTCTGTCCGACAACCTTTTTGGGATCACGACCGGTCAAGCTACCTTCCGCGGCGTTGTACTGGAGAATCTTGCCTTCTTTATCGAGCTTAATGGCGCCAAACGCCAAGCCGTCAAGATCCGAGTCGCCCATGTTCTGGAGAGAGTTCTCAATGTCGTCCTGGCCGAAACGTACTACTTCCATAATCACTATTCTCCTATAGATTTTGTTCTTCTTAATAGCAAAAGGTAACTACATTGGGCCGCCGGGAAAAGCGGCCACTCCCGATTGCCTTCGCACTCATGAGCCATGCCGATCTTATCCCAAGCTTCGGAACAACTCGTCCAAATCGTGGACCATCACCGGCTTCGATAGATAGGCGTCCATGCCCGATTGGAGCAGTTCCTCGCGGTCCCCCTCCATGGCGTGACCGGTCACGGCGATAACCCGTACCCCACGCTGCGTCTCACCGGCCTCTCCGTTGCGAACGCGTGCGACAAGCTCCGGACCGGTAGTATCGGGCAACTCAACATCCAGTAGCACGGCGTCGAACAGCTGCCCCTGCATGGCTTCAATGGCCGCTTTTCCGGTGGACGCCACCGAAACTCGATGACCGAGGTTTTCACTCAATTTCTTGAGGATGATCTGACTGATTCGCTCATCGTCGACGACGAGTATGGAGAGAGATGTGCTTGTCATGCAGTCTCACTTAAACTTCACTTCGACACCGCCGAAGAAGGCGACGCCGTCGACCTTGATTGTCGGCGCACCGGGGATAATCCGCCGGCGTCGTTTCTTGGCTTCGAAAGCACCGAATATCCCGGCGCCGCTGATTTTGACGTTCACACCCTCCGGAACCACAATGTCGACCCCGCCAAACATGGCCACGGCGTGAATGGTTACGCCTTCCGGGGGAATCCGCGCCTCCCGAAAGTCTATGTCGCTTCCCCCGAACAGCGCCAGCGCGTTGAGACTCTTCGGCGCGTCCCACACGCCCTTGCGATCCGTACCCGAGAATATAGCGATGAGTGAGCTCTCATCTTCGACCTGCCCGTGATTCAGGGCGATCGGCAGTTCCTCATCCGCTTCCTCGCTGCGGGCCGGTGCCTGGCTCATGTCGAGAGGTACATCCCCAATCAGGGAACGCAGCTCCGCGTGACTCTCCGCCTCGTTCGCATTACGAAGTCGCTCTTCGAACTCGCCTTCACTCAACAGATCTCGGGAGTAGCCCGCCGTCAACTGATCGATAACCCGCTCTCTGAGACGCTCGAGGGAAGCGGGATCTGCATTGTCACTCATACCGTGAGTATACAAGCTCTTCGGCGGCTGTACAGCACGCAAAATTCTGCGTAGCATATCCGTATGGTGCAGGCGCGAAACCCAATCGAGATCATTATCGACTCGACCCATGACGGCGTAATCGCCGTGGACGAGCAGGAGCGCGTTACGATCTTCAACCGTGCCGCCGAAACCATCACCGGCATTCCCGCCGCCGACGCCATGGGTCGCCACATCGGCGACGTGATTGCCTACACGCGACTGCCGACGGTGATCGCTTCAGGCGAGGCCGAGCTCAACCGCCGGCTCGCACTCGGCGACACCACCATCATTACGAGCCGAATGCCGATCGTAGACGATGCCGGGCGCATCATCGGCGCCTTTGCAGTATTCCGCGACATTGGAGACGTGATCGAGCTGGCCGAGGAGATCACCAACCTCAAGGAAACCCGCGTCCTTTCGGACGCTATCTTCAACTCGACACAGGACGCCATCTCCGTGGTCAATGAAGACGGAATCCATGTCTCGGTGAATCCCGCCTATACGAAAGTCACCGGCATCCCCCGTGACGAGGTGCTCGGACAGCCCTCCAGCATCGACATCGCCTTCGGCGACAGTATCCACCGGCAAGTCCTCGAAACACGGGAGGCGGTTCACAACAAGCGCGTGCGGGTCGGCCCCATGGCAAAGGAAGTGATCGTGGATGCGGCCCCTATCATCGTCAAGGGAGAATTGAAAGGCAGCGTCGCCGTTGTTAAGGACCTTAGTGAAATCCTGAAGCTCAACAGCCGGCTCAACGAAGCGCGCCGCAGAATCCGGCACCTCGAGGCGAAGTACAGCTTTGAAGACCTCATTGGTGCGCAGTCGATCTTCCAAGCCGCCATCGAGAAGGCCCGGGTCGCCGCCGCCACGCCGGCGACGGTCCTACTCCACGGGGAAAGCGGCACGGGCAAGGAGCTCTTCGCCCACGCCATTCATAACGCCGGCGATCGGCGGGAGCGAAACTTCATTCGGCTCAATTGCGCCTCCCTCAGCGAAGGCGTGCTGGAAAGTGAGCTCTTCGGCTACGTTGAAGGTGCCTTCACCGGCGCGCTCAAAGGCGGCAAGACGGGACTCTTCGAGCAAGCCAACGGCGGCACAATCCTCTTGGACGAGGTCGGACTTCTCAGTCTCGGAACACAGGCCAAGCTGCTGCGCGTTCTTCAGGAGCACGAAGTTCGCCGCGTCGGAGCAACGGAGACAGTCCCCATTGATGCGCGCGTCATTGCCGCCACGAACTTCGACCTCGGCGAAGCGGTACAGATAGGTGAGTTCCGCGAGGATCTCTACTACCGGCTCAACGTCATCCCGGTCCACGTCCCCGCTCTGCGGGAGCGCCTCGAAGACATACCCATGCTGATCAACCACCTGCTGCACCGCATCAACCAAGAGTACGGACGGGCGGTGGCCTCAGTGTCTCCGCAAGCTCTGGAGTGGCTCTACAGCTACCCCTGGCCGGGAAACGTCCGGGAGCTCGAGAACGTACTGCGTCGCGCAGTCATTAACCTTGGGATGTACGAGACCGTCATTGGTGCCCAGCATTTGCCGGAGCTCGGTCCTGAATCCCCGGCGCCCGAACGGAACAAGCTCCCCGGCTGCAGAGATAGGGTCGATGCCGAAGCGCCGCCGGCTGGGCCGCTCGCTCCACTTGCCGAGATTACCGCCGCCGCGGAAGCCGCGCACATCCGCCGCGCCCTTGCCGTGAGCGAAGGAAACCGCACCCGGGCCGCCTCCCTGCTCGGGATCTCGTTGCGGTCACTACAGTACAAGTTGAAGCGCTACGGCATCTCGGGCGGCTGACCGAG
>CAYFQV010000151.1:0-7593 GCA_964345195.1 uncultured Spirochaetaceae bacterium
ACCAAGCCTAAGAGATTCTCCACACTCTCATTCAGATTGACCCAATCCGTGGCCTCGACCCGATTGTCGGAAAACGACACGAGGTTGCTCACAATGCTCGAGATAGAGCGGATTTCCTCCCGAACACGATCTATCGCATCTCCGAGGCCGGGCTCGGAATACGTGTAGCTTATATATGTCAAGTAGTTCGAAATGATTTCGAGGGGGTTGTTGATTTCGTGCCCGACTCCGGCCGCCAGTAGCCCTACTGACGCAAGCTTCTCCGAAAGGATCAATTGTTTCTGCAATTGATCGTATTCGGTTACGTCTTCCAAAATGATGATGCTGCCGATGTGCTTGCTACCGTCGAGAACCGGTACCGTCTGGATGTTGCTTGCGGCGGTCTCGCCATGCGCCACCGTCTGAACCTGATAGTAGCGGCTAACCGCCCGCTGTTTGATTCCTGCTTCGATCAACTCGAGGGCCTGTGAGTTGCCCTCTCCAAATAATTCACGAAGGGAAATGCCCCGATAGTCGCGGTCCTCTATCTCGAAGAATCCCCGGCCGGCTTCGTTTACCATCTGGACATTGAGTTCCGAGTCGATAACAATGAGGTTAACCGGCAGATACTGTAGCACAGCCTCGTTGTACTTGAGAATTCTGCGAAAATCTGCCGGCAAATCCGTGGCGTCTTCAGTAGCCGTAACCTGTGTATAGGTCATTCTGATAAGACTTATTTTGTCAACTTCCGATACTTCGTCGGAGAGCTGAACCCGGCCCGAGCGAAGGATAGTAACGCGGTCCGCAAAATCGTAAATGTCATCGATGCGGTGGGTGATAAAGACAACGCCCATCCCCTCTTTCTTGAGACGCTTCAACGTCTGTAAGATGGGGCGCAACGCGTGCGCCGCGAGTTTTTCCAAACTCTCGTCCAGAATGAGAACACGTGGCGGTGCGTACAGATGCTTGAGAATAGCGACGACGGCTTTGTCTGATAGGCTGAGCGTCTGCACGTATTCGGACGGTCGGATGTCGAATCCATACCTGTCGAACAGTCGTCCAGCTTCTCGTTCTTGTCTCCGCCTACGGCGCCAGGAGGAGCGACCGAGTTCGGGGTCTGCAAAAAAGAGATTCTCGGCTGCGGAGAAGTTTTCGTTTAAAGGGATCTCCTGATCGACCATTTGGATGCCCATTCGTCTCGCCTGGGACAGGTCGAATCCGGAAATCTCGCGACCATCGACGCTAATCCGGCCTTCGTTCGGCCGCACGAGCCCACTCAGGACTCGCGCCAGACTGGACTTACCGGCCCCGTGTTCCCCTACGATTGCGTGCACTTCTCCTTCGCGAACATTGAGGCTTATCCCGTCCAGCGCACGGAGACCCCCGTAGTCGAGGACAATGCCGCTGGCAGACAACAGGCTTTTTGCCGGAGCGGCAGTATTATGCGTAGAGTCCATACTTCTTGAGCTTTGCGTAGAGCGTCTTTCGGCTCATCTGCAAGAGCTCGGCGGTGCGTTTCTTGTTTTGACCAGTTTGCTCGAGCGTCTGCACGATGAGATTACGTTCCATACGGTGCCGAACGTTATCGCCGTTCGTTTTTTCGGGGTCCCCCCGGAAGAGGGCGGGGGGAAGGTCCGAAACGTGGATTACTGAGGACTGTGAAATGGCGGCCGCATAACTGACACAGTTCTTCAGCTCCCTAACGTTACCTGGCCAGTCATGAGCCAGAAGTCGTTGGAGCGACTGCTCGTCCATCTTCTTTAGCGGGGTGTCGTTGTTCACCGCGAACTCCTTGAGAAAGGCCTCCACGAGAGCCGGCAGATCTTCCTTTCGTTCGCGCAGCGGAGGCACCTCCAGTACTGCAGTGTTCAAACGGTAGAACAGATCCTCCCTGAACCGCCCTTCCGCCACGAGGGATACAGGATCCTTGTTTGTCGCGGCGACAAAACGAACGTCTACGTTGAGGGTGTGCTGCCCCCCGAGTCGTCGGATCTCATGATTTTGGAGCGTACGAAGGATTTTCGCCTGGATCGTCAACGGCATATCACCGATTTCATCCAGGAATAGGCTGCTGCCGTTAGCCCGCTCGAAGACACCCTGGAAGGCGGTGTCCGCACCTGTGTAAGCGCCTTTCTCGTGTCCGAAAAGCTCGTTGTCCAACAGTGATTCGGGAAAGGCGGCACAGTTCACTTTGACCATTCGGTTCCCCGCGCGGCTCGAATGCGAGTGTATGTAATCGGCGACAATCTCTTTTCCCGTGCCGTTCTCTCCGGCTATCAGAACCGGGAGATCGACTTTCGCGAGTTTTGCGGCTGTCTGGACGACCTCCGTCATCTGCGTACTCCGCATCGCCAGCTTAGGGCTCAGGTCCAGCAGACGCTCTTTGAGTTGGTCGTTCTCCTCCTTCAGTCTCGAGATCTCGACGGCGTTTTGAACGACCTTCAACAGGTGTTCAAAATCAAGTGGCTTCTTTACGTAGTCGAAGGCGCCAAGTTTCATAGTTTCGATCGCGCTCTCGATCGAGGCGTATCCCGTTATCATGATTACGGGGATGGACGGTGCAGACTCTTCGATCGACCGGAGAGTGTCAACGCCGCTTTCGCGGCCCAGCATGATATCAAGCAACACGGCGTCCACGCGGGTAGACAACAGAGTTCGCACCGCCTCCTCGCTGTTAGAGGCGTAGTGAGTGGTGTACGCAAAGTGTTGGAAATTGCGCGCGAGGCTTTCATATACTTTGCGATTGTCATCTACGATCAGCAGGGTGCCCTTCAAAGTGTTTCCCTTCTTCACAGCTCTTCACACACGGTGTGTTTCGATTTTCTACACCCATCGTAACCGCCGGTTCTCGGAGGTGTCAACGAAAAGTTGTAACCAAATAAATAACTATCCCTCAGACAATGTTTTATGAAGTTTCTTTTTTCGATCTACTATTTAGGCACACACGTTGCTATGTGCTAAGCAGGAAGGAGGTCCACGTGGAGAAAGCTGCCCCGCTTCTCGAGGCGAAAGGTGTATCGAAACGATTCCCAGGAGTCCAGGCATTGAGCCGGGTGAGTTTGAGTCTCGGGACCTCAACGGTGCATGCCGTGTGCGGGGAGAATGGTGCGGGGAAGTCAACCCTCATGAACATCCTGATGGGCGTATATCAGCCTGACGAAGGGGATATTTTTTTGCGGGGCGAGCGTGTTGCGTTTGTGGCCCCCCGACAAGCTCTCGACGCCGGTGTTGCCATCATTGCCCAGGAATTGAACCCGATACCGGATATGACTGTTGCCGAGAACATCTGCCTTGGGCGCGAGCCATTACAGTTCGGCTTTTTCGTAGACTACGGGGAACTGGAGCGGGTTGCGCACGAGGTGCTTCAGCGTCTAGAGGTTCGAATAGATGTTCATCGCAAGATGAGCAGTCTGAGCCTGGCAGAGATACAGTTAGTTGAAATAGCCAAGGCACTATCAACCGACGCTGAAATCATCATCATGGATGAGCCCACCTCGGCAATCGGCGAACAGGACGTTGAACACCTTTTTCGAGTCATTCGCAATTTGAAGGAACAGGGTAGAGGGATTTTGTACGTGTCTCACCGGCTGAAAGAGGTCTTCGCCATTGCTGATGAGGTAACCGTACTTCGCGACAGCGAACGGATTGCTACGAAAGCCATTGGCGATATAGACCGTGAAGAACTCATCAACTTCATGATTGGAAGAAAGCTGGAAGAGGAGTACCTCAAGGACAACATCCCACAAGAGAATGTGGCGTTGAGCGTCGATTCGGCGACGCATGAGCCGTATTTCCGAAACATCACTATGGATGTAAAGGAAGGTGAGATCCTCGGCATCTTCGGATTGATGGGGGCCGGGCGAAGCGAGTTTCTCTCTGCTCTGTTCGGTGCATTGCCATTGCAGGCCGGGGAGATAGCGATCTACGGAGAGCGCGTCAGAATAGCATCCCCGCGAGATGCGATACGGCACGGATTGGCCTATATCACCGAGGATCGGAAGAGCAGCGGGCTCGTAGTCGGGAGAACGATCAGAGAAAACGTGTCTCTTTCCTCGCTCGTTCGGCTGTCGCGACTATTCTTTATAGATGAAGCTCAAGAAAAGCGTGAGGTCGATGGAATCTCCCGGCAGCTGGATGTCAAGAGCTACTCGCTGCAGCAACGCGTGTACGAGCTCAGTGGTGGCAACCAGCAGAAGGTAGTTCTGGCGAAGTGGCTGCTCACCAAGCCGAAAATTCTGCTCCTTGATGAGCCTACTCGTGGAATCGACGTCGGTGCCAAACGCGAGATTTACCGCCTGATGTCCGACTTCGCGAACGACGGTTTCGCTATCATCATGGTTTCGTCAGAGATCCCGGAAATCTTAGGGATGAGCGATAGAATCGCCGTCCTCACGGATGGGAATCTGTCCGCCCTTCTGCCGCGGGACAGACTAGACCAAGAAGCGCTCATGCGGTACGCATCATGGGGCGCCGACGAATCTCAACCTGCGTAGGGAGGACGACCAACGGTGAGTAATCAAGTGCAGGACGAAAACAAGAAAACTATTGGAAGCGTCGTTTCCGGCATCTTTCGTGACTACGGGATCATCGTGGCCTTTATCCTCTTGTGCACGATACTGGCATTTGCGAGCCCGTATTTCCTCCGGACGCGCAACATCATCAACGTATTGCGGCAATCTTCGGTCATCGGGCTGCTCGGGATTGGTATGACATTCGTGATACTCACCGGAGGTATAGACCTATCAGTCGGCTCGGTATTGGCCTTCGGTGGGATAGTCAGCGCAAGCTTTGCCAGCCAGTACTTCGGCGGCACAGCGGCGCCGGCCGGATTCGCGCTTCTCGCCGCGCTGGTTGGCGGAGCATTGCTCGGGTCAGTAAATGGCCTCTTGATAGCACGGTGGCGCGTCCCTGCATTCGTTGTGACGCTTGGAATGCTGAGCATAGCGCGGGGGCTTACCTTCATCTATACCGATGGTATGCCGGTTCCGAATGTCTCCGACTCGTTTCAAGCACTTGGGCAGGCGTATTTCCTGGGTCTGCCAATGCCGGTGATCATAGTTGCGGGGGTTTTTGTTATCGCATGGATTGTCCTCTATAAGACACGCTTCGGCCGTTATGTTTACGCGGTGGGCGGCAACGAGACCAGCGCCCGTATTTCGGGTGTGAACACCCGGCTTATCATCTTTTTCGTCTACACCATAAGCGGATTGCTGTCAGCCCTCGGCGGCGTAATTCTCACCGCGCGCACTACCGCGGGACTACCGCAGGCGGGGGTCGCGTACGAACTCGATACGATTGCCGTCGTTGTAATTGGTGGAACCAGTCTGACGGGGGGGCAGGGAACACTCGTCGGCACGCTGTTCGGCGCTTTAATCGTCGGTGTGATCAACAACGGCCTCGACCTGCTTGGCGTATCGGCATACTACCAGCAGGTGATTCAGGGGGCGATAATCATCGCGGCTGTAGGACTGGACGCTTTACGAAAACGTCAGTCATGAGTGATACGCCGGTGAAATGAATAGGGGTACCAAGCGCACGTCGTGTGTGGAGCAGATCTGAACTCTAAGACATGGAAGGAAGGAGGGTGGTTCAAAAGGCATAGGCAAGCCACTCTGAAGTGGCGAACGCAAGCACACATTCCCAAGAGGAGGATGGTGCGCAGCAGAAAGCATCGGTCTGACATAAGGAGGAACTGATGAGAAGAATTCTGGTAGTACTTATTGCGGTTGTGATGGTGATGGGTTTCGCGCAGACAGCGCTGGCTTCCGGTCAGGGCGAGGAAGGAGAAGAGTCGTATAAGATTGGAGCGGCCGTATACGGACTTCGAGCGGAATACATGCGGCTGTGGACAACGGCCCTCGAGCGTCACCCGGCGGTGGAAAGCGGCCTGGTGGACTTGACGGTGTTCGACGGGAGATACGACGCTTCTGTTCAGCAATCGCAGTTTGAAACCATGGCGACCCAGGGGTTCGACGGCATCATCTTCGTGCCTATCGACGTTGAAGCCGGCGCTGCAGCTGTTGCGGCGGCGGACGCAGCCGGAATCCCCGTCGTTGGCTCCAACACGCTCGTCAATACCGACTTGCTGCTCTCGTACGTGGGATCCGACGATGTTCTGGCCGGCGAAATGGAGGCTCAGGCTGTTGTGGACGGTATCGGTGGTTCGGGCAACGTTGTGATCATCGAGGGCCCAATCGGCCAGTCCGCGCAGATTGATCGGCGCGAGGGTAACATGAAGGTGCTTGACGCGAATCCGGACGTGGAACTCCTTGAGATGCAAACGGCTAACTGGTCGCGCTCGGAAGCGCTCGATCTGATGGAGAACTGGCTGAATGCTCATCCCGGTGAAATCGACGGTGTCATCGGACAGAACGACGAGATGGCACTAGGGGCTATAGAGGCGATAAAGCAAGCAGGTCTCGACCTGGACGACTTTGTCACCGCGGGCATAGACGGTGTAACCGATGCGCTGGAAGCGGTGAAAGCCGGTGAGCATGACCGGAGCATCCTTCAAGATGCTACCGCTCAGGCGCAGGGAGCGCTCGATGTCGTGTTGCGCGAGCTCGTCGGTCCCGACTACGAGCCGCAGGCCGCGGTATGGGACGAGCTCGATTTTGCAGACGGCCAGGAAGACGTCTATAACGTGCCATGGGTTCCGGTCACCCTCGACAACGTAGATCAACTGCTCGAAACGCGAGCGGAGCTTACGACGCGGGAGTAGACACATAGGAAACACGAGTTTGTGGCAGTGGGTGTACCACCCGCTGCCACATCCAGTGTCGAGACCTGCTCGGTAATGCCGGCGGGTCCCGTCCAACGTACACCACCGCCCACTGTGCGGGAGGGAAACGGGAAAATGGCCAAAGAATACAAGGGATACGATAAGGATTTTCGGCTCGACGGCAAGATAGCCCTCATCACAGGCGGCTATCAGGGAATCGGCTATGCGATCGCGAAGCTCTACGCGGAGAAGGGTGCGGAGCTCGCGCTGGTGGATATGAAGCCCGAGATCCGGGAGGTAGCCGGGACCCTGGGCTCCGAAACGGGGACGCGGGTTGAGGGGTTCGTTGCAGACCTTACCGACACAAAGCAGGTTAGCGAGTTGGTCGGCAAAGTCGTATCGGACTTCGGTCGGATCGATATCCTCGTGAACAACGCCGGCATAGTCATGCTGGAAGATGCCGAAAAGTTGCCGGAGGAGTACTGGGACAAGACGATGGCGATCAACCTCAAAGCCCCTTTCGTCGTGTCACAGGCCGTTGGGAACGAGATGATCAAGGCCGGAGGCGGCAAGATCGTCAACATGGCTTCGCAGGCGGGCGTTATAGCGCTTGACCGCCATATTGCTTACTGCACGAGCAAGGCCGGTGTGATCGAGCTAACCAAGGTGCTTGCGTTTGAATGGGGTGAGTACAACATTAACGTCAATGCGATCTCGCCCACTGTCGTACTCACCGAGCTGGGGAAAAAAGCCTGGGCCGGTGAGGTTGGCGAACGCTTCAAGAAACAGATACCTGCAGGACGTTTTGCCTTTCCAGACGAAGTTGCCGCTGTGGCGCTCTTCCTCGCAAGTGACGCGGCGGATATGATTACGGGAGAGAACGTGATGATAGA
>CAYFQV010000152.1:0-7545 GCA_964345195.1 uncultured Spirochaetaceae bacterium
CTGGTCAAACGACCAGATAGACCTTGATTGCGTAATGAGTTGATGATAGCTCCGAGCCATCGGAGAGAAAAAAGCCCCCCTCGAAAGAGGGAGGCTTGTGGCGACAGAGTAAGCGCTCTGTTCGTCACGCTAACGTACGTGCCAGGCAATGGCTTTCCGTCAACAGTCCTAACATACAATGCTTTCGCGCCAGGACCAAATATCCGGTGCCGTTCTTCTTCGATTACTTCGAGAGGGTGCAGCCCGACACGTTTCTGCCCCCGGTGATCATCCGGGACATTTCATCCTCGACCGTGCACGTCATGTGCTGATTAAAAAGGCGACAAGGTCTCAAGGCCATTTCTGTTTCACCTTCAGCCGGTCGGCGATCGAGCATTTGCTCTCATGTCGTGAGGACGGCGGGATGTTCTCGACCTACATCCTTCTTGTCGGCGATGGGAGTTTCGTTTGCGAATTACCTCCTGAGGAGTGGCTTCGTCTCCTTGACGTGGATGCGCCGCCCTTGTCGCAAACGGTTCGGGTCGTCAGTCGCCCCAACTGCTCTTTACGAGTTTCCGGACCCAAAGGCCGGCTTGACCGAACCGTGCCGAAGAATCGATTTCCTTCATTCGGACACCGAGGCCTTTCATGAACGAATATTCCCTACTCGACAACGGGATCTTTCGCGTTCGCAGCGATGAGACCGTGGATCGGCTCTCATTGCCGGAGGTTCTTGCAGCATTGCAAACCGACGGAGTTGCGAGCTTTGATGGGCTTCAGGCGCATCAGGAGCAGGCCTGGTACGCGTTTCTCGTACAGCTTGCGGCAATGGTCCGCGCACGTACTGGCCGCACCGGCGACCTCGATGTCTCAGACTGGCGGAAGGGCTGCCTTGATCTCGCAGATGGCAATGAGAACGCGTGGCATCTGGTCGTTTCGGATGTGGCCGAACCGGCGTTCATGCAGTCTCCCGTTCCGGAAGGGTCGCTGGGCGAAGCGAAGTATAAAAGCGATATCCCGTCGCCCTCACTTCTGGATGTGCTTGTTACGTCGAAAAACCATGACGTAAAGCAAACGCCGATTCGCCATCCACGCGTCGAGCACTGGATTTACGCGCTCGTCATGCTGCAGACGATGGAGGGCTTCTTGGGCCGGGGGAATTACGGCATCGCACGCATGAATGGCGGGTTCGGTAACCGCCCCTTGGTCGGGCTGGCACCCGGGCTCTCCTTTGGGCAGCGATTTCAGCGGGATGTACGTGTGCTGGTCGATGCCCACGAGGACACCATTCTGTGGAATCCGGAGGGTCGGCACACGCTTCTCTGGACGGAGCCCTGGGATGGGGCGAAAGACAGTGCAATTCCGCTGGAGGACTGCGATCCGTACGTGATCGAGGTGTGCCGCCGGATCCGGTTTACGAAAAAGGAGGGAACGCTCGTCTGTTGGCGCACAAACACGAAAAGTCAGCGACTGAGCGTGTCCTCCTCGTTAAATGGCCGCCTAGAGGATCCATGGACGCCCGTGGATAAGGGAGAGGATAAAGCTCTTACTCTTAGTGGCGGGGGGTTCACCTACCGGAAGCTCACCGATATTCTCGGTGGAGATTACGAGTCGCCGGTCACGTTGGAGAGACAGGATAGGGACGTCGGAGCGATGTACGTCACCGCCCGCAGCCTCGTCCGCGGCCAGGGGAAGACCGAGGGCCTCCATCAGCGAGATGTTCTGGTGCCAGAGGATGTCGTCGCGTTTTTCCAGCAAGGAAGTGACCTGCGTCAAAAGCTAGGGGACATCTCGAAGCAGCGTGTCGAGATGGTCGAGCAGGTGGAGTCGCGTGTTCTCCGCCCGTCCGTGGCCGCTCTTCTGACCGGAGGGCGGCGGGATGAGCAGCCGGACTGGGAGGTGGTACAGCCGTGGATCGATGCCTTCGACGCACGAGTCAACGAGGTCTTTTTCGAAAAGCTATGGGAGGCGGAAGGCCTCACAAAACGAGAGGCACAGGTAGCGTGGGAGCAGTTTCTCTCGACAGCTGCTACAGCTCAGTTTGAGAGCGCCGTAGAGAATGTGCCGATGCCCGACCTTCGAAAGTGGCGTGCCCTCAGTGCGGCCCGGTCCATCTTTGAGAGCCGGATTCGGGACACGCTGGAAATGGCGTACGAAACGAACGAGGCGGATTCTTCAACTGACACCGCTGCTTCAACCGATACCGCTGCTTCAACCGACAACGACGAATAGCACACCCGTATGCACCAGCAAATGAACGAGTATGATAACCAGACGGATGCCGTCTCCGGAGAGAAATCATTCGAGACATCCGGTGAGCACAGTTCGCTAGATCCATCGGAACAGCTTAGAAAAGCGGTTGGAACGATTGCTCGCCGCATGGGAACCGAGGGAGGGATGTCCAGCGGTCAGCTGGCAGAGCTGCGGCGGATCTCGCCGGAGAACCCCTTCACGCCCGCGCTCTGGAAACTCCTGTACGAGTACGACTTGCAGGATGCCTGGATGGGGCTCGACCAGAACACCTACGAGCGACGGATGGCCACGCTGCTGATGGGAATGGCACATTGCGCGGGGCTTCACGACTACGGTACGCCGCTTGGCAGAGCGCTCGCAGAAAGCGGCTGGTCTGAACTCCGCTTCGTCCGTTTGATGGAGGCACGTGGCGAAACGCTCGAAGCGCTGATTCGCCGTCTCGCGCAATATCTTTCCAGTAAGGGACAGCCAGCCAACTGGGTCAACGTGGCATGGCTGCTTCTCGGGCAAGATCGCGACCATGCCGAGACCACCCGGCTTCGTATCTCCCGCGACTACTACGGAGCTTTGTACAGGAAAGAGACTGCTGAATAGCACTGCGCAGGCTCGACTTCTGAATAGCATCTCAGGGCTCTATCCGTGAATGGCTTCGCGCCTCCATAGGATCGCGCCTCCATAGGATCGCGCCAGCCCTACACCGACTTTCTATTTCGACGATCAACGACGAACGTCTATGTTTCTTCAGTTCCACACCCTCACTTCGTACCCTGGCACCCTTCTCAATCGCGACGACGCCGGTTTTGCCAAACGACTCCCGTTCGGCGGAGACACCCGCATTCGCGTCTCGTCGCAGTGCCTGAAGTACCATTGGCGTAACTTTGACGGTGAGAATGCGCTCTACCGCATGGATGTCCCGAAGTCGCTGCGCTCCCGCGAGACATTTCGTCGCCGGGTCGCGCAACCGCTCATTGAGAACGGATACCCGGAGCCTCTGGTCTACGCCGTCACGCTCTCAATCAAAGAACTTGTTGTCTCGGGCGGCACAGCAAATAAGCGGCCGATCAAGGATGCGATTCAGGCGGAGGGAGCGAATGAGATTGCCGATGCGCTGGACACAAACCAGGTAACGATTCTCGGCGCCCCGGAAATGAACTACCTCCGCGGCCTCGCGGCCGATGTGCTCGATAGCGTGGAAGACGAGTTTGGCGTCTTCTGGGAGGAAAACGGCGAGCCGGATAGCGACGCCGTCGGGGATGTCGCCGATGCGATCCGCAAATCCGACCTTTTGAAAGACCGGGATGTCAAGAAGAACTTGAAGGGACTCTCGCTCGCATCTGGACTGGATGCGGCGCTGTTCGGGCGTATGGCAACAAGTGATGTCCTTGCTCGAGGGGATGCAGCGATCCATGTGGCTCACGCCTTCACCACGCACAAAGGAGAGGCAGAAAGTGATTACTTCTCAGCCGTAGACGAGCTCCGGCGCGACGAGCCGGAAGAAAGTGGAGAGATGGGCGCCGGGCATATCAACAGCCAGGAGCTCACAAGCGGCCTCTTCTACAGCTACGTTGTGATTGACGTACCGCTTCTGGTGTCAAACCTCGAAGGCTGCCCGCGCGAGGAATGGATGGACGCCGACCGAACTCTTGCAGCCAACGTTGTGGAACGGTTCGTGAAGCTCATGGCAACCGTTTCCCCCGGCGCCAAGCTCGGGTCGACGGCGCCATACAGCTACGCGCAGTGCATGATCGGGGAGTCTGGGACCGCCCAGCCGCGGACGCTCGCGAATGCATTTCAGTCGGCTGTCTCGCGCAATGATGTCCTCGACAGAAGCATGGTGGCCCTAGCCGATCACATCGACGGCATGAATGGCATGTACGGAGCGACCAATGACGTCCGCCTCGCTGCAATGGGGGAGACAGAAGCAATCGCCGACGCGCTTGATGTCGACGCGACCGTGTCCGTTCCGGACATCGCCGAGTGGTCGGCTGCCACAGTGCAGAACGCGTAAGCATTCGGAGGAACGCGTACCTGCCGCCGCTTTTGCTCCCCTCATATTGAAAGATTATGGACGTTCTTCTGCTTCGTCTCGACGCGCCGCTCATGAGCTTTGGCGGCCCGATCATCGACAGTCGCGGTGTCATTCAGGCGTACCCCGCACTGTCAATGATCACAGGGCTTCTGGGAAATGCGCTCGGAGTGGACCACAGCGAACACGACCGGCTTCAGCGTCTGCAAGAGCGCATCCGTTACGCCGTCCGGCGCGACCGGGCCGGGGATGTGGTCCAAGACTACCAGACGGTCGACTTCTCGAAGCCCTACATGAATGACGCCCGTGCTTGGACCACCGGGGGAGAGTTAGAACAGCGGAAGGGGGGGACCGCAAGCTCAGGAACGCACATTCGCCAGCGCGACTATCTGGCCGGTGCCTGTTATACGGTGGCTCTGACGCTTGACGCCCCCCTCGAGTCGCCGTCCATGGACGAGTTGGCTCAGGCTCTGCAGATGCCCGCCCGTCCACTCTTCATCGGCCGAAAGCCATGTCTTCCTGCTGAGCCCTTGTACGCCGGGCGACTCGAGGCCAAAGATCTTAGAGAGGCCCTTTCGATGCCCGTGTCATTCCCCGCCAAAGCACACCGAGATGACGGGCCATATGCGATCTGGGAGGAGGTGCGTCGCGACGACCCACGAGCCCACCCGTATACCGATCGCCGCGATTGGCGAAACCAGATTCACACCGGCCAGCGGTGGGTGAGGGAGAGCCACGTTGAGGTCACCACCTCTGCATAGCACGCCGATCGCGAATGGTTTGGCCCCGCGCGTAGCCTTCGCTCTTTAAATAGCCCTGGCCCTTTAGTCGCCCCTGCTCCAATTGTTTTTGCAATGATGAATGAATCGATGACGACCGATACTGCTGAGCTGCACATGATTCAACTGCACCTCGACCCGCGCCGCCTCGTTCAGCTCGGGAAGATGATGCGGCTCCCGCTGCGCTCGACCGACACAAACTACCTGGTTCACTGTGCGCTTGGGGAGCTTTTTGGCGAGGAGGCTCCCAAGCCGTTCTTTGTCGACGACGACCCACGGTCTGCAGGGGAGACAGGTGCCCGGGATCGCTTCCTTCGCGTCTTAGGGTATGCGTCGGCGCCAGCACGTGCCTTGAAAGAAGAAGCCAAACTCTGTCACAATCCGACCGTCCACGCGATGTGCGACTGGGACCGGTTTGCCGGAAAAGAAATGCCAGACGGGCTTCCCAAAGGCCGCCGCCTTGGTTTCGACCTGCGGTGTTGCCCGGTGGTGCGGAAAGGATCGGCTGGAGAGGGGAAGAATGCGGAGGGGGAGGTGCGATCGTGGCACGAGGGGCAAGAGCTCGACGCATTCCTCAGTGCAGCGTGGGAGGCCGGGCCAGAGGTGGAAATCGACCGGGAGTCTGCCTATGTCGAATGGCTGGAGCATCAGTTCGACGTCCGGGGCGGGGCGACGCTTGAGTCTGCCGGCGTTGAGCGGTTTTCCATTGAACGGATGACACGCCGGACGCATTCTTCCGGCGACGGTGAGCGTACAGCTACCACCCTGAAGCGTCCAGACGTGACGCTCCGCGGCGTCTTGAAGGTGACTGATTCGGACGGTTTCCAACACCTTCTTCAAAGCGGGATCGGTCGGCACAAGAGCTTCGGGTTTGGCATGCTGAAGATTCGCCGTGCCTGAAGATCGTTTGTTCCCAACGATTCTCTCCGGTTCGCCTCATTGAGCAATTGACCTTGCATTATGGTTTTTAAAGGACGCCTCGGTCTCGACACGGCGCGCGTGCCACATACGGATCGGCACGGGCTGATGTGGTTGGAACGGGGGCGGCTCGCCGTCGAGAATGGCAACCTGGTCTTCACGACGGCGGGAAGTGATGTGCTGGAGGCCGGGCGGTACGACATCCCCTTCCAGCAGGTCTCTAATATCTTGCTCGGTCCAGGCGGCGTCGTCAGCCACGATGCCCTCCGGCTCCTCGCCCGCCATCAAACCGGTCTGCTCGCGGTTGGATCAAAGGGGGTCCGGCTCTATGCGTCGTTCATGCCGTTTGGGCCGGACCGGTCCGACCGGGCGCGTCGCCAGGCGGAGCTTTGGGCCAACCCCGATACGCGGATGGACATCGCCCGCGACATGTATGCCCAGCGTCTCGGAGGAGAGCTGCCCGCCCACCGCCGGGACCTCGACTCGCTGCGCGGCCTGGAAGGCACACGGGTCAAGCAGGTCTACCGGACCCTCTCCGAGCAGTACAATGTGGAATGGAGCGGACGGCGCTACGACCGTTCGAATCCCGAGGATGCCAACGCAGCCAACAAAGCGTTAAATCATGTCGTCACGGCAATGTACGCTGCTGCCCGTGTAGCCGTCGCGCTGACGGGCACGCTTCCCCAGCTTGGATTTATTCACGAGTCGTCCGGGCGTGCCTTCGCCCTTGATATCGCGGACCTCTACCGGAGCACGATTACCGTTCCAGTGGCGTTTCAGGCGGTGAAGCGGTTCCAAGAACGAGGCGGTCGCACCCTCGAGGCCGTCGCCCGAAAGCTTGCTGGAAAAACGCTGTACGACGAGAACGTCATTCCGATGATGATTGACGACATCGATGCTTTGCTCCAGGAAGAGCAAGAAGAGTAACCGCTACGTCTTGCCTGGTTCGGATTCATTGCCTTCTCCACGATCGATCTCTCTGGATGACCATTGCCGTGACTCGCAATACCCCGGGACGTTTTCGAGGATTTCTCTGCTCGTGTATGCTTGAGATTGCTCCAGGTGTGTACGCAGCACCCCGTATGAAGGCGGCGGTTCGAGAGCGCGTTTGGAACGTGATGGTGGAATGGGCCGAGTTGGTCCCCCCCGATGGAGGCGTAGTTCTCTTCTGGAAAGATCGAGATGCGCCATCTGGAATGGTGGTGCGACTCGTCGGGTATCCAAAGAAAGAGCTGATTGAGCACGAAGGGCTCTGGCTTACGCTTACAAACCTTACGGGAGCTCACGACGTCGAGGAACTGCGCGACGTTGTAGAAACTGTGGAGCCGCCGATTGACGGCGAGGATCCCGTTGTTGCCGTGTATCTGGCACAGGATTCCAGCGACGCGAATGGGTGACATTGATCTGTCATACCACGCGAGAGAGAGCAGGACACGATCGATGTCCCTCTGCCGATGTGGCACCGTCTGTTCATGGCTGCAAATGGCCTATATGGCGGATAAGGGGGTGGTGAATGGTAGTTTATTTGCGTGTTTCGGTGGTAACTGACATAATGCGGGAGGGATGACCCCGTGCGAGCGGGGATAGACC
>CAYFQV010000153.1:0-7523 GCA_964345195.1 uncultured Spirochaetaceae bacterium
AAATGTGCTCGTATCGGGCGGCGTACTCGAAGTCGTCGTGCGGCGCCTTGTGGTGGCAAAAAAGCAGAAACGGCTTTGATCTGTCTCGCTCTTTAAGCCATTCGATTGTTTTCTCCGCAATCAGGTCGGTGACGTGCCCTGTGTGGCGTGTGCCCGTCGGGTAGAGAGAGTCGCGGCCACCCACGTCTGGTGCGCCCCCAGTAGGCGCCGCAGAGGTCGACCACTCTTCGTTTGGATCGATGAAGAATGGGTCGTGGTAGAGACCCTGACCCGGAAGAACCGAAAATTCGTCGAAACCACGCGGCCGCGCATGCAGATGCCACTTGCCGAACAGCGCAGTTGCGTATCCGGCGGCCTGGAAGTCTTCGACAAAGGTGTGCGCGTCTTCAGGTAAGGGGTCGTAGAGTGTTCGCACTCCGTTCTCGTGGGAGTGGCGGCCGGTGAGGATTGTCGCTCTGCTTGGCGTACAGATTGCATTTGTACAATGACAATTGTCCAACCGCATACCTTCGTCCGCGAGGCGGTCGATGTGGGGCGTCCGAAACACCGAAGCGAGGCGAGAGCCGTACGCGCTGATCGCGTTCGCCGCGTGGTCGTCGGACATGATGAACAGAATGTTCGGCCGTTTACTCATGTAGCTCTCTTCCCGCGATCACTCCGTCGACGTCCCACAGCGCCTCCCACCCGGGGCTCCCCGGCCACAGGAAAACCTGGCCCTTGATGAGCCGGCAGTTACGATCGATGGTACCGATCGCGCTCATCTCGGCATCGGTAAGCGGGTCTTCCACGAGCGCGGCGAGGTTCGCGCGGATGTTGCGTCGCTTCGTCGACATCGGGATCGGAACCTGGCCGCGCTGCGCGGCCCACTTCAGCGCGACGAGCGCCGGATGCACGCCGTGCGCCTGCGCGATCTTTGCGACGACCGGGTCCTCGAGATCGACGGTGTCACTTGGTGTCGTATCGCGCGATGGCCGGTTGGGCGAACCGAGCGGCGAGTAAGCGACCGGGATGATCCCAAAGCGGTTGCAGTAGTGGAAAAGCTCAGGTTGCTGGAAGTGGGGGTGAAGCTCCATCTCGTTCACGGCCGGCTTTACGCGACAATCACGAAGGAGCAGATCGAGCTTCGGGATCGTCATGTTGCTCGTCCCAATGTGTTTCACGAGTCCCGCGTCGGCCGCCCGCTCCATCTGACGCCACACGGCCATGTATTCCTCGTGGACGTACGGCCGCGAGTCGGGATGGCGTGCGTCCACGCCGACACCCGGGTCGTGATGGTTCGGAAAGGGCCAATGGATGAGAAAGAGATCGAGGTAATCGAGCCTGAGATCCTTCAGTGTCGCGGCAAGCGAGACGAGCACGTCCCCACTACCATGCATGTCGTTCCACAGCTTGCTCGTGATCCACAGTTCATCGCGCCGCACGATACCAGACTGCAGCGCGTCGTCGAGTACTTCACCTATCTCGGCTTCGTTGGCGTACACCCGAGCACAGTCGATGTGGCGATACCCGAGCGAGATCGCCTCTCGTACGGCTGCGGCAACTTCGGCCGCGGAAGTGTGGTCCGAGCCGAAAGTGCCCAGCCCGATTGCCGGCATGTCGGCGTCGCGATGCGTGGTTCGAACGGGTACACGAGCGGGGTCAACGGCGTCGGCGGCCACTGCGAAGGTGGTGGAGCTCACCTACTCAATCTCCTCGTCGAAGACGACCGCGACTTTGCCGCACTTGCCTTCCGCCATGAGCGCGTACGCCTCGCTCGCACGGTCGAGCTCGAACCGGTGAGTGATCAGATCCGCGGGGTGAAGGCCCCAGCGAACCAGCCGTTCGACGAGCTCTTCCATACGCCAGATATTCGTTACCCACGAGCCGTAGATCGTCTTTTGATCGTGGATGATGTCGGGGCTCGGGTTGAAGTGCACGGTGCCGCCTTCGCCGATGAAGACGATCCGTCCCCACTTCCGGGTTGCGCGGATCGCAGTCTGACGCGCGGGGTCGGCCCCCGAGCAGTCTACCGCGCGTTCGACACCGTTGCCGCCGGTCAGCTCGAGCACGTGCTCGACCGTGTGCTCATCGGCGGTCAGGGCGTGGTCGAGCAGGCCGAGCGATCGCGCGAGCTCAAGCCGTTCGGGCACGGTGTCGGTTCCGATCAGCATAGACGCGCCCATCGCCCGGCTCAGCATCAGCGCCGCGAGCCCTACCGGACCGAGTCCGGTCACGAGTACTGCGTCGTTTCCGCAGACACCAATCTTTTCCAGTCCCTCGTAGACTGTCCCAAAGCCGCAGGCAACCTGCGCACCGTCGGTGTACGAGAGCTCGTCGGGCAGAAGCACCAGGTCTTTCTCTTCGGCGACGATGTACGGTGCCATCCCGCCGTCACGCTGCCACCCGTACGCACGACGGAACTTTTCACTCGTGCAGCTGACCATGTAACCGCGGCGGCAGTCGTTGCAGACCCCGCACCCGGAGATGTGGTAGATGATCACACGGTCGCCCGCCCCAAAGCGGCGGCAACCGGGTCCGATCGCCTCGATCTGCCCGCACGGCTCGTGTCCTGCGATAACATTCTGGTACCCCTCGGGTCCCTTCCCGACGTGCTCGCGGTAGATCGCCCTGATATCACTACCGCAGATTGTTGACGATTTCATGCGGACCAATACTTCGCCGTGGCCCGGCTGCGGAACTTCGTAGTCGCGTAGCTCCACCGTACTGTTCCCGGGGAGTACTGCGCCTTGCATTGTTTTCATACCCTGATCGTATACCGCCGACCTTGCTGCGTCAATTCGCGTTTTACGCTAAGCAAGTTACGAATTGCGCATCACAAATCGGGAACACCGCCAACTCAGGTTCGGCGAGACAAGCTCGCGCTAGCGGCTCATGAGCTCCTCATAGCACTCATTGTAGTAAAGCGCACTATCGACTGGCGTGTTCGCGGGTATGTGATTACCAACCGCCATGAAGTATCCCGGGCACCGCTTTCCGATGGTCATGCAGCGCTCGACCTCGGCGCGAATTTGCGCCCGCGTTCCGGAGAGCAGAATCCGCGTATCGGCGTTCCCGATGAAGAAGTGGGTTTCGCCGTGGCGCTCGGCGATCTGGGCCATGTCGGTCATCGGCTCGAGCACGAACCCGTCCACGCCCGCCCAAGCAACGTCGTCTACGAACTGTGTGTAGTCGCCGTCGGAAGTGAACGCGATTTTCTTACCCGCGTCCCGTAGCGGAGCAAGCATCCGTCGGTAGTTCGGGAAGACGTGCTCGCGGTACCAGTCCGGATGAATGAACGGACCAGATGTCCATACCATATCGTCGTGCATCATCACGACGGGCGCTTCACAGTCGGCGAGCGCGGCATAGAAGCGCTCCATCCAACGAGCGTAACGGTCGGTCAGTCGGCCAAAGGCCTGCGGGTCGGTTCCAGCGGCGGTGAGCAGGAGATCCCAGCCGAGAAGTGCGATCAGCCCGCTTACGAGCGTGATGTACGTGCCGGTCATGTTTACCGCGTCTGGGTTCTGCTCGACGTTCGCTCGGTAGTGCTCGTCGAATTGACGAACCAGGTCGCGATGCTCGATGCGCGGCAGGCGATCAAGAGGATCGAAGCTGAGAACCTCGTCGACGTCGGCGAACGGCGGTTCTCCCGGGTCGACCCGGTCCGACCCGTCGGCCGCGTACGTCGCGTGGCCCATGTCCGTGGAGAACTCTCCAAGGTAGTCAGAGTTTACCATGGTACTCCAGCAGAAATCGTAGTTCCAGGCCGCGCGAAACGCGGCGGAGGCTGCATTACGTTTCTCGGGTGGCGATTCCGGGGTGACAGATCGACCGGTAACTCGGGACACAAGGGGCCAGTGGTAAGTGTCCGCCGAATACTCGGTTCGCGGAACGCGCGGCGGCATCTCGAGGTTAATAGCTGCCCATCCATCATCGTACGACACAAAACACCTCCATCCGGTACACTCCGCGCTGACGGGGGCAACCCGTTCGGCTCCCCAAGGCGGTTTCGATCGCTGCTTCGATTTCGCGGTCTCGTTGGGTCATTTGTCACCTCGTTGTGATGATACCTGCAAGAGATACTCCATGCTCCTGGTTGCCCAATCACGTTCGAGTCGGACAGTCGCAGGAACCGATCCCTGATACGGCGTCCACAACTCCAGGATGACGCTTTGCATTTGCGGACCCGCGAGTCGGTCCAGAATCAACCTAACATCCAATAGTCCTTCACCAACAGGAGTTCCTTCAACGATATAACCAAGTCGATGATCCGGGCGGTATGTACGAAAGTCCTTGACGTGCAGGCAGTAGGTGTGATCCGCAAGAGCTTCAACTACACGATCCGGGGGCTCCAGCCGGCCGATAGAATTCAGGACGTCCAAACAGGCTCCAACACTCGGGCTACCAACCGCTTCGAGGACCGCGGCGAGTGTGTCGACTGAATAGAGTTCGTAATTCTCGATCGCAAGGACAACGCCTGCTCGTTCGAACAATGGAGCGACACGGCGGAGGTTCTCGATCTCCGTCGGGATATTCGGCTCGTGTTTTACACTACCGAGGAGCGTGCGGACGAGCTTTGCATTCAGAATTCCGGCCAATTCGAGATACGACTCGAGTACCTCCGGTCGCGTGCCGGAAGTACCGAGCTCTATCTCGAGCCCCAGTTCATGGGAATGTGACCTAAGGTCCGCGAGCTCCGCCCGCGACAGGAGATGTACCGGGTAGTTGTCCGCCAGCTGAACTACTTGGGCATTGAGGTTGTGAGCAATGTGAAGGAGAGACCGCCAATCGAGCCGCGGTTTTGGCTCCTCGTATTCTTTTACCCCGAATCCCCAGCTAAACGTATACGACCCAATCCCGGTCAACATGCCTTACCTCTTTCTCTACATTCGCTGCAACTCGACGGCATCATTGAGATGGATCTCTCATTTCGGCCCGCTGCGACTGGTCGCCGTGTCGTAGAACCGTGTCGTCCGACAATCCCAGCAGCTCGGCCTGCAAAAACTCGAAGGTTGCGAGTGGATCGGAAGACTGAACGAACTCGCTGATTCTTTCAAGACCAACCGAAGCGATTCGATTCTCAATGCGTTCGGTAACGGCGATATTTGCCTCAATCGTTCTCCGAGCATCCCAGCGAGTGGGTTGCGTGTCTGAGGTCAGGTAGCCCTGATAACCGAACTTGTGAAGGAAATAGATAAACTCGATGTAAGTCAGTAGCGAGTGCGTTCCGCAAAAATAGTCCCAGTCCCAGGTTCTGTCGTTGTCATTGATATGGACATAGTACGGACGCCCTGCTCTTCGAATGAGAGAGAGGGCTTCGGCCGGCTGCTCTCCCGCGTAGATCGAATGACCGTAGTCTATAGTGACACCGATGCTCGGATTCTCGACCTCGTTGAGTAGCACGAGGATGTCTGCCGCTCTCGCCAGGAATGACTTTCTACGAGTCTCCTTTGGCTTGTACTCGAGAAAGAGCGGGACTTCAAGCTCAGCAGTTCCCGCTTCCGCAATCGACTGTGAAAGTTTATCCCACGAGCGCTCGTAGTCTACTTCGAAGTCGAAATCGTACCCGTCGGAAAGTGGGCAACAGGTTACGAGTGGAGCGCCTACTTGGGCCGCGAACTTGCGCGCCTCGAGTACCATCCCTACCGCGCGTTCTCGGATCGCATCTTGCGAACTGCTGAGACTGCCGGATTGGAACTCAGGCTCTGCCTTGACGTTGACGTTGACGGCTGAGATTCCCATCCCTGCTTCAGCGAGGATCGCGGACAACTCTTTCGGGTCAGAGGCTTCATATGGATACACGACTTCGACTGCCGTGCACCCCGAAATCGAGCGGGCGTACTCAACGCGCCCACGCAAGTCGCGCTGCACTCCGTAAACGCTAAATCGGTCTCGTGTCTCCGATAAGAATCCAGAAATAACCGAGTGTCGAAACATCTCCACCTCCAAGCTCATTTGCCTGCACGACACCATACGCGCTCGCGACGACATTTGAGTGCATCTTGTGTTGCGTAAGATTTCCCATTACCGTTCAAATATGCCACCTCAAGATAGACGGGTTCAGTCTGACCGGGTTCGGTTGTGGCTGGAGACCGAGATCTCCGCCAGGGATTCAGGAGACCGCCTGCCGACGGATCATGATATTGCCGAGCGACTCGACGTTTCGGAGTCCACCGTACGGCGAGTCATGACGACGCTGCGAGAGGTCGGGAAGGTGGAGCGCGTCGCGGGCAGCGGCACGTACGTGGGACGACGGCTCGTCGCGGCGGATTGGACGACAAGCACTGAATCATCCGTGGAAATTGTAGCGAAGCAGTTCTGGATGATGATCTGCGAAGGCGCTATCAAGCAGGGAGAACGTCTGCCTCCGGTGAAATCAGTTGCAATGAATCTCAAAGTTGCCCCCTCCACGGTTATCGCGGCGTTCCGGAGACTGTGCACGTGGGGATACGTTCAGAAAGTCGGCAAGGCCTACTGGGTCATTCCGCTGCCTGACGTGAGGTCCGTTTCTTCGAACAAGAGTATTGTAGCGTTCCATCCTGAGAGCCGAGACTTCGGTTACCTCTATACGGACCACGAGTTCTCGAGACTCTACTGGAAAATGGAGCGCGAGTTGATCCGGTTTGGATACACGATCACGTACGCGCCGGCCTCGAGCTTCGGGGCACATCTGCGCGAGTGGGAGAAAAGCCGGGTGTATCCGCACGGGCTTATCTTTGCGGATGTTTTCATCTCTGACTACGAACAGATACGCGCCCGACTCAATCGCCTCACAAGGATTACGCGCCCGCGATCCCCCAACGTTCTCGTCGTGGCCGCCGACGTACTGCGCCCTCTACCGGGTACACGATTCGTGCACGAGGGGAATATACATACTTCCGTTTATCGATCCATAGCTCAGTTCTCCCATCTTAAGCGCTTCGCCCGCGTGCACGTGTTCTTCGACCTTACTGACTCCTCCCTGCGAGATTTCCGCGCAGTTCTCAAACTGAGGGCGGAACTACGACGCCTCGTGCCACACTGCAGGTTTCGCGTCATCGTCAAACCGCCGGCCGGGTTGCTCGACCCGTATTCGCTCTATACTGCAGCGTTTGGATCCGCCCGGCCCGACACCAGGATCCCAACTGCCAGCAAGTACGAGGATGTGCGACTTGATGAGCTAACGCCGGATATCATCCTGACATCGCAGCTATCGTCTCAATTTATCGACCATCGGCGGGGCGACCTCTGGGTATTTGCTCAGGATAAGCACGCGATCTCCGCCCTCCGCTGGGCAGCGCGATCGCGCGTGCCGATCCCTGACGAATTGTCCGTACTAGGGCTCGAGCATAACCCACGATACCTGCAGTTCAGCCTCTCTGCCTGCATTCCCGACTGGGACGTCTGCGGTTACTTGATGGCCCATGCGATCATCGCCGACTTCCCGGTGCGCCGCACGTCCAAGGGCTACGTGAAAATGGCTACGCTTATGCTCGAGCGCGCGACTACACCGTAGGAAGACACAGCTGTCGAATGGCACAGGAAGCTCGCGCACGGTCGCTCGG
>CAYFQV010000154.1:0-4628 GCA_964345195.1 uncultured Spirochaetaceae bacterium
CCGGAGATCGCCCAGGCACACCAACGGGCGGACTTCCACATTCACGACCTCTCCATGTTCTCCGGCTACTGCGCCGGCTGGAGCCTGCGGCAGCTCATTGAAGAGGGCCTCGGCGGGGTACCCGACAAGATCACCTCCAAACCGGCGAAGCATCTGAACACGCTGATTCAGCAGATTGTGAACTTTCTCGGCATTATGCAGAACGAATGGGCCGGTGCCCAAGCGTTCTCGAGCTTCGACACCTATCTTGCCCCGTTCGTAAAGATCGACGGCCTGGACCTTGCCGCGGTTCGGCAGGCGCTACAGAGCTTCATCTTCGGCGTGAACACGCCTTCGCGTTGGGGAAGTCAGGCGCCATTCACCAACATCACTTTAGACTGGACGGTCCCCGGAGATCTCCGGGACAAGCCGGCGGTCGTCGCCGGCCGGGAGCAAAGCTTCACCTACGGGGAGTGCCAGGAGGAGATGGACCTGATCAACCGGGCCTTCATTGAGCTCATGATCCAGGGCGATGCCAACGGCCGAGGCTTTCAGTACCCAATCCCCACCTACAACCTGACTCCCGACTTCAATTGGGACAGCGAAAACGCGGCCCTCCTCTTCGAGATGACCGCCAAGTACGGCACGCCCTACTTCCAGAACTTCATCAACAGCGACCTCGATCCAGGAGACGTGCGCTCCATGTGCTGCCGCCTGCAACTCGACAAGCGGGAATTGCGGAAGCGCGGAGGGGGACTCTTCGGTTCGGATGAGTTCACCGGATCTATCGGTGTAGTGACCCTCAACCTGCCCCGCATTGGATACCTTTCGAAAAGTCGCGGCGACTTCTATGAGCGTTTGGACCGTCTCACGGATCTCGCGGCGCAGTCGCTGCAGATCAAGCGAAAGGTCGTTAGTCGTCTCATGGATGCGGGACTCTTTCCCTACACCGCTCGGTACCTCAAGCATCTGGACAACCACTTCTCCACGATCGGTGTGGTCGGTATGACCGAGATGCTCGAAAACTTCATGGGTGTCACGATTGCGGACGCCGAAGGCAAGGCTTTCGCCGAAGAGCTTCTCGAGCACATGCGCGACCGTCTCGGCGACTACCAGGAAAAGACCGGGGATCTCTATAACCTGGAAGCGACGCCGGCGGAGAGCACCTCGTACCGCCTGGCGAAGCACGACACGGAGCGCTACGAGGACATTATCACCTCCGGCGACACCGAGCCCTTCTACACGAACTCGTCCATGTTACCGGTGGACTTCACCGAAGATGTGTTCGATGCCCTTGATCACCAGGACGACCTGCAGACGAAGTATACCGGCGGGACCGTCTTTCATGCCTTTTTGGGCGAGGCCATAACGGAGTGGGAAGCCTGCCGGAATTTGGTGCGCAACATTGCCTCGAACTACCGGCTCCCCTACTTCACCATCAGCCCCACTTTCTCGGTGTGCCCGATTCACGGCTACCTTGCCGGCGAGCACTTTTCCTGCCCAAAGTGCGAGGCGGAGAAGCGGGCCGAGCTGGAACGGCGAATTCGTGAGCTCGAAGCCGAGCGAGCGGCGGCGCTCGCGGAAGCCGAGAATGCGGAGAAGACCTCAACGGTCGAATGAACGGATAAACAGGAAAGAACGCACCGAACAGCGGTGCAATATGGGAGGGAACGGAAATGAAGGATCTAGAGCAGATCGACGACCGAATCGCGCAACTGCGAAGCGAGCTCGAAAACGTACGGGGCACCGAAACCGAGGTGTACACGCGAATCGTGGGCTACTATCGAAGCCTCAAGAACTGGAACAAGGGCAAGCGAGAGGAGTACAAGCACCGCCGGACCTTCGACGCGACGTCGGACATTGTGAATGGACTTGCCTCTTCTTCCTCGGAGTCAACGCTCCTCATGGATGACACCACGTCCGGACCGCCGACCGACACACGAACCGGCGTACGGCCACGCTCATCGGTCACCTTCCGCTACTACTATCGCGTGGGATGCAGCGGCTGCGGGCCGGTGAAGCAAAAGCTCGAGGAGCTCGATCTCGAGGGGATCAGCTACAACGTCGATACCGACGAGGGTTTCACCATGGCGAAGGAAGACGAAATCATGGCAACGCCGACGGTGATCTTTTTCAATGACGACAAGCTTCCCGTTGCCCGGGTGACCTCCGCACGGGAGATCGACAGAGCGCTTGCGGGAGAAACCGCGGACGCTCTTCGATAGGCGCCGTATGGCCCTACACCGAATGGGGCTCGTAAAAACGAGCCTCGTCGATTTCCCCGGAAGAGTGGCGGCGACGCTCTTCACCTACGGTTGCAATCTCCGCTGCCCGTATTGCCACAACGCGAATCTGGTGGTCGGGGAGATCCCGCCGGACTTCCTCTCGCGGGAGGAGATCCTGGCGTTTCTGAAGCGCCGCAGAGCTGTGCTCGACGGGGTGGCGATAAGCGGCGGCGAACCGCTTCTTCACGCCGACATGCCGGCCTTTATTGCCGAGCTTCGGGAGCTAGGGTTCGCCGTGAAGGTGGATACAAACGGCACCCTGCCGGAGCGGCTCGAAGAGCTGGATGCCGATTACGTTGCGATGGACCTCAAAATGGCGCCGGAGCATTATGGGCGATTGGGCGTTGCCGAGACGGCGGCGAAAAGCGCCTCCGTGCCCGAGCGGCTTCATCGATCCCTCAGAACTCTGCGCCGACGACACGCGGAACAGGGGCTTTCGTACGAGCTACGCACCACTGTCGTTCCGGGCTTGGTACACGAGGACGATATCGGCCGCATTGCCGATATGCTGGTCCCGCATGAACGGATCGTCTTAGCACCGTTTCGCGGCGGAACAACCTTGGACCCGAGCTACGAGGCCGGCGCGTCGCCCCCGCCTGAGCTTATGGCGAGCTACGCGATGATGCTCCGGCGATCCGGCGCCGAGGTGCATGTTCGGGAGAACTGAAAGTTGGGAGACCAGAACGCAGGGGGAATTGAACAACAAGAAGTAGTGGCGGAGGGATTTGAACCCACGACCTAGCGGATATGAGCCGCTTGCTCTACCGACTGAGCTACGCCACCGTCTGCAATTACTTCCGGAGGATACCAACGCCGGAAACGCGTGTCAACGCCGCAAACGCGTGCGGGACCGCCGCACGGCCTGTGCACGCCGCCTCAAGCCATGTTCTGGCGCCGCGCGTAACGAATGAGCTGTTCATACCAGAAGTTACCCTCGAAAACGCAGCTTCGGTCCTGGGGTGAATCGATGCGAGATAGGCGTTCCTGCATGATCTTGACCGACTGGCCCAGCATGGTAACGGGATGGTCCGGCCGGCTTCCCCCGAGCTCCTGCAGAAGTTTGCTGTACAGGAAGCAGTACAGACCGCTGTATGGGTCAAAGCGCGAGCGCTGCTCGCCCCGGGTCACCTCTCGTAAATCGAACAGACCATCTTCGGCCCTGCCGATCCTGCTGAGCAGAAAGGCGCGAAAAGAGCGAATGAGCTTCCTGAAGACCTCCTGCTTCGGCACAAGATGCCCCTCCACCGAGGCAAAGCCGCTCGACCAGTCGGGCCGCTCCGGCGTAAAAAAACCTCGCGGCAGCTCTGCACGGTGGGCATCCTCGATTGCATCCAGCGCGGCCTGGGCATTCCCGGCAAACCACTCGGTCTCCGCCAAGAAGAAGTCGCGCTCAGGACCGCCGGGCATTGCGCGCAGTCGGCGCTCCGCCGAGCCGAGGCTGCCGGCGTAGGCTTCCGCCCGGCCTATCCATAGCTCGAAGATACGGAGGGCTGCATCGTGCTCCAGGCGTCGCGCTTCGGTGCAGGCCTGCGCGAAGTAGTCCACGGCGGAGCCGTAGCTCCCCATCTCGAAGAAAAGCCGCCCTTGCAGCAGCACGGCGAACAGGTAGTGCTCCCGCGGCCCCTCGTCGGCAAGGTCCTCGAGAAGCCTTCGAACGCCCTCACGTGCGCGAGTAAAGTTCCCATACAGGAAGGAAGAGACCGCATCGAGCAGCTCACGGTGAATCTCGACGCGTTCACGAGTTTCCGTGCTTCGGGGCATGCGGCCGCGGTTGAGCTGCTCCAGAGCTTCGACAACACTTCGGCGTC
This sequence comes from uncultured Spirochaetaceae bacterium, assembly GCA_964345195.1. Lineage (GTDB taxonomy): Bacteria > Spirochaetota > Spirochaetia > DSM-27196 > PWMO01 > CAYFQV01. The sequence goes on from CAYFQV010000154.1 coordinate 4,073, forward strand.
CCAGAAGACAGCGCGCGTAGTCGACGTTCGCCGCGGATATCCCCACGTCGTCGGGCACGGCTTGATACGCGACGATGGCGCGCTTGATCGAGCTGGTCGCCCGGTCGATCCGGCCGACATTAAAGTTGTACAGAGCGGCGGCGCGATGCAACTCGCCGTCGATCTCGGAGTTGCGACACGGTCCCGGCAACTCTTCGTACCGACGTTCGGCCGTCTCCGTTGATCCGGATGCGAGAGCAAGACGAAGTTGCCAGACGGCGAGCATGACCCGGTGTCGCACCGGATCCCGCAGCTCCCCGGGGACGGCGTCGAGCCGTGCCCGCTCTTCCGCAAGCAGCGCTTCACAGGCCCCAATATTGCCGAAGTGAAAGAGTCGCTCGAAGAGCTTTAGTGCGGCGGCTCGTCGCTCCTGTTCTCCCATCCGCCGGGAAATCAAACGGTACAGGGCTTGGTCCAAGACGCGACGCCCGGCGTCATGCTCTTCCATGAAGTACTGTCCAACACGGTCCACAATCGTTGTGTAGCGCGCTTTCAAGGCATCCGGAAGTTGCTGATA
>CAYFQV010000154.1:4728-7503 GCA_964345195.1 uncultured Spirochaetaceae bacterium
GTCACCGAATCGGGAAGCGTCCGACGCGCCGCATCGGCTATCTCTCGGGTCTGAAGCGGTGAAAGCGTCACCTCTCGGAGGCTAACACTGCTGAGCACGGGCGCCGCTTCGTCGGACTCCCCGCCGGCACCGGTCGCGATAATGAACGGGGCGTTTCCCTCCTGTGAACTGAGCTCGCCGAGCAGCCGATCGAGGAAATGCAGTCCCGCCGACGGAATTTCGCCGATCCGATGCACTACCATGACCGGTGGAATCGCCGCCCGAGATAGGGCGCGCAGCCGCGCGACGACATACAGTCGATAGGCGACGGCAAAGGCGTTACCGCCCCGGTCGGAACGGTCGTCGCACGCACTGCTTCGGGCAAAGCACGTGAGAAAGCTCCGTGTGCGGCTCCACACGGCCCCTTCCGTCCGGCTGAGAAAACTCGGGACTTGAGATAGGAAACTCTCCTGCACTTCCGCGGCGAATCCCTGGGGCCACGCGCGACCGGATGCCGGAGGAGCCACTCGCATCCAGGCCTCGGGAGATCCCATGAGGCGCTCCAAAGCCGATTCAACTACGAACAAGTCGGAGGGCGGGCGCAGCCCACGAAACAGCGCGCCGTGGTAATCGCGAGCACCCCAAAGCCAGGAATCCATGGTGGCCAAGACAAGCTCGCGCGCCGAGCTTTCGGCCGCAATCCCACGTACGCCCCCGCCACCTGTTCTCCGTCGCGGCGGCGATGCCAGCACGCGGCTCAGCTGCCCATGCGACTCCGTCGACACGTGTTCTTCCAAACCGGAGGCGACGCGTGAAGTCAACCACACTCCCTCATCATCGGGAGCAGCGCGCATCACGGCTCGGATACCGCGCAACGCCGCATCATCCGCACGCTGTGCATGATCCACGACGACCCCGTAGCCGGCGAGCTCCGCCCGATGGCGCACAACGACGCCGTGCAAGCGGAGCACCAGCTCTGCAACCGCGCTCGCCGCCTCGCGGTCGCTGCGATCAAAGCAGTAGAGGCGGAGTCCTTGCTCAATGTGCGTGCGCTGCGCCCCCGCGCCGACAAGGCTCTCATGAAGTTCCCCCTCGACGGAGGCAATGAGCTCGGGCTCGAGTCGGGAGAGTTGACGGTAGCTACCAAGCTCCCAGGCGATGAGGTACATTCACACCTTCGTTACGAGCCGGAGTAGTCGTCTTCTTCGGGGTCATCGACTTCCGCTAGACCGACACTGTCGGCCTCTCCGCGGTAGCTTTCGCCGTATATCCGGTCGAACAACAGTTCCATATCATCGGTTTCGATCTCCAAGAACTGCACACCGAAGTACACACGCCCGGCGTCTCTATACTTTCGCATGACTCGACCTTTAGCGGGAATCACGCGCTCATCGAGCTTGATACGGAGGTCCACCGGAGCGTAGAGCCGCAGTTCCGGCCCGTCCGGCGGAGAGCTGAAGAGAAGGCCGGATCCGCTTATGTTGATGAGCTCTGCGTTCGGATACTCCGCGGGCTTCTCATCTTGCTTGAAGTAGCCGTTAACCTTCAGAGAATACACGAGAATACGGCTGAAGTTTGCAACGAAAGAAAGCGCATCCGCACTGAACTGCGGTGTATCTCCCTCGCCTAGAAGAAGATAGAGGTATCCGACCACGTACTTGCCGTACAGGAGCGGACAGTAGAGCTCCGCGGACACCCCATGCCGACGTTTGCTCTGCACGAAGTGTGAGATCTCCGTAAGGGTTGTAAAGCTCTCCTTAGCGTCTCCACCGAGAATCGCGACCGCCTCATCTTGGCTTAGCATGCGGCGCCCGACGTCGTTCGGCGCGGGTGCTGCGGCCTCCCCTGGGAAGGGGAGCACGATAATCTTTCCCGAGCGCGCAAGCAGCGTTTCAGCAAGGTCTTGAGGACTCCGTTCGCGGAACATGATGATTTTGTTTTCTCGAGCGAATCGGGAGGCACGCTCGCGAAACGTGCGGAGTAGGTTGGCGATCTGTGTTGCATCAAAGCCGGGATCGTACTCCGGCGCTTCCGCCGGATCGTAGGACTCAGACGCCGGATAGTCGAGCTGAACGTCATAGCCCTCGAGAACAAGAGACACGCTGATACCTTCGGGCGCCATGATGCGCTCAAAATTTCGCGAAAGGTCACGGTAAAGCCGTTCGGGCGTCACAATCACGACGCCCTCGGAAGTAACGCGTCGGACCGAGGATTGAAACGTCATGACCTGACCGCGGAAACGAAAAAACACCGCAACCGGTGTCCCGGGCTCTAAACGAACGACCTCATCACCGATCGTTGCGAGTATAAGCTCCTTTTCCCCCGCCTCGACCAGCCGAAAGCCGAGCCGCTGGGTTTCGGCGTGAACCTCGAGCGGCAACTTGCGCTCGATCACGTTCTTGAAGACGAACTCCTTCTCGATTCGCCGGATTTCCTTAGCCATTGCTCGGCCTCACGGAACACCACCCGGCAGGTGGAGAATTAGTAGCGAAGGGGACTTGTTGGATATTCGGTCGGTTCAAAACGCTCCACCTCCGTATTTCCCTCATCGGCGAGTTCGCCGAATTGCACAAGAAGATCTCGTACATACCAGCGAGAGGCGGCTCCTTCCCGCGATCGGAGGAGGTAGATTTCGCCTTCGCTTGCACGGTCACGGCGTCGCAGTGCGATGGGCATCCACACCTCCCCTTCGGCCTCACGCTCGATTTCCCCGAAGCGGACACGGTCGGGCCGGGTTTTGGCTTGCAGCGAAAACGTCAAGAGATCCATGAGCGCATCTTGTCGCTCAGGGGCGAT
>CAYFQV010000155.1:0-1201 GCA_964345195.1 uncultured Spirochaetaceae bacterium
TAAAGAGGCGTCCGTTGTCTCGCTCGAGGATCTTCTTTAGCTTGATGAAGGTTCCGATCGTCGTACTGTGAATGTAGCTAGCCCCACTGAGCTCGGCGAAGACGCGCGAGAAGGCGGGAGGATCTATCTCCAGCTCGATGTGCGCGAACATGCCTTGTGCAAGGGGAGAGGTGATTTCACCTTCTATGTAGAGGATCAGATTCTTGGCCTGTCGAAGCTAGTATATGGTGCCGTCTTCCGACATCGTTGTGGCGAGTATAGTGCTTTTCCGCCCCCCTCGTCATTGGTGAAGCAACGGTAACGAAAGGAGATTCCTCCGTGTCGACACGAGAACAACACCAGCTTGAAGACGGAGGTATCCGGCCGCTTGAGCGTCGCTCAGGGACATCGCCCGTTGGACCGGTTCTCACGACGGGAGCGTTCCTGCTGTGGGGAGTGTTGCCGCTCTACTGGAAGCTTTTGCAGCACGTTCCCGAGGGTCAGGTATTGGCCCACCGTGTCGTATGGTCGGCTTTGCTCACCTTAATGGTGAGTCTGGCGTGGTTTCGCGCGGAGATACGGGGGGTGTTTCGGTCATGGCGTGTGTTCCGAACACTTCTGCTCGGCGGCGCCCTGCTCGGGATCAACTGGTTCACCTACATTTACGCCGTGACTAATGGGCATGTCGTCGAGGCGAGCATGGGATACTACATCAATCCGCTGTTCAGCGTGGTTCTCGGTGTAGTGATCCTTCGGGAGCGGCTGGGTCGTGGTGAATGGGTGGCGGTCATGAGTGCGGCGGTCGGCGTTCTTCTGCTCGGACTCCGGCTGTCTCGGTTGCCGTGGATCGCGCTGACGTTGACAGCTACCTTCGGTGTATACGGATTGGTGAAGAAGCGCACAACGGTTCCTGCTATTCCGGCCTTGGCGTTGGAAACGGCAAGTCTCAGTCCACTCGCTCTGGCGTATCTACTCATGACGACGGGGGCGGGCGATTTCGTCACGGCGTTTCCGACCGGTCCACTCCTCATAGGTGCGGGTTTCGTAACGGCGCTCCCTCTGTACCTTTTCGCCGAGGGAGCTCGCCGGATCATGCTCTCTCTTGTAGGCTTTCTCCAGTACATTGCGCCGACGATTACCCTTGCTATCGGCGTGCTGGTCTTCGGTGAGCCCTTTACGCTCCTTCACCTGGTCGGTTTCGCCTTCATTTGGGTTGGAATCG
>CAYFQV010000155.1:1301-3325 GCA_964345195.1 uncultured Spirochaetaceae bacterium
GCTACCCGGATCAGCAAGGGCTGATCTCCCGACTTATCCCACTCGACCAAGTCGCCGTGTTGCTTGTTCACGCCGATCAAGTGGTGGTCCTCGTAGATCACCTCCGGAAGCTTCAATGCTTGGGTGTGATCCGCGGGGTTAGCGCCGGAATAATTTGCGTTGTCGGGCTCGCCGCTCACTCTTTCCAGGGGAAGATCATGCCGCGGAACGATCTCTTGCCGACGCGCTCACGGTCCTCAACAAGCAGGGCGTCCCAGGGAATGCGTTTACGGTCCGCGTCGGTGTTCTCTTCGAGATAATCGTACTTGTACACCCGAAGCTTCACGCCGCCTTGTATCCAAATCAGGATGCCCATAATCCCCGGTATGAGGAAAGCCGTGAACACTGATACCGCGGTCAGGAATACGAGAACAATAAAGCTTCCAATGGCAAAGCCGGTGTTGTCAAAGAAGAGGATGAAGCATTTTTTGAGGACCTTTCCGAAGCTTGTGTCAAGCTGTGCGCGCACGGCGAAGAAAAACTGGGTAGCCAGCAGCCAGATCACGTATGCCCAGAACAGCACCGCGGCGGCTGCAATACCGAACAAACTGTCCATCCCCGTATACACCGGAAACGCTATGGACAAGAGGAATACGAGGGCGAAGTTTATGATCCCGAAAATGAGGCTGGTTTGCCATGTCTCTTTGAAGTAATTCCATAGATTTCGCCACTCTATTCCCTCGTAGTTGGAAATGTCCCTGGCCGCGAGGGATGCGGCGCCTATATACAAGAAGAGCAGTACTATACCAACAGCGAGGAGAATAAGTGTGACGGCCGGCATTGTGTCGGCAACGGCAAACGGCAGCGCAAAGGGTATTGCCATGAGGAGAACGAAACCGAAGTTTACCAGCACACTAGCAATGAAATTGTCCCACAAGTCGAAAAAAGACTTCTTGATCAAAAAGCCGAACATTGAGTCGGATTGTACACACCTCAGGGATTTCCAACAAGCGGATGGACAGCGTTCCGCATGAACGCTCTCCGTAGTCGCTCCCGATGATTGTCACCCGTTTCCAGCGTAAGATACGATTGTTGTGTGCGCTCCCACTCGGTGATATACGCCCGGAGCGCCGGCATTACAAACAGGAGGAAGGCCATGGAATATCGAAAGTTGGGAAAGACAGGGTTTGATGTATCGGAGATTTCTCTCGGCACGTGGCAAGTCGGCGGTGGCTGGCGCGACGAGTTCGACGATCACGTCGCAGAGGAAATACTCAATACCGCCGTGGATGCCGGGGTCAACTTCATTGATACGGCCGACGTATACGGCGGGGGTCGGAGCGAGGCCGCCGTCGGCCGAGTAGTGCGCTCTCGCCGAGAGCGCGTGTATGTCGCAACAAAGTGTGGCCGGAAGCTGAGTCCTCATGAAGCTCGAAGCTACAGCCCCGAGGCTATGCGTGGTTTCGTGGAGGACAGCCTTCGCAATACCGGGTTGGAGCAGTTGGACCTCATGCAGCTGCACTGCCCGCCGACGGAGGTTTACTACCGGCCCGAGATCTTCGAGCTGTTCGACGTACTGAAAGAAGAAGGCAAGATCGCGAATCTCGGCGTGTCCGTCGAGAAGGTGGAAGAGGGCCTTAAGGCACTGGAGTATGACAACGTCACAACCGTGCAAATCATCTTCAACATGTTCCGCCGGCGCCCGTCGGAGCTCTTCTTCCGGGAAGCCGCGCGGCGAAACGTCGGTGTGATCGTGCGTGTGCCGCTTGCCAGCGGTCTCCTGTCGGGTAAGCTTACCCGAGACACCACGTTCGATCCCGGTGATCACCGCTATTTCAACCGCGAGGGAGCAGCCTTCGATCGAGGCGAGACCTTCGCCGGAGTTGACTACGAAACCGGTCTGCAAGCGGTTGAAGAGCTGAAAAAGCTACTGCCGGAAGACTTTCCCCTCGCTCAGTACGCACTTCGATGGATCCTCATGTTTAGAGAGGTCGGAACGGTCATCCCGGGGGCTTCGCGGGTAGACCATGTCAAGAGCAACGTTG
>CAYFQV010000155.1:3425-5391 GCA_964345195.1 uncultured Spirochaetaceae bacterium
GCGCTTCGGCACGACCGCTCCGACGAGCGGAGCAAGCCGGAACAGCGGCTGCCTTACGTGGATAGCCGGCGCGCACAGCACGATCCGTGGAACGTTGAACTGAGCCGCTGTGAGCAGCGCTAATACGCCGCCCATCGAGAGGCCTACTATGGTCACTTGTCCATGACTGTGGGACAAATCGAGATACTCATCATAGGTCTTGCGAACCCAATCGCGTGCCGAGGTATGCAGGAAGTCCTCGCCGTTCGTGCCGTGTCCGGGCAATCGTGGTACTCGCACCGTGTGTCCGCGCGCATTGAGGGACTCCGCGAGGAAGCGCATTTCCGAGCTGCGGCCGGTGAAGCCGTGCACAATCAGCACGGCACTGTTTCCTCCGTCGTAGTGGAGTGCTCTACCGAAGGCGTTGACGCGAGTCCCTTTTGGTATCCGGGCTAGGCTCATGTTGCAGAAGCGGACCACGAAAGTAGTGAAGTGTCAATTCCGACTCCTCTTGCTCTCTCTGCGAAAACCAACTGCGTCTGTCGGCGTGTTGGTCCATACGGACATTCGGATGCAATATGCGCAAGTTATGCAAGCCGGCGTTCGAACCCTTGTCGCTCGAAACATGCGGCGAGCCCGTAAGAGATTGGGAATATCTCAGCGTCATCTATCCGAGCGTGCCGATGTCCCGGTCTCATTGGTCGCCGCGGTAGAGCTAGAGCGAAAGTTTCCGGATCCGGAAAAACTCGAGCGCGTCGCAACCGCGCTCGGTCTTCAGCCCTTTCAGTTGTTTCTGGATGAGGAGGATTGGAGCGTTCACGATCGCTACGAGTCCGTTGTAACCTTAGTCGGAGAGCTGAAACAGCGAATTAACCGGGAGCTCGACGAGGCGCTCCGGCGCTACCTACGCTAGTATCCTCAACGATTACCCGTTTGTTGCCGATCTTGATAAAATGATGAAGGTCGGTCTATTTGTGGGTGAAGACTGTAGCCGAGGTGTGCAAGGGCTACTCCGTTCGCTGGAACGCAAGGATATTCCCGCCTCGGCCTTTCGCCTTTCAACCTTCTGGTCCGAAGCCCACACGGATGAAATTCGCCACAATTTCTCGCCGATTACTCATGCCGTCTTTTTCCTTTCTGAAGAATGCCGCAGCGCCTCATGGTTTCCATTCGTGGCGGGATACTGCATGGGTCGTGACATGACTATTCTACTATACAATGGAACGGTGAGCGCGCCCTCGTTTCTCGACGGCTACGAGCGCTTCAGCGATGCGTTGTCGCTGAGTGATTTCTTGGAAAATGAGCTGCTAATTGCTCACAAGGCCCATCGTGTGGAACAAGCGCAGGCCGAGTTGGAAGCGGCGGCACTCCCATTGACGGAGGCCTCCTTCATGTATGCGGTGGACAACAGCGACGTTCATGCAGTCCGTAACTTCCTGCGGGTAGGATTCTCGCCTGACATTCGGGACGAAAACGGCGTGCCGCTTCTGTCTCATGCTATTCGGCAGGGAAATGAGGGTATCATGCGCCTTCTTATTGAGCATGGGGCCAACGTCAACGCGGTCAGCGATGATCGGGCAAACACGCCCCTCATGGAAGCGGCTACCCGCGGGGACGTCGCCGTGGTTCGCCGCTTGCTCGAAGCCGGAGCGGACTTAGACCTGAAGACGAAGTACGGGCAAACCGCGCTGATGCTTGCCGTCGGTGAGGCACGGGTCGGCGTGGCGCAGCTCCTGCTTGAGTACGGCGCCAAGACCGATGCAGTGGACTATCTCGGCATGACGGCGTGGAAGTACGCGGAGCTGTTCCGGAGCCAGGATATCCTGGACTTGTTGAGCCGAAGCAATTCTTGACACCGGGGTGTCCGGCGGATACTTTTGCACGAGATGTCCGCCCGACAGCCACTGCATATCTTCCATCTGTACCGTAACGACGGCACGCCGCTCTTCTTGCACCCATTCCAGGATCGGCAAAAAGTCATGGAACG
>CAYFQV010000155.1:5491-7498 GCA_964345195.1 uncultured Spirochaetaceae bacterium
GGGTATATACTCCTGGGCCGGCGTGATATGCGTTCGGAGAATGCGCTCAAGAAACGGATTGCCTTGAGATCCCGCGTCGACAACATCCGCTTCGTGGAGTCGGAGTTTGTCGGTGAGATCGAGGATGTCCTGCACGAGAAGGAGAATTCCTCAACGGCTTCTTTGATCGCGGCGATCGAGGCGGGTGAGTTGCCGGTCCTGTCGGATCCTGAGAGTGAAATTGCGAAGGAGTTCTTGAAGTACTTAGAGTTGCGCTTCGGTTCCCGGGAGTATCGTCGTCAGGAAAAACGCCTTCTCGAGAAGCGCGGTGGCAAGAATCCGGAAGCTGTGAAGCGCTGGGTTCAGATGCGCAAAATCGATTTCCCACTATTCGCGCTGTATGTAAACCTGAAGAGGCAACAGGCGCGGAAGTCGTAATCGGCACGAAGTCCCGCAGGTTATTTATTACTCCTCGTCTTGCTCGTCGGTATTGGAATAGTCGTCCGAATTGGGGCCGTTGGACGAATTCTGTTGATTCGCACCGGTCTCGAGATCTCCTTGGCCTCGACGGATACCTTCCATCTGTGATTGCAGTTCCTGCATGCGCCGGGCTGTTTCCAGCGTCTCTTCAGCGGGACTGAACGTCGGATCGAGTTCCAAGGCTTGGCGAGACAGTTCCATGGCTTCTTCCAACTCTCCATCTGCAAACGCCACGAGTGCATCCAGATAGTACTCTTCGACCTTGGCGCGGCGAGCGGCCCGTCCCTTATCGCCGAAGTCAAAACCGGCCTGGATGCTGTAACCGTCGGGCGTTCCAACCTGCGTGGAGCGATCGAGGCTCTGATTCACGAAAAGCTCGATCTCGTTGATGGATACTGAAGCGCCGAGGGTAAAGCGGGGGTTCCCTCCACGCAGGGCGAAGCCGGTATGGGTGGTCAAGAAGTCGGTCACCGTGACGGCGGCTCCCCACGCGTACTCGAAGCCGGTATCCCCCACATCACTGAATACAGAAAAGGGACGGGTCATGTCAAAGGACAGAACAAGCGGTCGAATAGGCGAGTACGCCAATCCGGCGGTCGCCTCGGTCGGCAAAGGGTCCGGGAGTGTGGTTTGTGCATCCACCAGGCTCGGCGTATTGAGGTTGGCGGGCGTACCGAGATTCTTCATCGCAAGACCGAACGAAAAGTTGCGTTCTCGCGACGAGTAGAACTTTAGAAAGTCCACCCGTGTCAGCAAGCCGAGGTCGCCCATGACGACGAGGGAGGACTGTCCCGGTGCGATCCGCTCCGCAACGTTGCGGTAGGCCGCCTTTAGGTTGGCACCGAGTGAGATACCATGAAAGTCAAAGCTGTGGAGGAAGTTGTAGGAGGCATTCAGGCCGAGTACACTCTCCGTGTACCGAATGGCTGAGCCTGCCTGTCGGCCGTCTATGTCGTACTCCGTGAAGGGAACGTGGAACACCTTCATGCCCGCGGCTACACCGAGATGATCGAAACGCTCAGTGTAGAACACGCCTTCCATAGCAGAGTCCGCCAACAGATTGTTGTGCCACACCGCCAGTTCAGTGACGTCTAAACGGGAACTGGCCGCAGGATTGGCTTCGAAGAAGCTGATATCTCGCGCAACCGCAGTGTACGCGCCCGCCATACCCTCGTATTCACCTCCAATCGGCGCGAGGAGCACGGGAAACGCCGTCTGTCCCTGACCACCGGCGATCTGCTCCGTGACGATTGACCCGTCGATTCCGTAAAAAAGATCTGTGGCGTGCAGCTTTCCGGTAGTTAGGGCTGCAATGAGGACAAATAGGATTCCGACGGCAGCTAATCGCTCACGTTTCATGTTATATTTAAAGATAGCATAACAAAATCCACGCCACCAGGCGCCCCTCGGCGTTGATTGTCGGCACCTTCAGGGGAGGGGAAAAGCGCGTCGATACTCTAATAGCGAACATGGTGCCGCACTGATGACAATGAGTCGTCTCTCGCTTTCACGTCTGCTCCTCTTTGTTTTGGCGCTTTGCATAGGCGT
>CAYFQV010000156.1:0-7300 GCA_964345195.1 uncultured Spirochaetaceae bacterium
GCCTGATCTGCTTGCGGTCAACGCCGTAGGGGGTGATGAGAAACTCGTCGTTGCCAAACTCGACGTGGCAGACTGCTTCGATTTTTTCTTTATCGACACGGGAGAATCATATTGACTCTTCGGAGTCCTTCGAGTTGTAACCGAGCTTTCTTGATAGGTGCTGTGCAGTTTCGACCACCGTAGCCGTGAGCTTTTCAAATCTTTCGTCAGTGATTTCTGATATATGCCCGGTGATACCGAGAGAGATAATGTTCTCTCCCATGTGGTCGAGTACAGGTGCCGCAATACATCGGATGCCTTTTGCGAACTCTTCGTCATCTTGGGCGAATCCTTGGTCATAGACACGACCTAGCTCCGTTTCGAACTGCTTTTTGTCGGTAATTGTCTTCGAGGTGTTCGCCCTGAACTGACAGGTTTCAAGCAAGTCTTTAATTCGTTCAGTTGGCAAGTGAGCAGCCAGTACTTTTCCCCCTGCGCTCAAGTTTACTGGGAACGGCTTCCCGGAGGGGACCACCACAGACAGTCCACTCGTTGACTCGACTTGTTCGATATACATCACCTCGTATTCGAACAGCGTTCCAAGTTGTACCGTCTGTTTCGTCAATTTTGCCAGTTCCAACAGGAGCGGTCGGGCCGCCTGACGTAAGGTCGCGATGTGGTCCGTAGCGGTTGCGAGGGACAGGGTGCTCGTTCCGAGAACGTAGCGGCTTATTTCGCCAACTCTAACTACGTACCCCATGCTTTCCATCGTTCCAACTACCCGAGAAACGCTGGATCGAGGAAACGAGAGTTCCCTTGCCAACTCGGATATACCGACCGGCCGGTTTTTCGCTTTCAGATATTCTAAGATTCGGAACGCACGATCCACGGAATTCACGTGGGTTTGTGAACGACCTTCCTGTTGCTTCGTCTCGACATTGCTCATAGTTAATACCCCAGTGTCTCAAAGACAATAGCTCGCATATCCGCGACCCAGCCGGCTACTATACTGTACCAGCCGCGCAGGAACCGCAATTGTCACGCGTGCAACTTACAGCGATGACAATCGGCTTGGCACAGCGCGGCTGGCTCGAAAGTTTTTCATTGACAACCGGCAGTTTGATGCTACCATGTTCATCTGTGGTTTGTCTGCCCATTATTGGTTGAACGACTACCCGGGCTGTGCTCGGGTAACGGTAAGAGACACGATAAAGGAGGTATCGGAGCACATGGAAGAAGCGACCACGCAGCTTGCTCTCTTAGAAGTTAAAGACTTGCACAAACATTTTGGAGGTGTGAGAGCTTTGGATGGCGCTTCCTTGTCGATAATGCCTGGCGAGTCGGTAGCGCTCGTCGGTGACAACGGAGCTGGTAAATCCACCTTGGTAAAGGCAATTTCAGGAATTCAACCGCCTGATAGCGGTGAGATATCCATAAACGGGGAAAGTGTATCGATAAAATCCCCTCAGATTGCAGGTGCTTACGGCATCGAAACAACCTATCAAGACCTGGCACTGGCTAACAGTATTGATGTGACCGGGAATTTGTTTCTTGGTGAGGAGATTTATCGCGTAAAAGCCGGATACTTGTCCGTGCTTGACTTCGAAGCCATGCGCGAAAAGGGTGCCGAAATTCTGAACAAATTGAGAATTCGGATCCCTGACTTCAAGGTGCCGGTTGGCGCTCTTTCGGGTGGACAGCGACAAGCAGTTGCAATCGGCCGCGCGATCAAGCGCGAGAGTGCAAAGTTGCTTGTACTTGATGAGCCCACCGCCGCTCTTGGCGTCGAAGAGGTTAAGAAGGTTCTTAACCTTATTCAGACACTCCGTGAGCACAGGCAGACTATGCTTGTCATCTCCCATGACTTGGAGCACGTCCTTCGAGTGTCCGATCGCATTATTGGTATGCGTGGAGGCAAAGTCGTCGGCTCGTTACCAACGGAAGGTTCAACGAAGACGGATATCGTTCGCCTCATAGTCGGCGACCTGGCTGAGTAATATGAATTTTGAATGAGAGGAAAGGATATCAATCAATGAGTACAGCGCCAGCATCCGAAAACACAGATAATCTCTGGAAACGTTTCTTGCAACGCTACGCCCAATTGCCGTATTCCGGGATTATCGTAGCGATTGTTGTTTTTTACATCGGTTTCACGGTCTTTACACCGGGAACCTTCAACACGGCCACTAATCAGCTCACCATTCTTCGGGCCGCAGCCGTGTACTTGGTGTTGTGCACGGGGCAAACTTTCGTCATGACTACCTCAGGGATCGATCTCTCGACCGGTTCCATGCTCGGTTTGGTCGGTGTAATTGTGTTTACGTTAGTGGTCGATGGCCTGCTGCCGTCGTCACTGGTGATCCCTGCGGCTGTGGTGGTCGGTGCAGTGCTCGGTTCGGTTAACGGTTTTACCGTATCTCGGCTGCGCATCCCTCCTCTGCTGGCAACGCTAGCGACCTTTGTAGCCTATCGCGGTGTTATACAGTTGTTAATGGGCACTCGCTTTATAACCGAAGTACCGCAAGTCGTGCTAACGATCGGCCGCTTTCGCATGTTGGGTGGTTACGTCCAAATGCCTGTTGTGATCGCACTCGCGCTTGCGCTGCTTGGGGCTGTCGTCCTGCATTACACGAAGTTTGGGCGATTTGTAACGGCAGTCGGAAGCAACGAATCGGCGGCGAAGGCCGCACGTATCAACACAAAAGCTGTAAAGATGATCGCCTATTCGTTGCAAGGAGCATTCGCCGGTATCGCCTCGCTTATTGTAGTGGGCCGCCTTGGTAGCGTTAACGCGGGCTTGGGGACTGGCTTGGAGCTCCACGTAATCGCTGCCACTGTGCTTGGAGGAACATATCTGTTCGGCGGCAAGGGAACTATTGTGGGTACGATCCTGGGTGTGTACTTGATAGGCCTCTTGGAAAACGGCTTGATTCAAGTGGGAGCAGGGTTCTTCGTCCAACAAATTGTGCTCGGTATTCTGATAATCGTCTCGGTGGCAATTCAGACACGTCGTGCGGAAAAGGATCAGGCAGTGTAGATGCGTGTTCTGAATGCATTCAAAAACTAATGTCCGAGTCCGGATCTTGGACGAAAGGAGGGCCTCGAAAAGGAGCAAGTTCACGATTGTAGATAGTAACGCTGAAGCTGTGCGGGCTGCGCAGTGAGCCGTACAAAAATGGAGGAATGAAGAATGAACAAGATATGTTTTCTGTTACTTATTGTAAGCGTAACGCTCGGTGGTATTGTATTCGCCGGTGGCGAAGGCGAGGCGGTTGATCCGATGGACCGCGAGCTGCGCATCGGCTTTGTTTCGCATCAACATGATATACAGGATCTTTTCGGGCAACTTGAGGTTGGCTTCCGAAATCGGTTAGACGAGGAAGGGTTGCAGTATGAGCTGTTCCAAGCGGCACCGACCGCTTCCGACCGACACGATCAAATGCTGGATATACTTGAAAACATGGCCAATCTAAATCTCGACTACATGGTGATGGGGCCAACAAGTCTGGAGCAGAACGTTCCGGGTCTGGTAGCTGTAGCCGAGACCGGGACTAAGATCCTCATGGTTGACTACGAGCCTCCGGAGGATCCGCTTCCTTTCGAGGACGCCGTTTTGAATTGGTCTGTATACAGCCACTACGATATGGGTGTGGAGACTGGGAAATGGATCGCCGAGCACTTCATGGAACAGGGCAACAACGAGCCCGAAGTAGTAATGTTGTGGGGACCGCTGGCGTCAGAGATTTCGCAGGACCGAGGGAACGGAGTGCTTGACGGAATGCGCTCGTACGCCGACGACGGTTTCGAGTTTGAGGTTGTCTACGAGGGATACGCGGACTTTCAACGAGAGCGCGCATATGAAGAGACAGAGCAGGTAATGGTTGCGTACTCTCCCGATGTCATCGTCGGCATGAATTCAAATACTGGTCTTGGTGCGATGTCTGCGCTCGAGGCGGACGGGAAGTTGGATGATGTCGTGGTTACCGGCATGGGCGGTCAGATCGACGAGTTGGAGGCCGTCGTTGATGGCAAGGTCGGTGTTGCCGTTTTACGTGATCCGCGTAATATGGGCGCCAACAGTGCCGAAGCTCTGATCCTGCACCTTCAAGGTCGTGAAGACGACATTGAAGAGGTCTCCTACACCGCGCTTCGCCCGATATTCGACGAGGAGACCGCGCGCGAGTATGTGCCGAAAGTGATGTTCGACGTCGATGAATACCTCGCACAATAGCTGCCTGAGAAATGAACGAGATGGTTAGTTGTAGTGAGTGAATTGCTCGATGGGAGGGTGGTCGAGAGCCGGCTATCCGCCCGTCGAGCTTTCTGTAAGCCCGAGGGCGTACATGAATGGAGAGGCTACGCATGCACGTGATTGGTATTGATGTTGGCACCACCGGCACAAAAGTAGTGCTAATCGACGAATCAGGTCGGGCTATTGGCGAGAGCACCAAAAGGTACGAAACATTTCAGCCGGTGCCCACGTGGTTTGAACAAGAGCCCGAAGACTGGTGGTCTGCGGCAAGAGAAGGTATCCAGGAAGTCCTGGAACGTTTCCTGGGACGCGAACGAGAGAGCGTAGCCGCAATTGGATTGACGGGTCAGTATCACGGCCTTGTCACATTGGATGATGCCGGTGGTGTCGTTCGCCGTTGCATTTTGTGGAATGATCAGCGGACTGAGAAAGAGTACAAAGAGTTTGTCCATGCCGTGGGTGAGGAACAGCTGCTCCAAATCGTCGCATCGATTGGCGGGCTTTACTCGACCGTCTGCAAACTGCTGTGGCTTCGCGAGCATGAACCGGCGAATTACGAAAAGGTTCGCCACCTGCTTCTGCCGAAAGACTACGTACGCTACAGGCTGACCGGCGAGTTCGCAACTGATGTAAGCGACGCCTCGGGCACAGCACTGCTAAACGTGCGAGAGCGGAGCTGGTCGGGGAAACTGTGCGATACGCTCGGTATCGATAGTGCAATTCTTCCTGCTGTGCATGAGTCCCACCAAACAACAGGAACCGTATCGGCCTCGATTGCTCAACAATTAGGGCTTCCAAAATCCACGAAGGTCGTTGCTGGTGGCGGTGACCAAGCTTGCGCCGCAGTCGGTAATGGTATATTCGATGAGGGTGTCGTTGGGCTCTCGCTGGGGACCTCCGGCGTTTTGTATGCTGCTACCAATGTTCCGAAGGCGGATCACGCAGGCCGTCTGGACACTTTCTGCCACGCAGTCCCCGGTCGCTGGGCGCTTTTGGGTGTTACGAACGCAGCTGCTGCCTCACTCGCCTGGTTGGTGAATTCCTTTTTTCCTCAGAAATGGGCCTCGGAAGCAGATGCATACCGCGAGCTCGAAAAGGAAGCCCGCAACATTCCTCCCGCTAGCGACAACCTGATTTTCTTACCGTACCTGGCGGGCGAGAGACACCCCCACAGGGATCCTAATGCGCGAGGCGCGTTTGTTGGTTTGAGCACGCGGCATACTTCTGCACACGCCTACCGCGCCGTTATGGAAGGCGTTGCGTTCAGTTTTCGTGACTGCCTCGAGGTGATGCGTTCGCTTGGAGTCCGCGACGAAGTGGTGCGTGGTACCGGCGGCGGCCTCCGATCCGGGTTATGGTCAGAGATCCAAACCAATATTGTGGGCCGAAGAATTGATACTCGGCGGGGAAGCGACACGGGAGCAGCGTTCGGCGCTGCCATGCTCGCTCTGGTTGGCGCCGGAGCTTACGAGGATGTCTATCAAGTCAATCAAGTTGTGGGGCAGTTCGATTCGGGGAGCGGAGCGAGTGCCGAACAGGCGAAGCGGTACGAGCAGGCTTACTTGGTCTACACAGAGCTATATAAGGTACTTCGCGGGACGTTTGCGAAACTTACGGGATAGCAGAGGAAGGAGTGAATATGCCTAACGAGCAAAAGCGACTAGAACACGCATTGGAGACTGGAGGAGGGATTCTGCATTTGTCGCCCACATGGGTGCCGAGAAGCTTTGCGGTTCCCGGGGGACGAATCGGCCTGGCGCGCGATGATATGTACGCTTTCGGTCCTAAACGGGGAGGAATTGATGAGCGCTGGTTGGCCTCCACTACCCAACCAGACAATGGGCCGGGGATGGAGAAAAACGAAGGCCTATCGAATGTCGTATGCCCTGACGGCGAGTATGTCTTGCTTAAGGACGCGATCGAGTTGATGGGGAGCGCGATAATCGGAGAACAACTATACGGGAAGTATAAGAAATGGCCTACGCTTGGCAAGTTTTTCGACAACGTCGGTCCGTTACCGTTTCACCTGCATCCGGACAAGAAAGCGGCTGCACGAGTAGGGGAAGAGCAGAAGCCGGAAGCCTATTACTTCCCCCCCCAATTGAATCAAATAGGGCAGACTTTTCCGCACAACTACTACGGTCTTGAACCCGGAACAACCCAAGAGGACGTAAGACGGTGCTTGGAGAATTGGTATAAAGGGGATAACGGAATTCTGGACCTTTCGAAGGCTTATCGCATTCAGAACGGCACTGGGTGGATGACACCTCCAGGACTTTTGCACGCACCGGCTTCGGTGGTGACTTACGAAATCCAGTGGGGCACGGACACGTTCTCGATGTTTCAGTCGCTTGTTGACGGCACGGTGATTCCTTGGGAGTTGGTGGTCAAGAACGTCCCGGACGAGAATAAGAACGACTTGGATTATGTGCTTTCTCTGGTGGATTGGGAGGCCAACACTCGACCAAACTTCAAGGAGGCGTTCTTTCGTCCTCCCTTAACTGAGGAGGATACAACAAATGAAGGTTATACCGATAAATGGGTGATCTACGGTAAGTCTAAAGATGAGGATGTCTTCTCAGCGAAAGAGCTTACCGTTGCCCCAGGAGCGAGCGTAAAGATCACGGACTGCGGGCCGTCGGGTGTGATCGTAGTGCAGGGACATGGGAAAATCGGTAAGCACGCCGCCCAATTTCACAATTTTATACGCTTTGGAGAGATCACGCAGGACGAGTTCTTCATTACCGAATCCGCCGCGAAAGCTGGTTATACGGTGCAAAACGAAGGTGCGGATGTGCTTGTCTTGCTGCGGCATTTCGGGCCGGATTGTCAGCCGGCTGAAGTAGCAGGCAGGCCGGAGTAAACGAACACACTCCATCGTTTCGTCCTGAGGCGCAGTGTGAACTCTATTGCGCGCTCGGGCAAAAAACGGGTGCGATTTCCCGTGGTTTCCGTTGACGCGTGGCAAGGTTGGTGCACTGCTCGAACGTCGACAAACGCTAACCAACGTTGATTCTTCCTCGCAAGTGACGCGGCGGATATGATTACGGGAGAGAACGTGATGATAGA
>CAYFQV010000157.1:0-7245 GCA_964345195.1 uncultured Spirochaetaceae bacterium
TGGCCGGATGTCCTTCGGCTTCCAGATGCGCCATGAAGCGTCTGCGAAGCGGCGCAACCAGGGCTTCGTCGCCGGAGAGATCCCGGGTTTCGCCCGGATCCTCGTCCAGGTGGAAGAGCAACTCTGCGCCGTCTTCCTCGAAGTAGAGGTACTTGTAGGGAGCTTCGAGCCAGGCGTGCTGTCGGTCGATCTGCATGTGCAGTCCCTCTCTACGCTCCGCAGCTGCTTCGTCGGGCTCGCCGGAGTGCAAACTGGGGAGAAGGCTGCGGCCGCAGATGTCGGACGGTGAAGCGGCACCGGCAAGGTCGCAGAGGGTCGGCATGAGGTCCGGCCACTGCACAACGGCGTCGCTCACCCGCGGCGCAGCCCTGGTTTGAGTGGGGAATATCGATGGCCCTGGTGTGGGGAATTACACGGCCCTTGACATTTAAGAAGCACAAGAGAATTTGAAGCAGTCAATCGAGCTAATTCTTGACGACAGAACCGAGGATGCTCTTCGTAGCTTGCCTGACGAAGTGATGCGTGAAACATTAATCATCGAACGAAGCAAAACGAGCTGGAACGCCGGCAGCTTTGGGGCGGAATTCTCACGTGAGGGCGATAGACCCTGAATCCGACCTCAAAGCCATATTAGCCATATTGGACTCGATTTCGGCCTGAATTGTGGTGTTGAGCCCCGACTTCGCCATATATGTCGTAGCGTGTCCGGGAAATTGCTGTATTCTTGTTGTAAGTCCGAAGGCTTTCTGGGCCCGGAGCCGACTGGGACAATGGACTCGGTTGAGTGTGGTTTCCGGTGGAGACCACCCGTGTACGTGCCCCGTAGTCGTAACCCGCTGAAACGAGGCGCTACAGAAGACTTACAGGCCATCGACCGTCGGCGATCTCTTCGCTTTCGCATTGCTTGTGATCTCAGAGCAGACTAAGACCCAGGAAGCATGGCCGAGGCGACGTACGCCGCCGACCAGGCACCGAGCGAATAAGGAGCCTAACCGACGCTTAACAGCAAAACATAACAAACTATCATTGGCCAGGCGCCCACCGGTAGGGGCCGCCGCAGCGCCTCGAGGAATGCCTGCCAGTGATCGGCGAGGATGGGCCGGTAGTGCGCGAGGTGTTAGAAGGCGTAGTCGGGGAGTTCGACGGAGCCGGTCACTCGTTCTCGTCGACCGTCGCTTTGGTGGCCCCGGTGGAAATGCCGCCGTCGACGAGCAGGGTCTGGCCCGTGACGTACTCACTGGCATCGGAGGCCAGGAATACGACCGCCCCGTCGAGATCGTTCGGCTTGCCGGGGCGGCTTAGCGGGATCCGGTCCTCGAGGTATGCCACCCATGCGGCGTTCTCGTAGAGCACTTTGTTCTGCTCGGTCTTGAACCAGCCCGGGGCCAGGCAGTTGACGGTAATACCGTAGGCGCCCCAGTCGTCTGCAAGGCTCATCGTCATCTGCTTCACCCCGCCACGGCTCGCACAGTAGGGGGTGATGCCGGCATATCCGAAGACGCTCGTCACCGAGCCGATGTTCACGATGCGCCCGTAGCGCCGCGGGATCATCTTCTGTGCCACCGCCTGAGCGACGAAGAAGGAGCCCCGGAGGTTGGTGTCGAGCACCGTGTTCCAGTCCTCCCAGGTCACCTCGATGGCGGTCTTTCGGATGTTGAGTCCCGCGTTGTTGATAAGGATGTCGATCTTTCGGTAGTACGCGTGGGCCGCCTCCACCATGGCGCGGATGCTCTCTTCCTCACGCACGTCGAGCTCGAGGGGGAGCGCCCGGCGCCCCATGGCTTCGATTTCCGTGACGAAATCCGAAAGCCGGTCGGTGTCTCTGCTCGTGACGACCAGGTCGGCACCGGCGCCGGCAAGGGCCCTTCCGAAGTACCGGCCCAGCCCCCGGCTGGCTCCCGTAACGACGGCTACCTTTCCGGTAAGATCAAACAGCTCTGTGCTCATATGGTGCTCCTCCCACGCGCCGGACTGCAGCCACGATCGGCCGCATGCGGCGGCTTACGTTCCCGGTTTCAAAACCACTTTCATCAGGCCTTCATTTCCTTCGTGGAGCCTGCGGAACCACGCGGCCCCTTCGGAGAGGGGGGCCACGGCGCTCACGAGTGCGTCGAGATCGACGGCGCCGCGACGAATCAGCTCCAGGCATGCCGGAAACTCGCCCGCGGACGCGTTCGACCCCTGTACGCGGATCTGGCGCGTTACCAGGTACTGAAGCGGTACCTCGATCCGGGGAGCAAAATTGCCGATGACGGTGACGGTCCCGCCGCGACGGACGCTTGCGACCGCACTGTCGAAGGATGCCTGCAGCCCGACGGCGTCGAAGGCGCTGCGCGCGCCACGGCCGTCGGTCAGCTCCGCAACGACGGGCCACAGCTCGTCGGTTTTCGTGTTTAAGACGCGATCTGCGCCGAGTGCGGCAGCTTTCTCGAGCTTGCGGTCGTCGATGTCGGCGGCAATCACCGGGCCGTAGCCGGTGGCACGGAGGACCTGCACGACCAGAATACCGATCATCCCGACGCCGACGACGACCGCAGCGTCGCCGGTCTCGTGTGGCGTGATCTCGGCCGCGTGCATGGCAATCGAGAGCGGCTCCACCATGGCGGCCTGCTCGTAGCCGACGCCCTCCGGGATCCGGTAGATGCCCCGCTCGGGCACGGCAACGTACTCGGCAAGCGCGCCGTTCTGCCGGTACTCATCGGCACTGACGCCGAGAACCCGCCGGTTTTCGCAGAAGTTGATTTCCCCGCGGCGGCAGTAGAAGCACTCCCCACAGTAGAGGGTGGAGTCGAAGGTAACAGCGTCGCCCACCGAGACGTGTTTCACGCGGGCACCGACCGCGACCACGTCGCCTGCGGCCTCGTGCCCCATGATGACGGGGGGAATGCGTCGGCCCGTGCTGCCGTCTTGTCCGTGGACATCGCTCCCGCAGATGCCCACAGCCCGGACCCGAATGAGAGCCTCATCTTCGGCGATTTCGGGGTCGGCCACGTCGGTGTATTCGAAATGGCTATACTCGACAAGCTTAAGTGCTTTCATCGTCGTCCTGTCCCTTACCAGTTGTGTACCGCGCCCATATCGTCGCGGAGTGTTGGCAGGTAGGCGGGTGCGTATGGATACGTGTGCGCCACCGCTTCGTCTACTTCAACGCCCAGGCCGGGCCGGTGTGCCACCACGAGGTAGCCGTCCACGAGCCGGGTGTCCCAGCGGAACACGTCGGAAACCCGCGGATCGTGTTCTATGAACTCCTGTATGCCGAAGTTCGGGATGGCCAGATCCAAATGCATGGGCGCGCGGGTTGCGAAGCGACCGACCAGCCAAACCTATCAGCTTGGTCGCAACCAGCTGCAACGGAGCGCCACAGAAGAGTTACAGGCCATCGACCGCCTCAGACCTCTGCGCTTCCGGATTGCTGTTGATCTCAGAGCAGTCTAACACCCATGGCTGCAGGGCCAAGCAGGCGGTGCAAGCCGCCGACCAGGCACCGACCGCAAAATGACCCTAACCGACGCTTGACGCAAAAGCATAACAACTTCCTGCATCCGTATAAATACAAAGGCAACCCAAACCCAACTCACTGAGGTATAATGGTTTAGACAAATAGACCGTAACACTCAGGAGGTGAAGTTTGGATTAGCTTATTGATAGTACCACGGATCGTCTTCACAGCACAGGCGGAATCGCTCTGGTCGGCAAAATGTGTGAGCGAATCGGGTTTGGGTCAGCTTCTTCGTCGGTATCTCACCGGGAGATATTGCAGTCTCTCATTGGGCTGTGCGTTCAGGGTAGGACCCGCTTTGAAGAGATTGACTTATTTCGGTGCGACCGGTTGTTTCGAGACGATTTTGGTCTCGCCTACGTGCCGGCACGAGAGACGCTCCGGCTGTATCTGGAACAGATGACAGAGGAGGCGGAACTCGTTCAGGACGAGGTGGATCGGGCCACGATCGGTGTACTAAAACGTTCTCGCCTCACACCGATCCAATCCACGATCCATTCCTAGCTTCCGGTGGATGTGGATACCTCGCCGTTCGATAATTCGAAAAGTCACAAGGAAGGCGTGAGTCGGACGTATAAACAGTTTGACGGCTACCACCCGATCTTCAGCTACATCGCTTGTGAGGGATACATGCTCAGCTGTGACCCCGGGAGGGAAAGCAACACTGTCAGAACGGAACCCCTGCGTATCTGGAGTGAGCGATCGCTGTCCTCGATACGCTGTCGGTCAAGATACCGAAGCTGTTCCGGCTTGACGGTGGCAACGACGCAAAGGACAACCTGGAAATACTCAACGGACGTGATGACCTGATCTTCATCGTGAAGCGGAAACTCGGCAGGGAGCTACCCGAGTATTGGCTGTCCGTAGCAGAGTCTGAAGGCACGGTCAGCTACCACGATGCTCACGAAACGGTGTATACCGGCTTTCACGTCGGTCGGACCCCGAGCGATGACGGTGTGAATATGTATAACATCTTTGAAGTGACCGTTCGCCGTGCGGCAGGGGACGCAACGAAGTTGCTGTTTCCGTAAATATCGGTAGACACCTTCTGGACCAACCTGTATGAAGCGCCGGAAAGGGTTGTTCAGCTCTATCGAGATCACGGCACGAGTGAGCAGTTTTACAGTGAGCTGAGAAGTGACATGAACGTCGAGCAGCTGCCGTCGGGGAAGTTCGCGGTGAAACTCGTCTTCCATGCCCGCGGGGACGTGCTCAAGCTGTGGGATCACGATCCGTGGCTCGGGTGCTTTCGCAAGCTCTACTCGATCTGTAGTACGTTATAGGAGACATTCTCCCTCCACGATGATTCCCTCAGGATAGCTGTGTCCTCATCACGAGTCGCCGAACATTTTGTGCCATGGAACTGCGCTCGTCTCACTGGTTTTACCGGCTTCTCGACAGCAGTTCGGCGCCATTACCCCGTACGCGTGTCACCGGACGCCTTCTACAGAGGTGATCCAAAAAAAATTCACTGAATGCCCGGATACCATGACTTGCTACACGGATTTAGGTATCCATGAGGTTCTCGAAGGAGTGGTCAGACTTGAACGCGACGAGCTCAGCTCCGAGGGCGTCCAGCTCTTCGGTCCGGCGCTCATCCTTTCGGACGGTTGCTCGCCTCATGAACCGGTGTTCGGCTGATCCCGAGGCCGGTTGCGACTTTTCGTTCAGGAACCAGTTCGCTCGGCTCGAGCTCCGTACTCAGGAAGCGTTCCTTGATCTACCGGTATGCGTTCTCCCACGCTGGATACGTGGCTGATCGGTCCCCAAGGCTATCCACGTGGTCTCTCGGCAATAGCTCATTTGGCATAGCGAGGATTACCGGCTTGTCGACGGACGGGCAGTGCACCACGGATCGTCGCCATTCCGGCTTGCAAGTCTGGCTTGTTTTGTATACTGTCTATGCTTTCAATGTATACCACAACATGGTAGGAGCTAGACCGTTGAGAAGGCTCGCACCGAAAATCGAGAATCACGTGTACGAAGCTGCCGACTGGATACGGTGGCTCTCGCTGGAGATGATCGCGTACAGAACGTCGGAACACATGGGCGGTTCGTTCTCCATGCCGAAGATTGTCGCCTTTCTTTAGTTTTATGCTACGAACGTGGATTCCGCCGGGCCCGACCGGCAACCTTGCGATCGACTCGTTTTGTCGAAGTCCCACGGTTAGCCCGCTCTTGACGCCGCCCTCGTCGCACGGAGCTACTGCCCGGAGGAGAAGATCTACACGTATTGTGAGCCCGGCGGCTTCGAGGAGCACACGCATATCGACTCTGTACCCGGTGTATAGGCATCTGTTGGGCTCTTGGGACTGGGGCTCTCGATCTTCGCAGGGAAGAGAAAGTCAGGGCACGCGTCTTCTGCATCCTCGGCGACGTAGGGTTGAACGAGGGCAGTTTCGGGGAAGCGGAGATGAAGAGATCCCATTTGCGCTTGGATAAACTGGTCGCGATCGTTGATTACAACAAGGTGATCGTCAAGGATTTCATTTGGGAGTCTATGTGGATTGAGTCCATTACGGAGACGTGGCGCACATTCGGCTGGAACGCCCTTGAAGTAAGCGGGCATAATATTCAGAAAGTAGCTCTCGCGGTTTACCGGGCGCGCTGGGTAGTTCCCAGCGGACCTCTCGCTCGCATTATTGCATGCACGGTGAAGGGAGAGGGAATACAGCAAACCGAGTTCAACTACAAGTGGCATACTCACGCGGCGAATCCGGAAACCGCAGACGTGATGCTGCGAGAGATCTCCCTGCGCTACCGGTATGCGGAAGAATGGTATAGTAGATTACAGGAGACAAGCGAAAAGGAGTTGTTATATGCCGGATCAACAGTTTGACCCAACCAGCCTCTTCAGCATGTACATGCAGACTACCGGTGTTCCCACGTTGGCGGAGGGCCCCGGAGCTCCGCCGGAGCTGCGGGGCAAGGCACTTGGCATCATTAACGGGGCCTCCTGGACGAGTCTCTGGTCGAACTTCTTTGGTCGCCAGGCCCTCCCAGGAGTGAAACTCATTAATGTGGGCAATGAGGCGGTGCAGCTGAACTTCATGCATGCGCACCACGAGGGCAAGCCTACTCCGCCGCAGAGTAACATCGACGCCTTCATTCGTTACGCGGAAGACCTCGTCGCTCTCTACCCGGTGAACGCGATCATCATCACCTGCTCGACTATGAACCGCTCGGCTGGTGCGGTGCGCGAGGCCATGGAGAAACACGGGATCGAGGTGGTGCAGATCGACGAGGCGATGATGGAGAGCGCCGTGACCCGCGGCGGGAAGATCCTCGTCATCGCGACGCACGGCCCCACAGTAAAGAACACGCAGGCGCTGCTCAAGGAGACGGCCGAGCGGCTGGGAGCTGCAGTATCCTTCACCGGAGCCACGGTGGAGGAAGCGTTTGAGCTCCTTGGCTCCGGGCGGATCCGAGAGCACAACGAGCTCATCGCTGCGGCGATTCGCAGAACGAGAGAGCAGGAGGAGATCTCGTCGGTCGTGCTCGCCCAGCTCTCCATGACGGTCTTCAAGCTGAGCTATCCCAATGCGGAAGAAGAGTTTGGAGTTCCCGTTATTACGAGCGGTGAAACCGGGTTTCAGCGCGTCCGCCAGATTCTGGAGCGAGCATGAGCGACCACAGACGGCCCAACATCCTTCTTATCGTTGCCGATCAACTCGTAGCGTCCCTGACCGGTGCCTACGGTCACGAGGTCGTCAAGACTCCCAATTTGGACCGACTCGCCGCTGAGG
>CAYFQV010000158.1:0-7172 GCA_964345195.1 uncultured Spirochaetaceae bacterium
GGTGCAAGGACCAGGCGACGACTTTGAGGATTGGCTACAGTACCAGTGCGCAACTTCACCGCGAGCAGTACGAAAGGGTTCTCAAGAGCTATCAAGACCGCAAGGGCCTGCCTGTCCGACAGGAGAAGGTCGCCGCCCGCTTGCGCGTAGGCGGGGGCTCCGATAGTGTGCGGTCATGCTGTTGCGCGACAGTTTTGTTCCAACACACGGTGAGGAGTTGGTGAACACCGTGACGCACGGAGTGGGTGTGCTCCTTGCGGTGGTCGCGACGGTGCTTCTGGCGCTCAAGGGGATCAACGGTACGCCCGGCGGGCTTGAGTCGGGCGGCGGGGCAGGGCGCTTCGGTGAGGCGGTGAGTTACGTCATCTTCGGGGTGGCGTTGATATCGGTCTATGCCTCCTCGAGTCTCTATCACGGGGTTCCGGTTGGACGCGCGAAACAGCTTCTGCGGCGGGTCGATCACGCCTCCATCATGTTCTTGATCGCGGGAACCTACACTCCGTTCTGCGTGCTGGGGCTCCCGGGCACGCTGGGCACGGTGATCCTGACGGTGGAATGGGTTCTGGCGGCTGCGGGGATTATTCTGGCGATTTTCTTTCGCCGCTACAGCAAGGCGTGGCAGCAGGTTGCCTTCGTTGTGCTGTACTTGGCCATGGGTTGGATGATTCTACCGTCGATCGGCACTCTTTCGCAGCTGCTCGCAGTGGAGGCGGTGTGGTGGACTATTGTCGGAGGTGTCTCCTACACGGTTGGGGTGATCTTCTTCGCCATGAAGCGCGTTCGCTATGCGCATGGGGTGTGGCATCTCTTTGTGATGGCCGGTAGCGCTTCGCACTTCGTTGCCGTCTACGGTTATCTATAAACGGCTAGCCGTAGCGGGAATGCGGCCGGCATGTAGATCTTGGGCGCCTGACAATTGCCGAACCCGCTTGGTCATTCCGCTTAAAAGCAAGCAATATCATTGCAAGCAACATCATTCAGAAAAATATCATTCGCAAGCAATATCGTTTACGTAGAATTATTTTACGTTGTGCATGATCGAAAACGATCCTATAATCGAGGTGATGTCGGCCGGAAAAGCTTCGCCTGTGGAGAGAGTATTTGGAGGGTATCCGTGATTGAGCGTGAGCGTGAGGAAGTGGTTCTTCGGATTCTTCGAACGGATCGCTTTGTGAGTGTCACGGATGCGGTCACGATCACGGGTGCCTCCGAGGCTACGATTCGGCGCGATTTCGCCCGTCTCGAAGAGCAGGGCTTGATTCAGCGGGTTCGCGGCGGCGCCGAGTATCTTACAAACGGATCCTCCCCGGCGGACGATCGCGCTAGCCATGCCGCAGCTCGGCGAGGCAACAGCACTCGCGGGCGATCCCTTTCGGAGCGAGGAGGCGTGCAGACTGAGCACAAGCGGCGCATTGCCCGACGCGCGGCGGCGTACTGCCGCGACGGTGACACGGTGCTTATCGAGGGTGGCTCGACGACCCTGCTTCTAGCGGACTATCTGTTGACCGTGCGGATCACCGTCGTCACGAACTCCTTCGCGGTGGCCGACCGGCTGCGGCAGTCCGAGTGTGCGCAGGTCTTTCTTCCCGGCGGGCGACTGGAGCCCGAATCAATGCTCATTCAAGACCCCACGGGGCGCGATTTCTATCAAGACTATGCGGCCAACTACGCATTTCTCGGTGCTGAAGGTATCGACGAAGGGGGGCTGACCAACACGGATATGGAGATCGTGCACAACCAGCGGCGAATGATGGCGCAGGCAAAACAGGTGGTGGTGCTCGCCGACAGCAGCAAGTTCGCAGCAGTTGGGCATCTACGTACATGCGGATTCGACCGGATAGACGTGCTGGTAACGAACGAGAAGCCTCCCGAGGCCATTGGCCACGCCTTGGAGACTCACGGCGTTGAGGTCGTGGTCGTGCTCTCCTAGTAGCCGGCGGAGAGCACATTCTGGAAAGGCGTTGACAGCGCAGCGTGATTGTGTACAATGTTAACGTTAACACGTAGCGAAAAACACGCTGCGGGAAGGCAAAGCAGCAGTGAAAGCGCGGCGTTCGCGACGTTCACGAAAACGCCTTGCAGCATACGCACTGCACCTGCCTCAATCGTGCCCGTTTTCCTCACCTCGGATCACGCCTCTCGGTCTTGAATCCGGACCGGTTCCACATATTCAAACAATTTGCGTCAACTTCAATCAGGGTCTATTGTTTTTGCGCGGAGTCTGTTTTTTTTGCTTGACCT
Organism: uncultured Spirochaetaceae bacterium; assembly: GCA_964345195.1. GTDB lineage: Bacteria > Spirochaetota > Spirochaetia > DSM-27196 > PWMO01 > CAYFQV01. Next base: position 2,242 of record CAYFQV010000158.1, read on the forward strand.
CTCGGTGAAGTGGGGTGAGAATGATTCAAACGGTCCCGACATTCATGTGGGATCGCACTATAAGGAGGCTGAGATGAAACGGATTCTATCGGTACTTTTCCTGGCGCTCTTCGTTTTCGGAGCAGTACCACTTTTCGCAGGTGGCCAGGGCGAGGATGGTGAAGATGTCTATCGCGTTGGTGTTATTCCGAAGTTCATAGCGGAGGATTACTTTATTGCCGCGGAAAACGGGTTCCGCGAGGCCGAAGAGGATTTGGGAAACGTCCGGGTCGACTGGGTCGGTGATACCATGTCACAGACCTCCGCGGCGAACCAAAATAACTACATCCAGAGCTTCATTGACCGCGAGTACGACGCCATTCTGGTGTCCGCGCTGGATCCGGAAAGCTACGCCGACACGCTGCAAGAGGCCCGCGATATGGGCATTCTCGTGGGTACCTGGGACGCGGATGTTCGGGCGGATGCGCGCGACTTCTTCGTTAACCAAGCGGAGTTCGAGGAGATCGGAATTGCACTGCTAACCGGCATTGCCGGGGATCTGCAAGCCGACTACACAGCGGACAACCCCGCGCCGGTGGCGCTGGTGTCCACGACCACGGACTCCCCGAACCAGAACGCCTGGCTGGACGCGATTATTGCCGAGTATGAGGCGAATGCCGACAGCGACTATGCCCACATTGACCTCCTGACCGGAGACAATGAGATTGTCTACGCCGGTAACGACCAGGGCACGGCTGATGAGAAGATCAAGAGCCTCTTGAGTGCCAACCAGGACATTAAGGGTATCATTGCGCTTTCTTCGAACACGGTGCCCGCGGTTTCCTCCGCTCGCGCTCAGCTGGATATCAGCGGTGACATCAAGGTGATCGGTCTTGCCGTCCCCGAAACTTCCCGGGCGGACATGGAAGAAGGCAAGATGTCGGCTGTCGTGCTCTGGCAGCCCTTCGATCTTGGCTACCTGGCGCTGCACGCGGCGGTGGACGTCCTCGAAGGCAACGAGCTCAGCGGCGATCGGTATCAGTCGCCACTCAGTGGCACGCTCATGACGGAGAGCTTCCTCGACGGCTCCGACGTCGACTACCCGAGTCAAGGGCACAAGGTCATGGAGGACAACGCTATCATTCTCGGACCTCCGATCGTATGGAACCTGGATAACATTGAGTATTTCCGGGGCTACCCGACGGAAGGTCATGGAATGGATTACTTCCTCCAGTAGCGGGAGGAGTACTCACGGGCTCAAACTCAAGGTCCATCCGGCCGGCACGCTCGGCCGGATGGTTTTTCATATAATAGCCGACCGACGGCGAAGTAACGGCGACAAGAAGGCCCTATGAACGCAAGCCACGACGAGAGCACTGCGGTTCTCCGGATCGACGGCGTCGACAAGTACTTCCCCGGCGTTCGCGCCCTCTCCAACATTACAATGGATCTTCGCAACGGAGAGGTTCACGCGGTATGCGGGGAAAACGGGGCGGGAAAGTCTACGCTCATGAAGATCATTGCCGGAGTTCATAAGCCCAACAAAGGGCGTATCTATCTCAACGGCGAAGAGTTCAGCGCGGACAGTCCGAACGATTCCTATCGACAGGGCATAGCAATCATCTACCAGGAGGACAGCCTCTTTCCGGATCTTTCCGTGTTGGAAAACATTTTCATGGGCCACGAGATCCGCAAACCGATTCTGCCCTTTCTCGAGCGCCTTACCATGCTCGACTACACGTCCATGCGCTCGAAGGCGCGGGCCATACTGGACCGCCTGGGTATGGGGATCGATCTGGACGCCAAGGTTTCGAACTTGGGAGTTGCCACCAAGCAGATGGTGGAGATTGCCAAGGCGCTAACCTTCAACGCGCAGATCCTTATTCTCGACGAGCCTACTGCGTCCCTGACCAATCGAGAAGTCCATACCCTGTTCGAGACCATCCGTCGCTTGCAGGCGCAAAACGTGTCTATGCTCTACATCAGTCACCGCTTGGACGAGATCTTCGAGATCGCCGATCGGGTGACGGTCTTTCGCGATGGGGAATACATCAACACTGAAGAGGTTTCTGCGGTTACGAAGGACCAGCTGGTGAGCTGGATGGTCGGCAGACAGTTGAGCAATCTCTATCCCAAAGAGGATGTTGAGATTGGGGAGATCGTGTTCGAGGCAACGGGCATCCGCCAAGAGGGGGTGCTCAAAAACATCGACATTAAGGTTGCAAAAGGGGAGATCCTCGGTATATCCGGTCTCGCCGGTGCGGGCCGCACGGAACTTGCCCAGATGCTGTGCGGACTCGATACCCCGGATGGTGGGAGGGTGTACCTCAACGGAAAGCCGGTACGGATCCGCGACTATCGTCACGCCATGCAGCTGGGCCTGGTCTACATTTCCGAGGACCGCCACAAATACAGCTTGGTTCTGCCCATGACTCTGACCGACAACATTACGCACAAAGTGTTGCCCAGCATTACCAATGCCTTGGGCATTATTGATCGTGCGGCCGAGCAAGAAGTCACAACGCAGTACATGGAGCAGCTGGATATCAAAGCGCCGGACGGGGATTTCATTGTGAACAACCTCTCCGGGGGTAACCAGCAGAAAGTCTCGGTTGCCAAGTCTCTGGCGACGACACCGCAGATTCTGATTCTCGACGAGCCGACCCTCGGTGTAGATGTCGGGGCAAAGAGCGAGATTCACCGGATTATGAGCAATCTGGCGAAAAATGGGAAGTCGATTATCCTTATCTCCAGTGATCTTCCCGAGATTCTGGGAATGAGCGATCGCGTGATGATCATGAAGAAAGGAGAAAAGGTCGGTGAGCTCTCCCGCGCGGATATGAGTCAGGAAAAAATCCTTAGCATGGCGCTCTGAGCGAGGCGCCGCGGGTCATACGGCAAATCGCACAGTTACATGAGGAACAATAAGTATGGAACGACGGCGAATCGTGACACGTGAGTTTGTGTTGGGGGTGATCGTTGCGCTGGTCATCCTCTTTCTCTCACTCACAACCAACTTCAACAGCAGAAGCGGCCTCTATAGCGCCATGCTGGATGTTAGCCCCACCATGGTCGCCGCCATTGGCCTGGCGCTCATCATCTTTACCGGCAATATTGATATCTCCGCCGGGACCATCATGGGCTTTGCCGCCTACGCCGCGGGCTCCCTCGCCCAGGCCGGTGCGCCACTGATTCTCTACGCGCCGGTCGCCATTCTTGTCGCCGTCTTTCTGGCGGCGATCAACGGCTTCATTACCGTTGTCTTCAAAGTGCCCTCCATTGTCGTGACCCTGGCCATGAATATGGTTCACGTCGGCTTCTACGCTACGTTCCTCCCGCAGTCGGGGTGGATCGAGAACTTGGGCGCAAACTTCACCGGCTTCGGCCGCGCCCGCGTCTTTGGTGTCGTGCCGGTGCCCTTCATTATCGCGATTCTGGTGGCGCTCTTGTTCATGTTTATCATTAACTACTCGCGCTTCGGCAAAGCGCTCTACGCCGTCGGCGGGAATCGTCAGTCCGCGATCTACAGTGGAATCAAGCCGGACGCTACGGTCATGAAGGCGTTCCTGTTGGAAGGGGCGCTTCTCGGAGTCGCGACTCTTCTCAAGGCAACCACGCGCAGCGAGGTCATGCCTTCGCTCTTCATCGGCCGGGAGCTCTTTTTTATCGCTGCGGCTCTCGTCGGCGGCGTGAGCATTTTCGGCGGAGTCGGTAAAGTCTCCGGTGCGGTGATCGGGGCCATGTTCGTCTATCTCTTGAGTGTGACCATGATCTACCTCGGCTTTCAAGACTACTACCAGTTTGCCCTTCAAGGAGGCATCATCTTGATCGCCGTGTACATTACCGTAACCGATTTCGGGGACCTGCGGAAAAAACTAAGACGCTTTGTCGGCAGATTCACGGGTCCAAGAGGGGAGGTGTCGTCGTGAGTAGCGCAGCAGCCAACACCGCGCAGGCGGGGCCCTCCCAAGCGCGCAGCCGCGTCCGCCTGTCCGTCCAAGCCATTCATCAAATCGTCCTTGTCGCCGTACTCGGCGTACTCATCGCCGTCTTCGGCATCATTGAGCCGGTCTTCTTCAAGCCACGAGTCCTCCTGGATGTCTTCAATATTGTTGGGGAGATCGGGATCATGGCACTCGCCATGACCTATGTCATTACCACCGGCGGCGTTGACTTGGCCGTAGGCTACAATCTCCAACTCAGCGCGATCATGTTCGGAGTTGCCTACGGCGCCACTCAGAACGTGGCCTTCGCGATTATTGTCGCGCTCTTGACCGGAACTGTACTCGGGGCTTTCAACGGCTTGGTTGTATCCCGAAGCAAGATCCCGCCGCTTGTCACGACCTTGGCGACCATGTACCTCTTCCGCGGTATCTCCATGATCATCGCCGGCAGCCGCACCTACTCAGGCTTCCCCGATAGCTTTGAACGCATTTCCACCATTGATCTCTTCGGCGTGCTTCCCATTCAGGCTGTATACTTGGTGGTGCTGTTCATAGCCATCAATTACTTCTTCACCCGCGGTGCGCTTGGTCGCAATCTCAAGGCCATGGGCTTCAACGAGAACGCCGTGGCCTTCTCCGGCGTGAACACCAAACGCATTAAGCTGTTCATCTACACCTTCCTGGGCTTGCTCTGCGGCTTTGCCGCCCTCATCTACCTGGGCCGGCTGTCCGCCGCGAAAACCAGCATGGGCGATTTCATGAACTTCCAGGTCATTACCGCGGTGCTCCTCGGCGGCACCTCCATTATGGGCGGCATTGGAAGCGTTCGGGGAACCTTCATTGCGGTTTTGATCATCGGCGTGCTGAAGAAGGGGTATACGCTGCTCAACTTCAGCGGAAACATTTATAACTTCACGATTGGTCTCATTCTCATTGTCTCACTCGTGGTCTTCGCCGTTACCGAGGAGCGCCGGAAGACCGCCGGCCGCCGAGACCGCGCCGCAACGA
>CAYFQV010000159.1:0-2521 GCA_964345195.1 uncultured Spirochaetaceae bacterium
TGGCGGACCGGGTTGCCCGGTACTGGATGCAAAGCGGCGAGGGGCGGATGAGCTGTCTCGCCGCAATTGGGGCAGGCACGAAAAAGTTTGTCGATGAAGCCTCCACGTCGAACGAGAATGTCGTCATTGACGGCTGCCCTATTGCATGCGGCCGTCGGATATTCGAGGCACAAGGCCTATCCTTTCGGCACCTCACAACCACCGACTTCGGCGTGGTGAAGGGCGAGACAAAGATCACCGATTCACTGGTACACGACGTCGCGGACCGCATGCTCAAAGCGACGTGATTCCTTCGCTAGAGATGCTGCGGATAGGGATACTCCAGTATGGACTCAGCGACTTAGCCCGTGCTTGGCCCCCTGATGTGAGATTCTGCTTGTATCAGCCACGGGGCCGTGGCATCATCTGCCGGTGAAGCGCAGCAGTATTCAGTTCCAGCTCGCGACACTCGTCTCGGTTACAATTGGGATTACCCTCGCGCTCCTCTTTGTTTTGTCCCTCAGCGAAACGAACAGCTTGCTTGCCGAGCAAGAGGCGAATGTTGATTCAGAGTTTGTTCATTCGATCCGCGAGGTGATGGAGAGCAGGCTCGACCAGGCCGAGCCGGCGCTCCGTCTGGTAACGGCTGATCCGGAGTTCCGGCGTCTGGTCGCCGAGCGAGACCGCGAGGGCCTGATAGCCTATCTGTCCGGCCCGTGGGAAGAAGTAAAAGGGCTGGTGGCCCGATTCCACATTCACCTCCCCGATTCTCGGTCTCTCCTGCGAATGCATGCAGTTGATCGCTTTGGAGACGATCTGACTTCCTTGCGCCCCATGGTGAATGCCGTCAATGCGCGGCGGGAGCCGCTGCGCGGGATAGAAGTTGGAGTCCACGGGCTGAGCCAACGGGTTGTCAGGCCGGTTGAGTGGGACGGGCAGCATGTTGGATCGGCCGAGTTCGGATTGTTGTTCAACAATGAGCAGCTCCAGGTGTTCGAGGAGCGGCGCCCGGCGGATTACTCCCTGTACAGATTCGGTGCAGATGAAAATGCCCTGGTCGCCTCCACGGCAACGGACAACCCCTGCCCGATCGGACCCGACGGCCTTGCCCGCATACGCAACGGAGAAGTCTACAGCACAACCAGCTGCTCATTGCGTGATCATGTCCTTGCCGTTCCGCTTCACGACTACTCAGGCTCGGTCGTTGCCTACTTGAAGGTTGTCTCCGATAGAAGCGCCCTCGAATCGGGACTGCGGACAATGCGGTACCGCCTCTCCATGCTCGCGATAGGCGCGGTAATCGTCATACCCATGGTGGTCTGGCTTGCCCTCGGCAGGTTGTTGACGCCTCTGTCCGCCATTGTCGAGCAGACCCACAACATTGCCGACCGAATTGCAGCCGGAGATCACGAGTACCGTGGGGATGTTGAGGCGAGCACGTCGGACTTTCGGGAAATCATCGTCGAGATAAACCGCATCATTGCGGCGCTTCGCGCGAGCGAGGCACAGAAACAGGCCATACTCGACGGATTCCCGGGCATGCTCTACCTGGTTGACGGGGAGCTCATCATTGTGTGGGCCAACGAGTTTGCCTTGCAGCGGCGACCCGATATGATCGGCAGGAACTGTCGCTGTGACTCCTGTGATGACGAGGTCTTCGTTTGCGAGGAGAGCATCCTGCTGGATACCCTTCGCAGCGGCCGTATTGAGCGTGGGTCTTCGGGGTTTTCACCGGAAGACGGAACGGATCGGGAGTGGTGGGAATATGTTGCCGTGCCGATCTCGCATTCCGGAGCGGAGGTTGAGCACGTTGTCATGATTGCGTGGGACGTGACCGATAAGACGCGCGCGCAGCACGCCCTCGAGGAGCTAAACGAGACGCTCGAGCAGCGGGTACGCGAGGAGGTTCGCGCCCGGGAGTTGCAGGAGCAGATGGTCTTTCAGCAGGCAAAGCTCGCGGCAATCGGCGAGCTCGCCGCAGGTATTGCCCACGAAGTGAACCAACCCTTGAACACCCTTACCTTCGCATTCGAGAACCTGGCGCGGCGGGTTGCGGACTCCTGCGTTGATCACACCGAATTGGATGCAAAGCGGCGGACAATAGCTGCCGGCCTCGAGCGGATCCGCCACATTCTCGACCACGTGCGCTCTTTTTCCCGTGAACAGCTACGCGAGTTCAGCGAGCCTTTCAACGTCAACGACGCGGTACACCACGCCGTATCCATGATCGAAGCTCAGCTCCGTGCCCACGGGGTCGAGATAGAGGTTGGATATGCCGACGCCGACGCTATATCCACCGGCAACGAGTACGAGCTCGAGCAGGTGATTCTCAATCTCTGCTCCAATGCCCGGTACGCGGTCGAGCGACGACAAGAGCCGGCGGCGGATACGCCGAGGGTGGCCATTGATGTCGCGGCGGAAGAGGAGTGGGTGGTAGTGACGGTGAGCGACAACGGCGACGGCATTCCGGACGAGATTCGCGAGCGTGTCATGGATCCCTTCTTCACGACCAAGGGCCCCCAGGAAGGTACCGGGCTGGGAC
>CAYFQV010000159.1:2621-4035 GCA_964345195.1 uncultured Spirochaetaceae bacterium
GTCATGGATCCCTTCTTCACGACCAAGGGCCCCCAGGAAGGTACCGGGCTGGGACTCTCGATATCGTATGGGATTGTTCAGAAGATGGGAGGCCGCCTCGAGATCGAGTCGTGGCCGGGGAAGGGAACGCGGGTTGCGGTGATCGTACCTCGCCGACTCAAAGAACCTAGATTAGCCACCGGAGAGGCTACATGACCGGGCTATCTATCCTGATTCTGGATGACGAACGGCAGCTCGCCGATGAGCTTGCCGAGTACCTCGAGAGTCTCGGTCACCGTTGCGCAACCTTCTACGAGCCCGGCGAAGCGCTTGCGAAACTGGCCGAGGAGGCGCCCGACATCATGCTCCTCGACCTCAAGCTGCCGAAGATGGACGGTCTGTCCGTTCTTGAACAGGTACGAAGTGAAGCACCCCAGGTTGAAGTCATTGTCATGTCCGGACATGGCGACATCGATTCTGTCACCCGAGCCTTTCGGCTCGGCGCATTCGACTTCCTCCACAAGAGTTTCAGCCCGGCCGATGTTCAGATTGCCTTGGAGCGCACGTCGACGTACCGGGCGCTGCGCCGCCGATACGAGGACCTTCAGTCCCGGCACGCCACGCTCGCCGCACACGTCGCGGATTCGAGCGGCGCGGTCTTCATTGGAACGAGTCCTGCCGCCCGGGGCGTGGTGGAGCTCGCCGAACGCGCGGCGGCACATCCCGATGCGAGCGTCCTGATTTCCGGCGAGAGCGGGACCGGAAAGGAGCTTCTCGCCCGGATGATCCATTTTCGCAGCGATAGAAGCGATCGCCCTCTGGTGACCGTGAATTGTGCCGCGGTTCATCAGGAGCTCTTTGAGAGCGAGTTCTTCGGTCACCTGAAGGGCGCGTATACCGGTGCGGTGAGCGATCGGCCCGGATACTTCCGCCGCGCGGACGGTGGTACGCTGTTTCTCGACGAGATCGGAGAGCTCCCACAGGGAATGCAGGCCAAGCTCCTGCGCGTACTCGAGCACGGGACCTACATGCCCGTTGGTGCAGACGAGGAGCGGAGCGTAGACGTACGGGTTATCGCCGCCACAAACCGCGACCTGGCCGCGGCCACGCGGACCGGCGAGTTCCGCGTTGATCTCTACTACCGGCTCGAGACACTCGAGATTGCCATTCCCGCGCTGCGCGAACGGCCCGAAGACATTCCGCTCCTGGTGAGCCACTTCCGTGAGGAGTTTGCGGGACAGATGGCGGCCGCCGTCTCGGTGCAGGAGCGCGAGCTATTGCAGCGCTTTGCCGGCTACCCCTTCCCGGGAAACGTAAGAGAGCTCCGCAACGCGGTAGAACGCGCAATGATCCTGGGCATTGATGCCGTGAGCCTGCAGGAGGGACCGCCGTCACAGCCGGCCGGCATGCCGCAGACCGCGGCCGAGGCGCCGTC
>CAYFQV010000159.1:4135-7111 GCA_964345195.1 uncultured Spirochaetaceae bacterium
GCCGCGATCGAAGAGGCCTTGAAGCGAACGGGCCGCGTCCAGGCGGCGGCCGCGCGTCTCCTCGGCATAACCCGCCAGAGCCTTTCCCGCCGTATGGACAAGCACGGACTTTCCTCCGAATCCCTTTAGTGAAGCATGTCCGATTCCGGTCACACCCAGGTGTCCGAAAACGGTCGTTTCCGTCCGATTCCGGACTTCCGACTATAACCTTTCTCCGTCCCAATTCTCTCTGGCGTAACGAGTTAGCCGTCTTGGTATAGTTATTGCTTTATCGATATAAATAAATCTATACGGAGGTTTCCATGGCTGAACAGATGCTCGATTGTTTGGGTGAAGCGTGCCCGGTTCCATTGGTAAAGGCGCAGAAGGCGTTGGAAGAGCTCGCGGTTGGCGACGTGCTCATTGTCCAAATCGACCACAGTTGCGCAATGAAGAACGTCCCCGACTGGGCGCGTGAAGATGGGCACAACGTTGAGATCGACGAGGTCGGTGAGGGTGAGTGGGAAGTCGTCATCCAGAAGGCGAAGTAGGAGCTAACAATGGAAGAGAAAGCGAAACGATCATATTACGAGCTATTTCTCCGCAAGGAGTGGAGCTACGTCACCGGCGGCGTGCTCCTGGCGCTTGTCTCCGTTGCCTTGATCCTTGCGACCGGCAAGACGTGGGGCGTCACCGGGGCGTTTACCTACTGGGGGTCGTGGATTCTACAGGCGTTCGGCGGGCAACCGGAGAACTGGGCGTTCTTCCAGGAAATGGATACGAAGTTCGCCAACGCGACCTTTCTCACGCATCCGGTTACCATCTGGAACTTCGGGATCATCCTCGGCGCCCTCGCCTCGGTTCTGCTCGCGGCGCAGTTCAAGATCAAGAAGATCAAGAACTGGCGGCAGGTCGGCGCCGCAGTCCTCGGCGGCTTGTGCATGGGTGTAGGTGCGCGGATCGCCCTCGGCTGCAACATTGGTGCGTTCTTCACTGCGGTTCCGGCTCTGAGTCTCCACGGCTGGATATTCGCGGCACTCTTCTTCATCGGCGCCGCCGTCGGAAGCAAGATGCTCGTTAAATGGTTCATGTAGGAGGAGGAAACGATGTCTGAAACAACAGCAGCCCCTGCCATTCCGCGTAGCTCAAGCCGCACACGAGTGTCGGCCGCGGCGCGAGCGAAGAAACGGCGAATCCAGATTATTTCCGGCGCCGTTCTGGCCGTGCTCATCGTACTGATCGGCGTGTTCCTTTCGGGCCGCTCATCCCTGGGCGGTGTGCACTGGATCTTTGGAATAGCCCTCGGGGTCGTTCTCCAGCGTAGTCGCTTCTGCTTTACCGCGGCGCTCCGCGATCCCGTCCTCACCGGAGGCACGAATCTTCTGAAGGCGGTCATTATCGCGCTTGGTGTCGCCACCGTGGGATACGTCGCCATTCAGTTTGGACGCTTCGGTGTCGACCTGGCAATCGAGGGAGCAATTCCTGGCCACGTGAAGCCGGCGGGACTCCACACCGTGATCGGCGCGTTCATCTTTGGAATCGGTGCGGTCATTGCCGGTGGGTGTGCATCGGGAACCGTCATGCGCGTCGGCGAGGGCTATCAAATGCAGTGGCTCTCAATAGTATTCTTCATCATCGGCTCCGTAATCGGCGTTGCAATCTTTCCGATCTGGAAGCCCCTGGTGAACGCCGGAGCTACCGTATATCTTCCGAACGCTCTCGGCGGTTGGATTCCCGCTCTCCTCCTACAGGCGGTTCTCCTGATCGGTCTCTACGTTCTTGCGGATTGGTGGGGTAACAAGAAAGCGAGCGAGGGCAAGTGATGGCTGAGAAGAAAACACAATTCTACGATGTCGTCGTTGTCGGCGGTGGGCCCGCGGGCCTTACCGCCGCAATCTACACCGCTCGCGCCCGACTCAAGACGCTTCTGATCGAGAAGTCGCTCATTGGCGGACTTGCGACCTACACCAGCGAGATTGCCAACTACCCCGGTTTTCCGGAGGGGATTGACGGTCAGGAATTGACCAAGCTCTTTGACAAGCAGATGCGGAACTTCGGCGTCGACGTGAAGCTCACCGACGTCAAGGAGATCCGGACCGACTGCGACTACCGCGTCGTCTCCACCTTCCGGACCGACTACTACGCGAAGGCGGTCATTGTCGCCACAGGCGGCAAATCCCGTCTCACGGGAGCCACCAACGAGGAGCAGTTCCTCAGCGACAAGGGGATCTCCTTCTGCGCTACCTGCGACGCGGCGCGCTACACCGACAAGACGGTCATGATCATTGGCAGCGGAGACGCTGCTCTCGAAGAGGGCATGTTCCTTACGCGATTCGCGAAGGAGGTGATCGTCTCGGTCATTCATGACGAAGGAGTGATGGACGCGAACAAGGTCGCTCAGGACAAGGCGCAGAAGAATCCAAAGATGCGATTCATCTTTAACACGGTCGTCGACAGCTTCCAGGGTGAGGACATGCTCGAGCAGGTAGTCCTCAAGAACATCAAGACCGGTGAGCTGGTTCCGACCGACGTCGACGGCTGCTTCCTCTTTATTGGATACGTCCCGAACACGGAAGTTTTCAAGGGCTACATCAATATGACCGATCGTGGCTATATTCCGACGAACGAGCTCATGGAGACCAATGTCCCGGGCGTCTTAGCGGCGGGCGACTGTCGGGAGAAGATGCTGCGGCAGGTCGCCACGTCGGTCGGAGACGGGGCCATTGCCGGTGTCATGGCTGAGCGTTACATAGAAGAGGCCGAGTACGTCCAGAATGAGATCCTCAATGCAAAGGGGCTCCGGATGGTAATGATCTACGACGCCTCCGAGTCGGTTGACCGCGAGTACCTGTCACGTCTCGAGGCCCTCTCCAACCAGCACGAGAACAAGTTCGATATCGTACGGGTCGACACGTACAAGTCCGACCGGATTGCCTGTATGCTCGACTACGACACGTCGCCGTCGCTATTCGTAATGCTCGACGGTGAGCCCAAGGA
>CAYFQV010000160.1:0-7111 GCA_964345195.1 uncultured Spirochaetaceae bacterium
ACTGGCTGTGGCCGTCAGGAGTCTCCGAGCAGGCCAACTGCAGGAGCCGAGCCTCTTGTTGTCCGTCGAGAAAGCGCTCGTATTCCCGGTCCGGCTTCTTCCGTTTGACGCATCCTTCCAGGCCCCGCTTCGCGAAGCGTCGACGGATGCCCTTGGTGCCGCCCACGGACAGCTCGAGGGCATCGGCAATCCGGTCGTCGGGCCCGGCCGGTCCCTCTGGCCCTTCATCGGCCTTCAGCAAACGCGGGCCCGGGTCTGCTCGCGAGCCGGAACGGCACCACGGCCAATGAACTCAAGCAGCCACTTGCGGTCTGCTTCGGTCAGTTCAACGCGGTAGGATTTTCTGGACATAGGAGCTTGAGGAGGCGGAGGAAGGATCGGGTCCTGCTAACGTACAGCTGACGGCGTTAACAATCACCCCTGACACAGTACTAGCACGATGCGTCGTTTCAAGCCGCTGAGACCAGTTTTTGATGGGTTCAAGAGTACGCGCCCGGTCTAGAGGTGGCGGAGGCAGTAGAAGTGACGCGAGTAAACTCCCACAATTGGATAAAGGTGAATTCTCGGCTTTTTCCGACCAGGAAAAGCAGGGTAGGCTGTTGCGGTTAGCTCCCTCGCTCCGTGTCGCAAGACGAGCTCTTCAGACTCCAACGTACTTCACATGAGTACCCCCGAATCCGAGCGATCGTCGTCTCAGACAGACGAAGCCCAGAACGATTTCGATATCAGCGGATCCTCCGATCAGACGTATGCGGAAGCCGAGGTGTCCATTCTTGACGGGCTCCTGGTTATTGCCAAGCGACGAACCCTTATTGCTTACACTGTTGCCACGTTTACCGCGATAGGGGTTCTCTACGCGGTGCTGGCTCCTACGGAATACACTTCGACCGCTCAGGTTGTCCGTGAAGCGCCGGTCGAGGCAGCCAACCTACCGGGTGGACTGGCTGCGCTCGGGAGCGGACTGGGACTGTCCCTCGGTGGGGCTTCCAGCGGATTGACCCCCGAGGCTTATCCCAGCATTCTACGAAGTCGTGAAGTGCGCCTCGCGGTGGCCCGAGATACGTTTTACTTTCCGGATGTTGATCGGAGAATGACGTACATCGACTACTACAACCGGGAACCGGGCGTTTTGTACTATCTTCTGCAATATACGGTCATGCTGCCATGGACGTTGAAAAAGAATCTATTTCCATCATCACCACGACCGGTTGGGGTGGATTCGACGGGAGTACCGCTCTATCCAACCGAAGAAGAGGAGGAGGCCGTCGACGAACTTCTTGCGCGGTTGTCGTCGTCAGTTGATCTCGAAAGCGGTATCATGACGATTCGTTTTACGGCCAGTGACCCGGGCCCAGCCGCGGAAATTACACGTCGTTTTCTGCATCACCTCAACCGTCGGGTGCGGGCGATTCGCACCAAGAAGACGAGTCAGACGCTTGACTTCGTTTCGGGACAGTTTACGGATGCGAAGCAGGAGCTCCGTACTGCCGAAGAGCAGCTCGCTGAGTTTGCGGACCGCAATCAGAACATCAACTCAGCACAGCTACGTACGGAACGAGACCGACTGCAGCGGCAGGTCCGGTTTGCATCGGATCTGTATAGCAATCTGCAGGAGCAGTTGACCAAGGCCCGCATCGAATTGAAGCGCAGTGAGCCGGTCATTACCGTTGTCGAGGAGCCGGTACCGCCGTCTGAACGCAGTTCGCCGAAGCGAACGATCACTGTCATTTTTTCTGTAGTGTTCGGCACGGTCGTGGGGCTAGTGCTAGCATTCTTGGCGTCGTACGTAGACCGAGAGGAAGGCGCGAGAGGGTATCGTAAGATTAAACAAATCAAAGAGAAGCTGACTCCTACCAAAGTGGCACGCCTTTTTGATGAATCAGGATGAGAACAAAGACTCCTGGCTGAAAGCCTGGTTGCCATCTTCAATTCGGAGGCAGCTGGAACGTAGCGAGATTCTCCGAAAGATCGTTGGAAATACGACCTGGTTGATGCTCGAGCGGATCGTGAGTATGACGGTCCGGTTCTTCGTCGGTGTCTGGCTCGTCCGATATCTGGGTCCGGAATCGTACGGTGTTTACAGTTACGCGCTCAGTCTGGCTGGTCTATTCGCAGCACTGTCGAGTCTCGGACTCGACAACGTTGTGATTCGAAATCTTACTCGGGACCAGGCCAACGAAGGAGAACTGTTGAGTACGGCGTTGGCCCTCCGGATCGCCGCTGGGACCGCGACGGTAGCCATGGTTATCGGGATCGCGTTCTACTTCCAAAACGATGCCCTTCGCCAGTTCGTCGTCATCGTCGTAGCGACCCAGTTGCTTTTCAAGTCCGCTGATGTATTTGATTTCTGGTTCCAGTCTGAAATCAAGTCGAAGTACGCTGTGTGGGTACGTAGTACGGTGACAGCTGTCTACGCCAGCAGTCAAGTGGCATGCATTCTACTGGGAATGTCTGTAAAGGCGTTTGCGGTGCTGTTTGCTCTACAGGCTCTCCTGCGGTCGCTAGGTACCTGGGGTGCTTATCTTCTCATTAGTGGTGGTGCAAAACGCTGGCGGGTGCGGATGGACCTGGCCCGCCGGATGATGCGTGACGCGTGGCCGTTGATCATTGCCAGTCTCTCCATTGCCGTGTACATGCGCATCGACCAGGTTATGCTCGGAGAAATGCAGGGCAACGAGGAAGTGGGAGTATATGCGACAGCAGCAAAGATCTCAGAGCTCTGGTATTTCATCCCGACGGCCATCGCAGGATCGGTATATCCCAAAATCGTAGATCTGAAGGAAAGTGCCTCGCTTGATCGATACCGGGCCAAAATGCAGACGATATACGATATCATGGGAGGCATCGGGTACGTCATCGTCATCCCGGTCGTCGTACTGGCGCCGTATCTGATTGAGCTCCTCTTCGGGGCATCCTTCTTGGAGGCGGCAGGCATCCTTCAAGTTCATATGTGGTCTTTCATCTTCGTAGCGCTGGGAGTGGTTCGGGAAAAGTGGCTGGTTGCCGAGAACTACACCCGGTTCTCGATGATTGCAGCAATTGTAGGAGCTCTCGTCAACGTTGGACTCAACTATGTGCTCATCCCGCAGTCGGGTGGAGTTGGTGCGGCATGGGCCACCTTGTGGGCACAGATCGTCTCCGTGTTTCTGATTTGCCTGGCGTGGGAACCGATGCGTCCGGTTTTCCGCCAGATGCTGAGGGCAATACTCCTTCCGTTTCGACTTCCGTCTCTTCTCCGTAAGTTCTCCTGAGATGTCTTTTCTTGACCATGCCTACCGATGTACCTGTTGCACTGATTATTTTCCGACGTCCCGATGCAACTCGTCGGGTATTTGAGGCTGTCCGGCGGGCGGAGCCCTCTCAGCTGTTCGTCATTGCCGACGGACCTCGAGAGGGTCATCCGGACGACGCTGAGCAGTGTAAGGCGACTCGCGCAGTGGTGGAAGATGTAGACTGGGACTGCGAGGTGCACCGAAACTACAGTGCTTCGAACCTGGGGTGTGGGCGGCGACCAGCGTCGGGCATCTCGTGGGTGTTCAAGCACGTCGACCGGGCTATCATTCTCGAGGATGACTGCCTGCCGGCCGCGTCGTTTTTTCCATTCTGCAAGCAGGTGCTGGACCGCTACGCCGATGTCCCACAGGTCATGCACGTCAACGGAAATACCTATGGTCTCGACCAAAGCGACTGGCACGAGTACTCATACTCGTTCGGTTCTTATCCACAGGTTTGGGGCTGGGCGACGTGGAAACGGTCCTGGAACGAGTTTGACTGGACTATGGAGGGCTGGCCTGCATTTCGAGACGCTGGTATGCTCGACAGCCTTGATGGAGGAGCGGCGTACGCCTCGGTGCGCGAGAAAAAGTGGGATCGCGTCTACGGCGGGAAAGATCGCGATGTCTGGGACTACCAGTGGCACTTCGCCGTCATGCGAAACAACGGCCTGTGTGTAGTGCCGCGTAAGAATATGATTACGAATGTCGGATTCGGAACACGAGCCACCCACACAGTCAGCGAAGAAAGTGAGAAGGCCAGCCTCAACCGTCACGACATCGATCTTCCGATTACGCCGCCCCCGTTTCTCGTAAGTGATCAGCGCATCAACCGGATATACCGCAAAAAGATGCTGCGGCCGTCATTGTATCGGCGCGTCACGCGCAAGCTGCGCCGGGTGACGCGCCGAGTTCTCCCGGAATAGGCGCTGCCCGCCGAGATCACGATTACGTGTTCTCAGCCAGTGCGTAAGTGGTCCGATCCCGCAGGCTCGTCTCCGTACGTACGATACACGCTGGACCGATGAGCGTAGAGCCGTTGTACATTTTCTCCCTGCCGCGTTGTGGGTCAACCCTCCTGCAGCGCATGCTTGGCGACTCGGATCAGGTGGGCACTACGGCCGAGCCGTGGTTGCTTCTTCCGTTGTGGAGTGTGATGCGCGATGAGGGGACGTATGCCGACTACGGATTCAACCTCGCGCGCCGGGCTATACTCGGGTTCCGACGCGACGTTGAGGGGGGAGCAGAGGTCTTCGACGACGAGGTTCGCCGGTTCGTCCGACGTCTCTACACGCGCGCCTCTCCACCGGAAGCAGCGTACTTCCTGGATAAAACGCCGCGTTACCACCTGTTTGCCGCAGATATTCTCAACTGCTTCTCGTCGGCGAAGGCAATCATCCTATGGCGGAATCCGTTGTCGATGGTAGCATCCATGATGCAGACGTGGGCGCACGGAAAATGGAATCTGTATCGGTACAAGGTGGACCTTTACGGCGGCATCGACAATCTCGTCAGCCTGGCTGAGGAGGATCGAAGCAGTGTCCTCCAGGTAAATTATGAGTCCCTTATTACACATCCAGACGCCGAGCGAGAGCGCATTGAAGAGTTTCTTGGGATTCGCCTACCGGGTGGTGCTGATGCGCCCTCGAAAGTGGAGGGCGAACTGGGAGATCCGACGCAAAGCGCGTACTCGCAGATTTCAACGGAACCTCTGACGAAGTGGAAGAAGACGATCCGGAACCCTATCCGTCGGGCGTGGATGCGACGATACCTTCGTTGGATCGGTGCGTCTCGCCTTGAAACAATGGGGTACGACGAGGCCAAGTTGCTGAGCGATCTTCACGACGTTTCGCTCTCAACCGAGTATCTAGCTACCGACCTAATCCGATGGGTGTATGGGAAGCTGCATGAATCGCTCGAAATCGAGCTCTTTGCGAACAAGTTCGATTCGTGGAAAACAGGTTCCTACGTAGTCAGCCACCGATAAATGCTGTACGTCGTCATCGTCGCATCGCTTCTCTTTGTTGGAGGAGCCTACTACAAGTCCAGAGATCTCGTCAATCCTGTTTCGGTCCTCGCCTTTTGGTGGGGCACGTGGCTCGTTGTTGCCAACGTGAATCCGGTTGGGCTGTACGAGCCCAGTGCGTACACCCAGTTCCTGTATTTGCTGATGCTCGGGTCGGTGACAATCGGTGCACTCGTGGCTCGGCCCAAGACGGTCTCCGATCCGGAGCGCGAAAACGAGCGTGTCGTTCAGAAGTGGCGGTGGGTGGCCGTTGGGCTTGTCCCGTTCGCACTCGTTTGCATCGCGCTCTTTTACAAAGCCTACACGAGCTATTTGACGACTCCGTCACTCGTCGGCCGAGGAGACATTTTCGGAGAGAGTAGTATCCTGTTCCCGAGCCAGATTTCGCAACTCGTATACCACGCCATCAGCCGACCGATGTTGCTCGCCGGTCTGATCGCCGGACTGGTACTGTTCGCAGTGCGGCGAAGCAGTCTACT
Organism: uncultured Spirochaetaceae bacterium; assembly: GCA_964345195.1. Taxonomy (GTDB): domain Bacteria; phylum Spirochaetota; class Spirochaetia; order DSM-27196; family PWMO01; genus CAYFQV01. The sequence goes on from CAYFQV010000160.1 coordinate 5,778, forward strand.
CCTGGTCGTCATCACCGGGCTCTATCTTTTGGACGCGGTCATGATGCTCGGACGACGAGAGCTATACCTTTACCTTTTTATAGCAGGATTTGTAATTTTTGTCATGATCCGTGGCGACGTATCGCGGCGGGTCCGGCGAGCCCGGGTGTACGGAACGGCCTTTGCCGTGCTGCTGGCGTCGGCGATCTTATTGGTGACGACGTGGCGTCTGGGCGGCACGTTCGACGTCGGGCGCATTGTCGAGCGATACGTCGTGCAGTACCACACCGGCGGGCTTACCATTTTCGATCAGGAGCGGACCGACCCGAACTCACGGTTAAATACCCATCTGACGATGGGGCGGTCGACGCTTGGCACGATCGAAAAGGGAAGCGTCCTTCTACTTTTCCGCAAGATTGATTCCAGCGTGCGCTCCGAGGTTAACGATACCGGCAGCTACTTTACCGAATTTCGGAAAATTGGCTACGGCGACGGGGGGCCGGGCATTTATATGAATGCCTACAACACAATTTTATACACCTTATACATTGATGGACGGGAAGTTGCCGTTGCTGGACTATCACTTCTATACGGCTACTTTCTAATGAGTCATTATCTCGCCTGGCGGCGCCAGCGCCGTCTGCATAGCTTTATGGTGTGTACTCTGCTCGCAGCGATCGGCTTCATTGGCCTGTTTAACAGCCCCCTGGAAGGACCCGAGTTATGGGGCGGACTGGTTATCATCATCGGTTTGAATCGTCTGCCCCTATCCGTTCCCGTTCTTCGAAATCGCCAGACTGCGTGATGCTCGTTTCCGACTCGAAAGAATTCATCTTCATCCACGTTTACAAAACTGGGGGAAAAAGCATCCGGACCGCCCTGCGCCCCTATCGCGACCGGCCCTCGTTGCTGCAGCGAGCTCTGCAGAAACTGAATCTGATTACCCTACCCACACACGCTTCGGCGCTTGAAGTTAGGGAGAAGTGGCCGCGGAAGTGGTCGGCATACTTCACCTTTGCGTTTGTGCGAAACCCCTGGAGCTGGCAGGTTTCGCTCTACCACTACATGAGTCAGCAGTCCTCCCACAAGCAACACGACGTCGTCACTTGCTTCAACTCCTTCGAGCAGTATCTTGACTGGCGCATCGACGGACATGTTCACCTCCAGCAAGAATACCTGACTGACGAGTCCGGTACGCTTCTCGTTGACTACGTGGGACGACTGGAGACCATGCGCGAAGACTTCCAGACTATCTGCGAGCGGATCGGAGTAGAAGCTAACCTCCCACACAAAAACAAGTCATCTCACGACGACTACCGAAACTACTACAATGACCGGACCCGTGATCTCGTGGC
>CAYFQV010000161.1:0-6978 GCA_964345195.1 uncultured Spirochaetaceae bacterium
GATTCCGCGGGTCACCACCCCGCCGGTTCCGTCTCACTTCGGCTATTGGGAGGGCTGTGCCGGGCTCAGGATGCCGCGGCGCGGCTGACCATGTGGAGAATCGCCGGCACGAGGCTGCGGCGCTGTGGATGAACGAGGAACTGCAGGCCTCCGGAGAGGCGGTCGGTCACGAACACGGGAACGGTTACAATCGGGACGCGTCCGAGGCTGCCGAGCGCGGTCAAGGCCAGGATGCGACGGCGGTACTCTTGATCGGCTTCCTCGAACCGTGGTGCGGTGACGTGCGTCGTGGGCATGACAATCGCCTCGGCCGCGGAGAGGTATTCCAGCAGGCGTCCCTCGGTGTGTGCTTGAACCGAGCGTGCCCAGGCTCGATCTCCCTCGGTCCACCGTGCTCCCCGCTCAATGAGCTCCCGCACCCGCGGTTCGTAGCGGTCACCCCACTGCTCGAGCAAGGGCTCGTGATAGGCGTAGGCCTCGGAACTTCCGATGATGTTGTAAGCAGCAACGTGTTCATCCGTGTGCTCGTCGATCCAGGCGGCTATCTCTGAAACGGATACGGCGTCCGTGGACTGTCCCGAGCTATTCAGCTCGAAGCGATCGGCGGCCCTACGGTAGTGTGCCGCCATCTCCTGATCCTCGACCACTGCGGATCGAGGAACGTAGATCATTCGCGAGGGATCTGCCGTCGCGTGTTCGCGGTCGTCGGCAAGGGTCCGCCACACCGCGGCGGACACGTCGGGGCTGTCGGTAAACCACCCGACGGTGTCGAAGGTCTCTGAAAGCGGAATGACGCCCTCGACCGCGAGCTCGTTCGGCTCCATGCGCACGCCGTAGACCCCACAGAGAGCAGCCGGTACGCGGATTGATCCGCCTGTATCCGTTCCGAAGGCAAGGGGAACCACTCGCCGGCCGACGGCCCAGGCGGAGCCGCTGGATGAGCCGCCGCTAATGCGCGCCGAATCCCAGGGATGCGGACAGTTCCCATAGTGGGCATTCATGCCGTCCAGTCCGTAGGCAAACTCGTTGAGATTGGTCTTTCCGGCGAACACTGCCCCCGCCTCGCGGAGTCGTCGCACAAGGAGGCTGTCCTCTTTCGCCGGGCCATGCGCTTCCTGAAGGAAGGTCGCTCCCGCCCGGGTAACGTGACCCGCGAGGTTAAACAAGTCTTTCAACATGTATGGAAGTTTATACAGCGCTCGGCTTTTGAGCCCTGGGTCCCGCGTGGTTGCGGCGGCGCCGCGTGGCGCTGTGTCTTGTGGGCTCGGCCGCTCAGGGCCCGCCTCGCCTTCTACTTCGGAAAAACGTGTTTCGAGGCCTTCGGTGTCCTCGATCTCAGCGAAGGCCGCTGCCTTTGCCTTCGGAGGCGCGGCTTGGATTGCGTTTCGGATCCGTTCGGCTGCGCTCCGAGGATCGAGATTCCTCCACTCGCTCGGGCCGGGCGTGGATTCAGGGTGGTAGTGATGTGATTCGTTCATTACTCGTTCCGTTCGAGGGCGGATGTGCTGCATGGCACATGCCCGCGAGTGAGTCTTACGCTACCGATATAATCTGCGCTATACAAGGGTCGCAAGGGTCGCAAGCGGATGACGGAGTATCGTAGACATGGCTATCTTGAACAGTCATGGATCTAAAGCCGATCATTGTTCGCGGTGCCCGACAAAATAACCTCAAGAATGTCTCTGTTGAGGTTCCCCTCGGATCGATCACGACGGTGACCGGCGTCGCCGGCGCCGGCAAGTCCTCCCTGGCGATCGAGGTGCTCTACGCCGAAGGTTACCGGCAATACGTAGAGACCTTTTCGCCCTACGCACGGCAGTTCCTTGCCCAGCTCGAGCGACCGGACGCCGACGAGATTGTAGGCATTTTGCCCGCGATTGCAGTGGGACGCGCCGGTCAGGTTACTACCTCACGCTCGACCGTCGGAACGGTTACGTCGATCGATGATTACTTGCGTCCCCTGTTCGCACAGACCGCAACGCTCCGCTGCGCTTCCTGTGGCCGGCGGGTTCAAAAGGAAAGCCCGGAGAACATAGCGTCTCGGCTCATGCGCGAGCTCGAGGGCGTGCGCATCCACATTTGCTTTGATCGACCCGTCGGATCCGCCGATCCGGAGCTGATTCGTCGCGGCCTGCGGGAATCCGGATTTACCCGGGTCTGGGAGGACGGCTCGGTGCGTCGTCTCGACGAGGCTCGCTTGTCGGGTCAGGTGACTGCGAACGGCGGGGCCGACGAGGGGCATGTGACGGTGGTCGTGGACCGTCTGCAGGTGGAGGAAACACAGCAACAACGCATGCGGGAGTCACTGTCGACTGCTTTGGACGCCGGACGGGGTGCCTGCCACATTATTCCGGAGGGGGGTGATACCCTCCGCTTCAGTACCGGACTACACTGCCCCTATTGCGATCTCAGCTATCGCGCGCCGACGCCTGCGGATTTCTCATTTAACAATCCGGTCGGGGCCTGTCCCACCTGTCGGGGCTTCGGCCGCATCATCGATATAGATCCGGATCTCGTGATTCCCGACACGACTTTGTCGATCGCCGAAGGGGCGGTTCGTCCCTTTCAAGGCGCCGCCTTCGAGAAGGGACATGAGGATATGCTCGACTACGCCAGGGCCGCGGGTATTCCAACGGACAAGCCGTGGGTTGCGATCGGTGAGGAGAACAGACGGCTCCTTTGGGATGGTGATGAGCGATACGGCTGGTACGGCATTCACGCCTTCTTCCGTTATATTGAGAGTAAGCGTTACCGCAAGCATGCACGCATTTTTCTCTCGCGGTATCGCCGGTACCTGGAGTGTCCGGACTGCCATGGGACGCGATTGAAGGAGTTCGCCGGGCTCTTCCACCTCGAGGACCGGTGGAGCTTTCCCGACCTTCAGTCGATGATGGTTTCCGAGTTGCGCGAGATATTCGAGGAGATCGCCGCAGGAGCCCATGCCGAGCCGGCGCGAATCAATCGCGCGGGTCGCATCCTCCTCGAGAACATTCAGGCCCGCCTTCGCTTCCTGGATGATGTCGGACTGGGCTACCTTGCCCTGGGACGCCAAGCGCGAACGCTCTCCGGGGGGGAAACGCAGCGGGTCACGTTGGCCACGGCTATCGGGTCGGCCCTGTCCGACACCCTATACGTTCTCGATGAGCCGTCGGTGGGGCTGCACGCCCGTGACAAGGCACGGTTGGCGGAGGTGCTCACGGAGTTGTCGCAGCATCGCAACGCGGTGCTTCTTGTGGAGAACGATTGGGCGTTTATTGAGCGGGCGGATCGAATCATTGATCTCGGTCCGGGCGCCGGAAGTCGCGGTGGTGAGCTTGTCTATGCGGGACCGGTAGCGGGTTTTCTTGATCATTCGGAGTCTCCCACCGTTCGCTTTCTGCGGGAAGGTGCGCCGAAACCCAAAGACCGACCGAACTCTCGAGTCGGCAAAGCAACAGCGGCGATCACGGTCCGCGGCGCCGCTGAAAACAATCTCCGAGAGCTCAACGTAGCAATACCCCTCCACGCGGTGGTGTGCGTTACGGGGGTGAGCGGTTCCGGCAAATCGACGTTGGTCGATGATGTGTTGTACCGAAACATCCTTCGTGAGCAGGGACAAGCGGTCACCGAGCCTGGGCGTTGCGAAGGTATTTACGGCATAGAGGCCGTGTCGCGGGCTGTGTTGGTCGATCAGACTCCGCTCAGCCGCAGTTCTCGAATGACACCGGCGACCTACCTGAAAGTGCTCGAGCCTTTGCGCCGCGCATTCGCGCAGACTGAGGGGGCAAAGCGACGGGGCCTGGGCGTGTCGGCGTTCTCGTACAATAGCAAAGCGGGGGCGTGTCCGAACTGCGGAGGTTCCGGTTTCGAGAAGGTCGAGCTGCAATTCTTGCCCGACGCGTATCTTCGCTGTCCCGTGTGCAACGGGCGTCGCTTCCGCGGTGAGGTGCTCGAGGTGACGCTCAAAGGGCGTACGGTGAGCGAAGTGTTGGAGCTTTCCGCCGAGGATGTACGAGAAGACTACGGCGAGCTCAAGGGAGTGGAAGAAGCCTTGGCTCCACTGATCGACTTGGGCCTCGGTTACGTCTCCCTCGGGCAGCCGGCCCCCACGCTCTCCGGCGGTGAAGCGCAGCGTCTCAAGCTGGCGCGCTTTCTCGCGGAAGCGCGGAAGAGCGATCATACGCTGTTTCTTCTGGATGAGCCCACCGCCGGGTTGCACCACGCCGACGTGGCATTACTCATGCAAGCACTCGAGAAACTCGTAGATGCCGGGCACAGTGCCGTCGTTGTGGATCACAACCTTCGAGTGTTGGCCTGTGCGGACTGGGTTATCGACATGGGCCCGGAAGGTGGCGATGCCGGTGGCGAGCTCCTGTTCGTAGGTCCACCGGCTGAGCTTCTGGAGACAGATTCCCCAAGTGCACGGGCGCTACGCGCCTACACTTCCGGTGGTCCTCGGTCGCGTGGCGCCGGCGAAGCGGGGACGACGTATCCGGCGACTCCGTATGCGGCGCGTGCAGAGACGTCCGCGGATGGAGAGTATCTATCCGTCGCCGAGCGGCCTCGGGAGGGAATCACCATCACAGGGGCGCGCGAGCACAATCTCCGAGACATATCGCTTACCCTGCCCCATGACCAGTTAATAGCCGTAACCGGTGTGAGCGGTTCCGGCAAGTCTACGCTCGCCTTCGATGTGTTGTACTCCGAGGGCAGACGCCGCTTCCTCGACTGTCTTCCCGCCTACGCGCAGCAGTTTACAAAGCAGCTGTCCCGCCCGGATGTCGACGGCATTTCGTCGATACCGCCGACCGTCGCGCTGGAGCAGAAGATATCCCGAGCGGCCACGCGTGCGACGGTGGGAACAAGCTCCGAGGTGTACCACTACTTGCGGCTCCTGTACGCCGCGGCGGGCCTGCCGACCTGCCCCACCTGCGGTACTCCCGGTGAGGCGGCTGATGCCCAGAGTATTGCGGTGCGCATCCGGGACGCCTTTGCCGGCCGATCGGTGGCGATCATGGCGCCGGTCATCCGAATGAAGAAAGGGCTGCACAAGGAGATCCTCGACGCTGCACAGCGACGGGAGCTGTCGCGTGTGCGAGTCGACGGCCGAATCCTCGCAACCGGGGACATCGGAGAGTTGGAACGCTATAAGCTGCACGATATCGACTTCGTCGTCGCCCAGCTCTATATCCCGCCCGCCGGTTCCGGCGATGTTCGCAATCAGTTGCAGGAAGCCGTCGAGCGTGCTCTCAGCGACGGTGAGGGGGATCTCTTCCTCGCACCCTACGACAAGGTCCTTCCCGTCGAGTTTAGCGACGCCATGGGGCGCTACTATTCGGCTCGCCACGATTGTCCCCGCTGCGGCGAAACCTTGCCGGTTCCGGATCCACGCTTGTTCAGTTTCACCGACCGCTACGGCGCCTGTCCAAGTTGTGGAGGCAGCGGCATTTCGCGTGAGCCGGGAGAGTTCGAGATTGAAGCACCGGTATGTCCCGACTGCGGCGGTACTCGTCTGCGACCGGAGGCTCGGGCGGTAACGATCAACGGCTGGGATATCGGCGCATTGGGCCTGCAATCTGCCGGCGTCGTTCAGCGCTTTCTTTCCGATATGGACCACATACCCGAAGCCGTTGCGAATCGGATCCTCCCGGAGCTACAGCGCCGCTTGGAGGTCCTCGAGCGCCTCGGCGTGAAGTATCTGCAGCTTCACCGTGGGACGAATACGCTTTCTACCGGTGAGGCGCAGCGTGTGCGGCTTGCCGCGGAGCTTTCCTCACGGCTTCGGGGTTGTGCCTACGTTTTGGATGAGCCGACGGTCGGCCTCCACCCACGGGACACGGAGGCACTGCTGAGCTCTCTTCAAGAGCTACGGGACGAGGGCAACACGGTAGTTGTCGTTGAGCATGAGGAGCCGGTTATTCGCAAGGCGGACTTTGTCGTTGACATGGGACCCGGCGCGGGTGCCGCCGGCGGCAGCATTGTTGCTTCAGGAACTCCGAAGGAGATTGCCCGAAACCCGGAGTCCCTTACCGGTCGATTCCTCCGGGAACAGCAGGGACTGAGCGAGTGGCGGCGGCGAGACCTGCGTGACGCGGACTACCTGAGCGTGCGGGGTGCCCATCTGCACAATCTGACGGATGTGGATGTCGATATCCCAAAGGCGCGTCTGGTGTGTGTCACGGGGGTGAGCGGTTCGGGTAAGTCGAGCCTGGTGCGCGACGTGATCTACGGTAGCGTTCACGCACTTCTGGCGCGTCGTGATCCCCCGTCCGTTCTCCGTGAGATCAACGGTTGGGAGTCCTTTGTCCGGGCGAACGAGATCGATGAGTCGCCGATCGGTCGCACGCCGCGTTCCGTTCCTGCAACCTACGTCGGCGCAATGGATGCGATTCGCGAAGTGTTTGCCCACACGAATGAGGCACGGGCCCGGGGATATGGGCCCGGGCGGTTCTCGTTCAATGTCGCGGAAGGTCGCTGTGAAGACTGTGGCGGGCAAGGCCGGCACCGGATCGAGATGCCGCTTTTGCCGGTGGTCTACACGCCGTGCGCAACGTGCGGGGGGCGCAGGTACAACCAGGAGACTCTGGAAGTGCGCTTTCGAGACAAGAGCATTGCGGATGTTCTGGAGATGACCGTGGACGAGGCGCTCGAATTCTTCAGTGCTCACGGAGATGTTGCTCGACCACTCCGCTTCCTGCAGGATATTGGTCTCGGCTATTTGCACGTGGGACAACCGAGCCCGACACTGTCCGGAGGGGAGGCTCAGCGGGTCAAGCTGGCCGCGGAAATATCCGGACACAAGGCCGGCAATTCCTTTTACGTGTTGGACGAGCCGACCACCGGCTTGCACATGTCGGATGTATCAAAGCTGATTACGGTGCTCCAAGGACTCGTAGACCGGGGGGATACCGTCGTTGTCATTGAGCACGATCTGGATATCGTTGCGGCGGCGGATTGCGTAATCGACCTTGGACCGGAAGGTGGCGAGAATGGCGGCCG
>CAYFQV010000162.1:0-6921 GCA_964345195.1 uncultured Spirochaetaceae bacterium
CGGCCGGTGAGCTCGTCGATCTCCCTCTGGTCCGCGGAGCGAAGCTGTTCGAGGGCAATGCTCCGCACTCCCGCCGCGGCGAGGCTGGGAATGCTGTCGGCAAGGAATTCGGGGTGTTCGGCGATCTGCGGAAACTCGCCGAGAAAGACAACGCGCGCGCGGTCGAAGCTCTCGGCGAGGTAGGTGGCCGCGGGTGCGCCGGTGTCCGAGACGAGCGCCGCGGCGCGCTTGGTCGTGGACTCGTCGTGAACGGGGATCGGCCGTCGGAAGACGCTATCGAGAATGGTAAACGGATCGGTGGCCAGGATCAGCGCCACGATGGCGAGACCGGTTGCAATGTACCAGCGTCTGCGTGTGTTCATGTATCCGCCAAGGTACACGGGATGTCGCGCCGGGACAAGAAGCGCAACCTAGGGCTGAACCGTGTGGGGAGGCCAGAGCTCCGCAGTATGGGAACATAGCCGCTTTGTGTCGGTCCGTGACCGACTTGACACCCCCTATGGCTAGTGCTAGAGTTCGCGGACGCTTTTGGAAAGGGGCGCCATATGCCGTATACATTCTTGTTTCCCGGCCAGGGTGCGCAGTATCCCGGCATGGGCAAAGGCCTCTACAACGCGAGCAGTTCCGTACAGGATCTCTTTAAGCGCGCGAATGAGCACATGCCCTTCAAGCTCGAGGAAGTTATCTTCGATGGAAGCGAGGAAGACCTTCGAGCAACGGACAAGACGCAAGTCGCGGTGACCATTACCAGCTTGTCGGCGTCCATGGCACTGCGCGAGCGGGGAATCAAGCCGGCCCGAGCAGCGGGCTTCAGTCTCGGCGAGTACGCCGCGCTTGCAGAGGCGGGTGTGCTGGCGCCGGAGGATCTCCTGCCCCTCGTGAAGATTCGCGGAGAGCTCATGGAAGCCGCCAGTCGTGAATTGGACGGTGATGCCGGCCCTTCCGGGATGATCGCCGCGATCGGTATGGACCTCGCGACGGTGCGAAAGACATTGGAGGAGAACGACTTCACGGATGCCTTTCCGAGCATGCAGAATAGCCCGGTGCAGACCGTTGTATCCGGTACGGCTGCGGGACTCGAGCGTGCACAGGCCGTGCTCAAAACGGCCGGTGTGCGGCGGGTTATTCCGCTCAAGACCTCGGGTCCGTTTCACACGCCGCTCATGGAAAGCGCTCGCCGGGAGTTCGAGAGAGCGATCCGAGACGTCACGTTTTCCGATCCCACGCTCCCGGTGTACTCCAACGTGAGCGGAGATCTGATCACAAGTGGCCATGAAGCCAAAGAGCTCTGCCTCAAGCAGCTCGTCAATACCGTGCTCTGGACACAGAATGAGGAAAGCCTCTTGCGCGACGGGCCGGGACGTCTTCTCGAAGTCGGTCCCGGTACGGTGCTTGCGGGGCTCTGGAAGGCTTTCGGGAAGGGCCGCGACGACGTCGAGGGCGTGGTGGAGCCTGCCGGTACGCTTGAACAGATTCAGGCGCTTGCATAGGAGACCGTCATGTTGCTGAAAGGTCAAACCGCGCTGGTAACCGGGGGCTCCCGAGGGATCGGTCGCGGTATTGTCACGCGTCTTCTCAGTGAAGGTGCGACCGTGTACTACATAGCCTCGAAAGCGGGCGAGTTCTTCGATGAGTATACGCGCGTGGCTCAAGAGCACGGGGTAGAGGTCTTCTTCAAGGAGGGGAATGTCGCCGACGAGGAGACGATAACCGCCACGGTTAAGGAGATCCTCGAAGAGAGCGGCGGTATCGATATTCTCGTGAACAACGCCGGTATCACCCGGGATGGGCTCATCTTTCGGATGTCCGCAAAGGACTGGAATGATGTGATCTCTATCAACCTCACCGGCGCATTCCACATGGCGCGTGCGGTCACGCGGAGCATGATCAAGCAGCGGTCCGGGTCGATCATCAATATTACCTCGATTGTGGGTATGGTCGGCAACGGTGGTCAGACCAACTACTCCGCGGCCAAGGCCGGGCTTATCGGCTTGACGAAGAGCTTGGCTCGGGAGCTTGCGTCCCGGAACGTGCGGGTCAACGCCGTTGCGCCGGGATACATTCAGACCGACATGACCGAGCGTCTGAACCAGCAACAGCGTGATTCCCTCATTGCGCAGATTCCCATGGCGCGGATCGGCACTACGGAAGAAGTTGCCAAAGCGGTCGTATTTCTCGCTTCGGATCTGTCGTCTTACGTGACGGGTCAGGTGCTTCACGTAACCGGCGGCCTCGGCATGTAGTCGCCTCTATCTATGCGGCATTGGGTTACATAGCGGTCATGAGCCCTGTGCCGGAGATTCAGGGTGAGCAAAGGAGTTATCATGTCACGACGAGTAGTTATCTCGGGAATGGGTGCCGTCACCCCGATTGGAAATAGCGTTCCGGATATGTGGGAGAGCGTAAAAGCCGGACGCAGTGGCGCAGGTCCGATCACGAAGTTCGATACAACGGAGTTCACCACGAAGATCGCCGCGGAGGTGAAAGACTTCGATGCGAAGAACTACATGGATAAGAAAGAGGCGCGGAAGATGGAGATCTTCAGCCAATTCACCGTTGCCGCGTCTCTCGAGGCCATGCAAGATGCCAAGCTCAACGAAGGTGACTACGATCCCGACCGCACCGGTGTGATTCTCGGGGTGGGAATTGGGGGCTTCGAAACCATTGAGAGCTCCGAGCGCGCCCTATTCGAAAAGGGACCTGGGCGGGTTCCTCCCATGACGATTCCCAAGCTCATTGCCAACATTGGGCCCGCAAACGTCGCCATCATGACCAACGCCCGTGGACCGGTGTACTCCCTCGCCACCGCGTGCTCCTCAGCTACCGACGCGATCGGCAACGCCTTTCGCTGGATACGGGAAGGACTCGGCGACGTTGTGATTACCGGCGGAGTGGAGGCGTGCATCACGGAGCTCGGTGTGGCGGGGTTCAACGTCATTCAAGCACTCACGACGCGCAACCATGATCCCGAGCACGCGTCGCGACCCTTCGACAAGGATCGGGACGGCTTCCTGATCGGGGAAGGCGCCGGTACGCTGATCCTCGAGGATCTTGATCACGCGCGAAAGCGTGGTGCACGGATCTACGCGGAGCTTGTGGGCTCCGGTATAAGCAACGACGCCTACCATCGCACCGCTCCGGATCCGGAAGGCAACGGCGCGATCAAGGCTCTTCAAATGGCGCTGAATGACGCCGGACTGAAGCCGGAAGAGGTTGACTACGTAAACGCTCACGGAACATCCACACCTTTGAATGATCCTATGGAGACCAAGGCGATCAAGCAGGTATTCGGCGAGCACGCATACAGGTTGAAGGTTTCCTCTACGAAGTCCATGCATGGACACATGATCGGCGCCGCCGGCGCGGTGGAAGCTATCATTTCGACCCTTGCCATCCGTGATCAGTATATACCGGCGACTATCAACCTGGATGATCCGGACCCGGCCTGCGACCTGGACTACGTCCCGAACACCGGGGTCGACGCTCCGGTCAACGTCGCCGTCTCGAACTCGCTGGGCTTCGGGGGACACAACGGTATTGCCGTTATCAAGAAGTTCGACGGGTAGTTCCGCCCAGGCAGGCGGCGTCGGTCTTTTTCGCGGCTTGGGCCACTTTCCACGCGGGAGGCTGTGAGAGTATGTTACACAGGGCTTAGTTGTGGAATATTCATCAGCGTCACGGAACCTCGAAGCGAAGGTCAATGCAGAAGACCAGCCTCTCATCCTCGTTGCCGACGACAACCGCGTCAATCGAATGGTCGTGCATGCGACCTTTCAGGATATGGACTATCGGATCGTAGAGGCGGCTACCGGGCGGGAGGCGGTTGATAAAGCCTTGGATGAGCCGCCGGATCTGGTCCTTATGGATTTGATGATGCCGGAGATGAACGGGCTCGAGGCTACTCGGATTCTCAAGAACGACGAGCGTACCGACCGTATTCCCATTCTCATGTTGACGGCACTTAGCGAGACGGAGGATCGAATTAGCGCCTTTGATGCCGGGGCGACGGGCTTCTTGACGAAACCCTTTGATCGTCTCGAGCTAATGGCGAATGTTCGCTCCTACATCAACCTCTCTGAGGTCAACCGTAAATACGTACTGTCGACGGCCAACCCCAACACCGGGCTGCCGAATCGCGCCGCTTTTCGAGACGAGCTCCCAAGCTATAAGACTCCGTTGCTGCTTCTTCTCAAGATCGACAACGTCGACACGATCGGACGCTTCTACGGCGAATCGAAGGTGGCCCATCTGGAACGTCGCTTTGCCGGAGCACTGCCCGGCGTTGCCGAGCGTCACGACCTCCACGAGCCCGAGCTCTTTCACTTTTCATCCGGGCTTTTCGGCATTCTCGTCGATATCCAATTGACGCGAGAAGAGGCGCTTGAGCTTGCCGAGTCTATCCACGCGGCGTTGATCGAAGCCGGTAAAGATTGGGACGACCTGCAATACGAAAGTGATTTCACCATTGGAGTCTCCGTCGACGCCGACGCGCTTCTGGAGCATGGCGAGCTGGCCGTTAACGAAGACGTGAACAATCGAGTCAACGTCGTATACGCCCCGGATATTGCCGAGCAGGCTTACAGTGTCATTGAGAGCAACATGGTGTGGCTGCGAAAGATTCGCAACGGTCTCTCGGAGGACCGTTTCGTTCCCTACTTCCAGCCGATCGTGAACAACGAGACCGGCCGGACGGAGAAGTTCGAAGCCCTGCTGCGCATGTTGGATGAAGATGATAAGGCGATTAGTCCCGGCGCCTTCTTGACGGTTGCCAAAAATAGCAAGTACTACGCCCGCGTCACCCAGGTCATGATCCAAAAGGCGGTAGAGGTCTTTCGCGATAGAGAAGAGGGTCTTACCATCAATCTCTCGGTGCTGGATATTGAGAACGAGGAAACGCGAGAGTTTATCGTCTCCATACTCCGGAGTGCACCGCGGGTTGCTCACGCCTTGACTATTGAGATCGTCGAGGAAGAGGGCTTTGCCGGTTACGATGAGATCAAGCGTTTCATCCGTCGGGTTAAGGAGCTGGGAGTTACGATTGCGATTGATGACTTCGGCAGCGGCTACTCCAACTTCGCGCGGATCGTGGACCTCGACGTTGATTTCATTAAGATCGACGGCACCTTGATACGAAACGTCGCGGATGATCCGGTGATTCGAAATCTGGTTGTCGGCATCAAGTCCTTTGCCGCTTTCTCGAATATCGCGGTCGTGGCGGAGTTCGTGGAGGACGACCGCATCCTCGACGCGGTGAAGGCTGCGGGAATCGAGTACTCCCAGGGCTATCATTTTTGCAAACCCCAGGCGACGCCCAAATGCGTTAACATATCGACGGGGAACAGCGGGGTAGTGTCTCAATAGGGGGAAGCTCCATGCGCTTCAACTGGAAGCTGCTTGGATATCAGTTGGGGACAATGCTCACAAACCCGCGGCATCCGGTGTTTCGTGTCGGCTTCCGTCGTCTTCGCTTCTATGGTGCGTTTCTCGCGCTGTTCGTCGTTGGGCAAGGCTTGTCTTGGCTATTCTTCCTGCTCGATCACCTCTTCTTTCCCGGGTTTCGCCGCCGTCGACCGTCAGGACCGATCTTCGTCGTCGGCAACTTCCGCAGCGGTACCACATTCCTGCATCGACTGCTGTGGCAGGATGACGAAACCTTTACCTCTCTTACCACACGGGAGATCTACGTAACACCATCGGTATCCCAGCGGAAGCTGTGGCAGCTCTTACTGTCTGTAGACCGGCGGGTCGGCCGCCCCTTCGCGCGATGGTTGGAACACGTTGATAAGGCGGTACTGGGGAAGATTCGCTTTCACCGCGTGGCGCTCGAGGATACCGAGGAGGACGAAGGGCTCCTTCTCTATCTTTGGGAGAGCTTATTTACCTGGTTCTTCTTCCCCACCGGGGGCCGCGAGCGGGACTTCTTCGACTTCGATAATCGGGTGTCACCGCGGCGCCGTCGGCGTATTCTGTCGTTCTACGACTACGTTCTGCGTCGCCATCTATATGCGCATCGCAGCCGGCAAGTGCTGCTGTCTAAGAATCCCTCGTTCTCGGCGAAGATTCGCTCCGTGGCCGAGCGCTTTCCGGATGCCCGTTTCATCTTCGTCAGGCGGCGCCCTGAGGAAGTGGTGCCGTCCATGATTAACTGGTTCTCATTCGTATGGCACTACTTCGGCAACCCGACCGAGCGCTTTCCCTATCGGGAACGCATTGCCGACCTGGCGGGGCACTGGCAGAAGCACGCTCTCCGCTCTCTTTCGGAGTTGCCACCGGAACGCGTGCGCGTTGTCGATTTTGATACTCTCGTAAACGATGTTGAGGGTACCGTTCGCGACATCTATGCGCATTTCGGTCTCAGGGTTCCGCGGCGCATGTCGCTGACGCTCGCCCGCGCACAGGAAGATTCCCGAGGGTTCGTGCCGACGTCACGACTGTCCCTTGCGGATGTCGGAATCGACACGGATTCGATTCAAAAGCGCTTCGATCTGCCGCCGGTCTCGTAACGGCTCAGGCCTCCTCGGCACGGCTGTGCCGGGCGCGGATGCGGTGAGTCACCCTATCCCTCGTGTCGTCTCCTGCCCCGTCTTCCGGCCGCAGCTCATCCACGGCGAGAATCTCCAGCTCCCGCTCCTGACTCGTAACCACCGGAATTCCGTGCGGCACGTTCACGTGCTTCAGAGCTTTGCCCGCCGCCTCGCGAGATGCGGTAAAGGCTTCGTGGTCCCGGAGCCGCCGGATCTGCCGGCTGCGCAGGGGCTCCAAATCTCCGCTTATACTCTCCAGCGCCACGTCAACGAAGTGTGGGTCGATCTCAACGCCCATGCTGTTTCGCCCGGCGGCGACCGCCGCGGCGCTGGTGGTCCCGGTGCCGAGGAAGGGGTCGAAGACCGTTTCCCCGTAGAGGCTGTACATGGCAATGAG
>CAYFQV010000163.1:0-1669 GCA_964345195.1 uncultured Spirochaetaceae bacterium
CGACGCCGGGGGAACGGCCGCGGACGCCGCGGTGGCCACGGCGGCGGCGCTGCAGGTCACGCAGGCCTGCTCAACCGGGCTCGGCGGTGACGCCTTTTGTCTCTACTACGAGGCGGCCACGGGCCGCCTCCACGGCCTCAACGGCTCCGGCCGCGCCCCGGCGGCACTCTCCATGGAGGAGGCGCTCCGGGCGGCCCGTGAAGACGGTGCGGACGACGGCAATGGAGCCGCCGTCCCGCCGGCGCTGCCGCTGTTCCACCCCCACACCGTCACCGTCCCCGGCGCGGCCGCCGCCTGGTGGGATACCCACGCGGCTTTTGGGCGTTTACCCTTCGGGGATTTGCTGGTCCCGGCGCTTCGCCTGGCCCGGGACGGCTTCCCGGTGGCACCCTACACCGCCGGCTGGTGGAGTCGCGGCGCGGAGCGGCAACTCGCGCACAGCGTCCACGGCGGTGAGCTCATGCTCGGCGGCCGTGGGCCACGCGCGGGCGAGCTCATGCGGATCCCCACGCTTGCCACGACCCTCGAAGCCCTTGCCGCGGAGGGACCGGAGGTGTTCTACCGCGGCTGGATCGCGGAGCGCATTGTCCGGGTGCTGCGGGAGGCCGGCGGGCTCATGACCATGGATGATCTCGCAGCCCACGCGAGCGAGTGGGTGGATCCCATCGGCGTCCCTTACGGCGGCTACACGGTTTGGGAGTGTCCGCCGAACGGTCAGGGAGTGGCGGCGCTCATGGCGCTGGGTATTCACGATGCCGTTCACGGCGGGGTGACCGCGGCGGTCGAAATCGAGGCCGGGCGTAACGGCACCACGGGGCCTGACCCCGCCGAGTTGAACACCAAGCCGAACACCGAGCCGACCGCGAGGGACTATCACCTGCTCATTGAGTCCATGCGGCACGCCTTCGCGGACGCCCGGCGCTACGTGGCGGATCCCGCGGCCGTTCCCGTTCCTACCGAGGGGATGATAGATCCGGCCTACCTGGCGGGCCGGGCGGCACTGATAGACCCCGAGCGCCGCTGCGAAGAGGTCGATTCGGGCGTACCGCCGGGCGCCGTCGGGGACGACACCGTCTACTTCTGTGTCGTGGATGCCGACGGCAACGCCTGCTCCTTCATTAACAGCAACTACATGGGTTTCGGTACCGGAATTGTGCCGGAGGGCTGCGGCTTTTCCCTGCAGAACCGGGGTCGAGGTTTCGTCCTGGACGAAGCCCACCCCAACCGTCCGGCTCCGGGGAAGCGGCCTTACCACACCATCATCCCCGGGATGATCACGCGGCCGGAGGGCGGGGTGGCTGCCGCATTCGGGGTCATGGGTGGTATGATGCAGCCCCAGGGGCATCTACAGCTTGTCGACGCGCTCATCCGCCGGGGCGTCGATCCTCAGGCGGCCTTGGACGGAGCACGCTTCCAGCTTGCCGACGGGGACCCGAACGGCCGTGTCTTTCTGGAGGCCGACGACAACCGCGAGCAGGAGGGGAGCAGCTTTCATCCGGCGGCCACGGACCCGGCCGCGGGTTTACGCGAGCGCGGTCATGAAGTGGAGCTGGTATCGGGTAGCCGCCGCGCGGCATTCGGCCTGGGACAGCTCATCTGGCGTGCGCCCGACGGCGTGCTGTGGTGCGGTAGCGACCCCCGCGGCGACGGCTGCGCCCTCGGGCAGTGA